>NZ_JZAM01000151.1:0-262 GCF_000960595.1 Vibrio sp. S234-5
TGATGACCTTCCGCAAGTTGGAAGAGCGTAGCCGCGCATTTGCCGCTTACCTGCAAAACGAACTGAAATTGCAAAAGGGTGACCGTGTTGCTCTGATGATGCCAAACCTACTGCAATACCCAGTAGCGTTGTTTGGTATTTTGCGTGCAGGTTGTATCGCTGTAAACGTAAACCCTCTCTACACTCCTCGTGAACTTGAACACCAATTGAACGACTCTGGTGCCACGACGATTGTGATTGTGTCTAACTTTGCCAATACACT
>NZ_JZAM01000152.1:0-4650 GCF_000960595.1 Vibrio sp. S234-5
TAAACATAACAAAGCGTTCAAGAGGGATTCGTGCCGCGTGGCATTTTTGGTATGCGGTGATTTTTGTGGTGAAAGTGGTCTGCGGAAAGTTGGTTTGTGCGGCACTCACCCCTTAACGCGGCGTTATAGCCTACAGGAGTTTCACATATGGCTTCTAGATTTGAAGAGTTGCAGTGGTTATTAATTGATATTGTGACTGACCTGCTTGCTCCAAGCCAAGTGTTTGTAGAAGAAGTTGCTAGTGAATTGTACATGCCAGTAAATCGCATGTGTTTATCACAGATTGTAATTTCTCTATGTAGATTTGATGAGGTGTATTGTCACTATGGTTTGGAGTTCAAGCAATTGCCAGATCACTTATTAGTTAAAATTAGAAACATAAAAAAGGAAATTGAGAATAGGAAAATGTACTCGTTTAGGAGTACTTATATTGGCCATGCTTTTAAGAAGGGAAATTCTCAAAAGACGCCACTTACATCTGCTGAGATTCAGAGTGGGTTAAATCAAGTTATAGATAACGATCAAGTTGCTTTTTTTGACTGGATATTTCCGCTGGATGAGAATGTCCGAAATGGAGAGTCTGTAGTAGAAGTTCTTAATGAGGCAGCTCAATTTTTTATGGCTGAGATCTCGGTTAAGAAAAGGCTATAACAAACGCTTCAAGAGGGACAGCCAACGCGCAGCATTTTTTAATGCGTTGATTTTTGTGATTACGGTGTTATGCGGAAAGTTAGCAGTAGCGTTGTCTGCCCCTTAAGCGGGCGTTATGTTTAATCACGCAAAATCAGTTGGTTGTATCTTTTCTTTACTCCCTTGGCTTGTTGGTTTTGTGCTTGTCGGCAAGTTGGTTTCGTTTGGCGCTGTTTTCCGGACATTCATTCTTTGGCGCTGGAAATTCAGAGAATTGCCTCAGTCAATTTTCGAGTAAGCGCGAGGTTAGGGCGGCTGGCTCAATCAGTATTTTGACCACAAGTTTTTTGGGCTTGAACTGCCAAAATTCGAAGTCTGTTTTTCAATTCTATGAGTCATTTCAGTTTTTTAGGTCTTGGCTTTTGTTTGTGAGTCAAAGCTGAGTTAATCTTGGTTTTAGTAAAACGTAAGTCATTGAAGCTTAAACATAACAAACGGTTCAAGAGGGACAGCCAACGCGCGGCATTTTTATCATACATTGGTTTTTGTGGTTACGGTGTTATGCGGAAGCTTGGTAATTGCGTTGGCTGCCCCTTAACCGGGCGTTATAAGCTAGGAGAGTATTATGGATCATTCAAATATTGATAAATATTTTCTTTCAGTTATCGAATCTGTAGATTTATTGCATCAAAACAAGTTTATGGGGCAAGCGTTAACAATCATTTACTCCACAATTGATGCATGTGGGCTTTTGGATGCTCCGGATTTTCAAGATAAAGCAACTGGTAACACATTCAAGTCTTGGGTGAACAAATATATGCTGGAAGATGATGCACTTGAGTGTAATGCAGATGATCTTTGGGGGGCTAGGTGTGCTGTCTTACATACCCACACTTCAACTTCAGATCTATCAAAAGCTAATAAAGTTAGAGAAATCCAGTACATTAGTGGTCCTCCCCAACATCCTGTCGTTGAGGCATTTATGGTTGCATCAAAGGATATTGGTCAAGGTAAAGCAATCGGTGTCAATATTGATCTTCTGGTAATAGATTTTTTAAACGCTATCGCCAAATTTTCTGATGAATTTTCCGTACGGGCAAAGCAATCTGAGGTATGCAGTGAACGGGCCTCTAAAATACTGCTACATTTCGCAATTTAGCACGCTTATAACAAACAATTTAAGCGTGATTCGGCACGCGTGGCATTTTTACTATGCGTCGGTTCTAGTGATTAAGGTGTTATGCGGAAGCATCGTTATTGCGTGCCTCACACCTTAATTGGGCGTTATGTAACAAGGAGAGTTCAGCCAAATGGAAGTAGTATCTGAAAGGCTGCGGATGAAGCCATTATCGGAAAATGACTGGCCTTTATTTCTGCAACTCCATACGAATCCAAGTGTTATTTCACTTTGTTTCGATGAACTGCCAAAGTCAGAAATTGAGAGTAAATTTAAATCTCGATTAGTACCATGGTTTGTAAAGTCGAAGCATTGGCTATGTTTAGTTGTTGTCGAGTCCAAAACGGACAAAGCAGTAGGTATAACAGGTTTTTGTGTTAACGATTCTGTTGCTGAAGTTGGGTTTATGTTTTTGCCCGAATATCATGGACTCGGGTATGGTACAGAGTCACTGCAAGCTCTCATAAATTATTCAATGTCAGAGTTTGGCATCGATAAATACAGTGCAGTTGTCACTGAGGGTAACATTGGTTCCGAAAAGGTACTTACAAAAGTGGGTTTTGTACTCGATAGGATAGTGCCTCAAGCTTATGAAATCGGTGGTAATTTGTACGCAGACCATGTCTATCAATACGTGTAAAATTGTTACATAACAAGGCGTTTAAGCGGGATTCATGCCGCGTGGCATTTTTGGTTTGCGGTGATTTTTGTGGTGAAAGTGATCTGCGGGAAGTTGGTTTAAGCGGCACTCACCCCTTAACGCGGCGTTAAATTGATTGATGAGGTTTCAAACTAAATGAGTAAAGAAGAAAATAACTCGAACAAAGGATTTCTGACACTTGTAAACATTAGAGATATTTTAATCGTTGCTATTCTTGTAATAGCTACATGGAAGCTTCTTGGCGCAGACATCTCTATAACGCTTGAGTCGTTTAGTTTCACAGACTTACTGTCTGTTTTACTGGCTTGCTTTGCTATAGCTCTATCCGTTGCTTTTTATTTCAAAGCAACTGATACATCTAACATGTTTTATGACAACTCATACAAATTTACTAAAGAGATATCTGAAATTTTAGGGCGTATTGAGTCAGGTTTTGGTGAAAAACTGAAACACATTGACGATGGATATACGGGTTTGCGTGACAAGTTTGACAAAATGCCCTTTGATGTTGACCGCGCAAAGGAAGAAGAAAAGAAAGAAAAAGAACACATTAAAGAACAAGAAAAGGAAATGAATAAGGTCATTTTAAACCTCATTGAAAAAGCAAGAATTGCAGACGATGAAAAAGAACAAGTAATATCTCAGCTTGAGCAGAGTGGCAAAGAATTAGACCGTTCAAAACAAGAGCTTAGAAGGCTACAAAGAGATATTAATCGAGTACAAAGTGATATTTCTGATGTTCCTCAAGATTTTATATCTTACTTGGCAAATCGAATAGAAGGGCGTTTTAGTTCAAAATATATTAACGCCCCAATACGTATTCTTAACCGCCATTTTAAAGATGTAGTCGACGAAGAAATGATTACATCTGGAGACATCGACTTTATGACACAGCATGACTTAGTTAGTGCAGGGAAATTGACCGAAAAAGGTGCAAAAGTCTTGAGGTTGGCGATCGAAAAATCAATTTAACAAACTGTTTAAGAGTGATTCGCAACGCGTGGCATTTTTACTATGCGCTGGGTTTAGTGTTTAAGGTGGTATGCGGTGGCTTCGGTATTGCGTTGCTCACACCTTAACAGGGCGTTATGTTTAATCACCTAAAATCAGTTGGTTGCATCTTTTCATTGCTCATTCGGCTTTTTGGTTTTGTTTTTGTCGGCAAGTTGGCTTCGTTTGGCGCTGTTTTCCGGACATTTATTCTTTGGCGCTGGAAATTCAGAGAATTGCCTCAGTCAATTTTCGAGTAAGCGCGAGGTTGGTGCGGCTGGCTCAATCAGTATTTCGACCACAAGTTTTTGGGGTTGAATTGCCAAAATTCGAAGTCTGTTTTTCAAATTTATGAGTCATTTCAGTTTTTTAGGTTTTGGCTTTTGTTTGTGAGTCAACGCTGAGTTAATCTTGGTGTTGGTAAAACGTAAGCCCTTGAAGCTTAAACATAACAAAGCGTTAAAGAGGGATTCGTGCCGCGTGGCATTTTTGGTATGCGGTGATTTTGGTGGTGAAAGTGGTATACGGAAAGTTGGTTTAGGCGGCACTCACCCCTTAACGCGGCGTTATGTTTAATCACCAAAAATCCGTTGGTTGCATCTTTTCTTGCTCCCTCGGCTTGTTGGTTTTGTGTTTGTCGGCAAGTTTGCTTCGTCTGGCGCTGCTTTCTGGACATCTATTCTTTGGCGCTGGAAATTCAGAGAATTGCCTCAGTCGATTTTCGAGTAAGCGCGAGGTTGGTTCGGCTGGCTCAATCAATATTTTGATCACAGGTTTTTGGGCTTGAATTGCCGAAATTCAAAGTCTGTTTTTCAAATCTATGAGTCGTTTCAGTTTTTCAGGTCTTGGCTTTTGTTTGTCAGTCAAAACCGAGTTAATCTTGGTTTGGGTAAAACGTAAGTCATTGAAGCTTAAACATAACAAACGGTTCAAGAGGGACAGCCAACGCGCGGCATTTTTATCATGCGTTGGTTTTTGTGGTTACGGTGTTATGCGTTAAGTTGTCAGTGGCGTTGGCTGCCCCTTAACCGGGCGTTAGGTTTATAGGTAAGTTCATGGAAATAAGGTTCATCCGGAAAATCGATACTTCGCCTCATGACTGGCTTTGATTTTTAACTCAAAAAATTCCCAATCACGATACCCATAGGCGACTTTGTTCAGCGTCTTTATTCGGTTGTTCACACCCTCTAAG
>NZ_JZAM01000153.1:0-555 GCF_000960595.1 Vibrio sp. S234-5
CGCTCAAAACACCCCAAGCAATCTCAAGAAGTCCAAGACGATTTTAAAAAAATTCAAAATTGAAACGATCCTGAAGATCCCAGGACATATCGCTTTAGAGCATGTGGATGTCTGGTTTCAAGATGAAGCCAGATTTGGGCAACAAAACACGACGACACGGTTATGGGCAGAGAAAGGAACACGTCCCAGAGCCGTGAAGCAACAACAATTTGAATATGCGTATCTGTTTGGCTCTGTCTGTCCCGCGAGAGGGATTGGCGAAGCGATGATCGTTCCTTGGGTTAATAAAGAGATTATGATCGAGCATTTAAAGCAAATATCGGCTGTCACAGAGAAAGGGCGTCATGCCGTCATCATTATGGATGGGGCGAGTTGGCATACCAATGACATTGCAGAACCGTTTAGCAATGTCAGTATCATCAAGCTCCGTATCCGCCCCATGAACCCACGGGGCGATATTGTTAGTGTTTGAAGTTCCAAGGCAGGAGTGCATCGATATCAGGTTCCGCTTTCGCTAACTCCTGCATGCACTTGACCATGTAGTCGTAAAGGATA
>NZ_JZAM01000154.1:0-2450 GCF_000960595.1 Vibrio sp. S234-5
CGCCAAAGAATAATTGTCCGGAAAACCGCGCCCACTGAAATTAACTTGCCGACAAACACAAAACCAATCAGCCGAGGGAACAAAGAAAAACCATAATCCACTGATTTTTGGTGATTAAACATAACGCCCTGCTAAGGGGTGAGCAATGCACTACAAAAGCTACCGCACGCAGCCTTAATCACAAAACTCACCGCATGCTAAAAATGCCACGCATTGCGAATCCCACTTAAGCAGTTTGTTAGCCATTTTTGTTAAAGATAGCCGTTACCTTATTGGCACCATAAAAAGACATACGGATTCCCTTTGAGTCTTGTTCACTCATAACTTTATATGCAAACACATCCTTATTTTCACCATAAGATTCAGCAGACTTAAACATTTTTTCTGAAAGTTCATCTATTAGCAGCAATTTATTGTTAACATCCTGCTGGCTTGAGTCTTGTGAAAAAAGAAAGTTCGCAGTTACGTCAACTGTGCCGCGCCAACGTTCTCTGAAATGATGAAAATATAGTGCATGAGATATATGTACCAAACACGATTTCAACCGTTCCGCATCAATTTTAAAAGCTATTGCTTCAGCGTATTCTCCAGTAGCGAAATTTTCAATCAGTGTCGAATTTGCATTCTCAGTTAACTTATTGATTAGTTGAGGTCTTCTCTTAATTGACCTCGTAATTTTGGTATCAAAATGGTTTTTAGCGACAGTGTTAGAGAAAACGCTAATGGTTAGGCAATTCAGTAAATACTCATCATCCTTTGACTTGGACGAGTTATGCAAATCACAAGAGGGGACTGTAATCAATGACTTGCGTAAGTTCTGGTCACCTGACAAATCTTTCTTTTCTGGAAATAGACATTTCGGTGGTACGTGTTCTACTGAGGTAGCAGGTCTATCACACATATAACACAAACTCATGTTGAACTCCTAAAATGGCTAACGCCCTGTTAAGTAGTGAGGCATGCACTACAAAAGCTTCCGCAACACTACGTAATCACTAAAACCAACGCAAACCAAAAATGCCACGCATGCCGAATCTACTTGAACAGTTTGTTAGCTGCGCTACCCACTTCTAGATTGTGTAATCAAAAACCACGATGTCTTCGAGCAACGGGCGAAACACTTGCTTAAGTGCGTCATGCTCTGGATGTGGCAAATAGTTTTGACGGCCCGCTTCGTCGGCAAACGTCATTAAAACCGAATGCGTGAAACCTTGATTTTTGCCTTCGGGGCTATCGTTTTCTCCCCACTCAACAGCAAGGACACCATCGACTTTTTCCGGCATTGCCGCAAACAAACCTTTTAACTTTTCAATTTCTAATGAGTCTGCGGATTGTTTAAATTTTATAAGCAATAAATGTCGAATCATTTTGTCCTCGATAGCAGCTAACGCCCAATTAAGCGGCTGCTAACACCACGAAACTCAAACCGGGCCACCGTAAACACCGCCGCCAACCGGAACCAAAAATGCCACAGGTTAGCAGTCCGACTTTAATTGATTGTTAGCTCTTTTGGCTTGAATCGTCCGCTCCCTTTAATGTCGTTGAATGTTAAAGGTGAGCACCATTGTGGCTCTCACCTTAATAGCTTTTACATCAAGAACAGCCCGATCAAAGTTCCAGTTACGACAGCCAAAGCAATTTGACCATCAGTTAGCTTAGCTTCATCATCTCCAGATGAGTCTGTAACTACTTTATTTATATTAGCAATTAACTCATCAACTGTTTCGCAGTTACTTATTGATTTTTTTACAGATAAACAAAACTTAGATGTGAAAATTTCTCTTGATTCAAGCTCGTCAAGCTTCTGACTAATAATTGATATTGTTTCTCTCATATTAGTATCATTCATGTTATCACCTCCGATATGATTTTGGACTTTTTTGCTTTCAGTATGTTAAGTACATTAGGCGCTATAACCATAGTTTGAAAGAGGTTATTATTCAAATCTTGTTCTATAAGTTATCCTTTCCTGTCAAAGCCTGCGATACCTGATGTAAAGAGCTAACGCCCTGCTAAGGGGTGAGCAATGCGCTACGAATGCTACAGCACACCGCCTTAATCACAAAACCCACCGCATACTGAAAATGCCACGCATTGCGAATCCCTCTTAAGCAGTTTGTTAGCTTAAATTTCAGCACCTTAGATTTACCAAGCCTGAGATTAAACCGATTTGGAAAACCAACAAACCACTTAAGCTTTGAAACCCGAATTGGCTCAAACTTTGTGGCCTTTCATGCGATTTGAAAACCCGAAAATTTTGATAAATCACTTTCGGAAAACTCAAAGCGAAAGCAAAACTTCCAAAGCAATTTTGCACCAAGCTGGGTTCATCCGGAAAATCGATACCTGAATGGCTTTTCTGATACCATATCGCCAAAAATAGCCAGTTAATGTCAACTTCACTTCTTTACCATCGCTTTGGAATACGCGGCCCTTTCCATTATTGCTCT
>NZ_JZAM01000155.1:0-4863 GCF_000960595.1 Vibrio sp. S234-5
CGCTAAAGAACAAGTGTCCGGAAAACAGCGCCCAATGGAGCCAACTTGCCGACAAACACAAAACTGAAAAGCCAAAGGAACAAAGAAGAACCATAACTCACTGATTTTGCGTGATTAAGCATAACGCTGCGTTAAGGGGTGAGTGCCGAATAAACCAACTTTCCGCAGACCACTTTCACCACCAAAATCACCGCATACCAAAAATGCCACGCGGCACGAATCCCTCTTTAACGCTTTGTTATGTTTAAGCTTCAAGGGCTTACGTTTTACCAAAACCAAGATTAACTCAGCGTTGATTCACAAACAAAAGCCAAAACCTAAAAAACTGAAATGACTCATAGATTTGAAAAACAGACTTCGAATTTCGGCAATTCAAGCACAAAAACCTGTATTCAAAATGCTGATTGAGCCAGCCGCCCTAACCTCGCGCTTGCCCGAAAATTGAATGAGGCAATTCTCTGAATTTCCAGCGCCAAAGAACAAGTGTCCGAAAAACCGCGCCCACTGAAGATAACTTGCCGACAAACACAAAACCAATCAGCCGAGGGAACAAAGAAAAACCATAATCCACTGATTTTTGGTGATTAAACATAACGCCCGCTTAAGTGGTGAGCAACGCAATGCGATGTTTCTGCACACCACCTAAATCACTAAATTTACCGCAAACCACAAATGCCACGCGTTGCGAATCCGTCTTGAAGCGTTTGTTATGTGCGTACTAAATGTTCTAAAGACCCTTTTTCTATGTCCCCTGACCAATAATCTAACAAAATATCAGCAATCTTGGACTTCTCAACTTTTGACTGACTTGCCACTAAATAAAAACCTAACGTTTCGCTGTTACTCAATGTTGCCAGTGCCGCATATGAACCATTAATCCATTGCCCTAACCCAAGCAGCAATAAATCTTGATATATCAATTGAAACGATTCTAAATTTAGCCCAAATTCGAGCGTAAGATCATGGATGTCATCTCGCTCAATAGCCGTCAAAAAATACTCTTCAAGAGCCATTGCTTTAGAAGATTTTGAATCTGACAGTTCCTCAGAAAAATTCACTGGCTTAGAAGCCACAACAGCTAATTTTTTGAGCTTTCTGGACACCAAATATTCCCGTATGAACTTCATACTATCTCTCCTAAGCACATAACGCTGCGTTAAGGGGTGAATGCCGCTTAAACCGGCTTTCTGCAAACCACTTTCACCACCAAAAATCACCGCATACTAAAAATGCCACGCGGCATGAATCCCTCTTGAACGCCTTGTTATATGCGTAGCTTCGGCTACATAAAGACTGCTTCAATTTTGTTACCGTCAACATCGCGGACAAACGCTGCATAGTAAGTCTCACCGTACTCTGGACGCAAACCAGGCTTACCGGCACACTCACCACCAAGCTCTAATGCATTAGCATAAAACTGGTCAACAGCTTCTTTGTTTGGCGCGTTGAAAGCAATGTGAGTTCCATTACCCGAAGAGGCTGCATTTTCACATGGGCAACCTACCCAAAACTCAAAATTTTCGCCGTAGGCAGCCGCGACATTCTCGATGTAATGAGCCCGTTTTATGGACAAAGCAGATAGAACTGAGTCGTAAAAAACCACCGCAGATGGCACATTTGAAACACCAACTGAGACATGATTTAGAATCATTTTAAACTCCCTTTTGCTCACAGATTTTGAAAGCATATAACGCCGCGTTAAGCGGACAAAAATAGTGGGTTAAAATGTGTAGCGAAGCGAAACGTAACCCACTGTTTTTGTTCCGTTTAAACGCCTTGTTATATAGCCATTTGATGCACAATGCATTGGAAAACACATTACGATAAAACAGCCCTTTTCAGGTTTAATTTCACACTCGACAAAGCTAGTTGACGAACGAAGCTAAACCCATTTTTAAAATACAATTTACTAACGAGGTTTTGAAAACCAAGCACGCTACCGCACTTGATATTACACAAGTTGGTGAGCTGCGAATTACATTTTAGGTGGTGCTAAATTTGCTGATTTCAGAGATTTACCAACGAAGGAAATACCGGCTTCACAATAAACCAAATACAAATCAGACTTATAAAACCATACACTAAAACACTGCTCGAAAGCTATATAACGCCCGGCTAAGGGGTTGACAACGCACCGCCGAACTTAAAAAACACACTGTAAACACTGAACTGCAATTTTGCACTAAAGTCGCCACGCGTTGGCAATCCCTCTTGAGCCGTTTGTTATGCAAATTCAATGAGATAAACTAACTTTACTCGATCAAAAGCCACGATTGCAATGGTTGAGTGATTCAAGAATCAACCCAAGTAGGAGCCGTGATAAATAAGCCGCCAAAGCAAAGTCCACCGTTCAGCGACAAACCAAGCTTTTGAATTAGACAAACTCACCGAGCAAGACTTTCAGCAAGTACAAAACGCTCGATAAACTTGCCCTTTCCACACTTTGCGCCCACTGAATTTACAACGCGCCAACGCTAAAATTGATTGAGGCAAACAAAGAACCTTACCTGTTTTACGGCTTAAGTGAACTACGAATTTGAGGGTAAAAGTGCTCATTTGCCGACAGCACAAAACGAATGGCCGGAGAAATCCCAAAAGATTGAGCCCCTAAATTTACCTGAGTTGCATAACGCCCAATTAAGGGGTGAGCAACGCTACCACCCAAACCTAAAGCATTGTGCCATAAACACTATATTTGAAGTAGAAGCAAAAATGCCAAGCGTTGGGAATCCCTCTTAAATTGTTTGTTATGTTCCGCTGCCAAGTAGTGGCAAAAAGCCACCGTATCCATTAGTAATACCTCCAAGTAGTACCAACAGGATTCCCACATATTCATCCTTTAACGCAATTATCGTAGGATTTACCACTCTAGGGATTTCCATCATATGCCTAGAGCCCGTACGACTATACTGGTTATGTTTAGCAACTGCTTCTTCAGGATTTTTTACGCTACTTAAGAAGTTGTGCTTTAGAGTTAATAACAGACCTATAGCTGAAACTATCGAACCTGAACTAGAGAAGATAGAAGGTAACTCAAGTAGCGATGCGTAAAAATATGAGTAATATAAAATCACTACAGATAATAACGCTGCTTTATCTCGATCATAGATCCACTGTAATTTCTTATGATCGAGTAAAACTTTAGGCCACTCCATCAAATCATTATCTTGTTTCAAAAATTTTCTCCAAAGGAACATAACGCCGCGTTAAGGGGCGCAGGCACGCAATACAAAAGTTGCTGCATAACACCTTAACCACTAAAAAAACTGCAAACCAAAAATGCCACGCGTGCCAAGTCCCTCTTGAACGCTTTGTTATGCTTAAGCTTCAATGACTTACGTCATACCAGAGCCAAAATTAACTCAGCTTTGATTCGCAAACAAAAGACAAAGACCAGAAAACCGAAATGAATCATAGTTTTGATAATCAAACTTGGAATTTTGGCAAATCCGGTTTGAAGTTTGACAGCCTATAAATGGATTTCTGATTGAGCCAACCGCCCTAACCTCGCGCTTACCCGAAAATTGATTGAGGCAATTCTCTGAATTTCCAACGCCAAAGAATAATTGTCCGGAAAACAGCGCCCACTGAAGCCAACTTGCCGAGAAACACAAAACTCACAAGCCAAGAGAACAAAGGAAGACCATAAACCACTGATTTTTGGTGATTAAGCATAACGCCGCGTTAAGGGGCGCAGGCACGCAATACAGAAGTGACCGCATGACAACTTAACCACTAAACCCAACGCAAATTGAAAATGCCACGCGTGCCAAGTCCCTCTTTAACGCTTTGTTATGTTTAAGCTTCAAGGGCTTACGTTTACCAAAACCAAGATTAACTCAGCATTGACTCACAAACAAAAGCCAAGACCTAAAAAACTGAAATGACTCATAGATTTGAAAAACAGACTTCGAATTTTGGCAACTCAAGCCCAAAAACTTGTGGTCAAAATACTGATTGAGCCAGCCGCACCTACCTCGCGCTTACTCGAAAATTGACTGAGGCAACACTCTGAATTTCCAGCGCCAAAGAATAAATGTCCGGAAAACAGCGCCAAACGAAGCCAACTTGCCGACAAACACAAAACCAACAAGCCGAGGGAGCAAAGAAAAGATGCAACCAACTGATTTTGCGTAATTAAACATAACGCCGCGTTAAGGGGCGCAGGCACGCAATACATAAGTGACTGCATAACAAATTAATCACTAAGCCCAACGCAAATTGAAAATGCCACGCGTGCCAAGTCCCGCTTTAACGCTTTGTTATATGCGTTGTTTAAACTACATAAAAACTGCTTCAACCTTGTTTCCATCAACATCGCGGACAAATGCCGCATAGTAAGTCTCACCGTACTCTGGACGTAATCCAGGCTTACCTGCACACGAGCCACCAAGCTCCAATGCAGTAGCATAAAACAGGTCAACAGCTTCTTTACTTGGTGCATTGAAAGCAATGTGAGTTCCGTTACCAGAAGAAGCTCCATCTTCACATGGACAACCCACCCAAAACTCAAAATTCTCACCGTAGGCAGCCGCTACATTTTCGATGTAATGCGAACGCCTTATGAATAATACGGATAGAACTGAATCGTAAAAAGCGACAGCAGATGTCACATTTGAAACACCAACTGAGACATGGTTTAGAATCATTTTAAGCTCCCTTTTACTCACAGATTTTGAAAGCATATAACGCCCTGCTAAGGGGTGAGCAATGCACTACAAAAGCTACCGCACACAGATTTAATCACAAAACCCAACGCATGCTGAAAATGCCACGCATTGCGAATCCCTCTTAAGCAGTTTGTTAGCTTAAATTTCAGCACCTTAGATTGACCAAACCTGAGATTAACCTGATTTGGGCGGC
>NZ_JZAM01000156.1:0-2291 GCF_000960595.1 Vibrio sp. S234-5
TAGAGCAATAATGGAAAGGGCCGCGTATTCCAAAGCGATGGTAAAGAAGTGAAGTTGACATTAACTGGCTATTTTTGGCGATATGGTATCAGAAAAGCCATTCAGGTATCGATTTTCCGGATGAACCGTTTCTTTTTAAATTGCTGTTGTAGTGTAGAGCCAAGTTTTTTCCATTCTTTTAAGGCGCTCTTTTTGAAATCAAGTTTATAGGTCATCGATGTTTACCGAAATGCTTTCTTCAGACTCTCGTTCTCTTGCAATAGCTAATAGTTCGAGATCATCGAGTCGATCCATCATCATTTCGTATGCTTTTGCTGGAACACAGTAAAAAGCAGGTTCGTTTCGGTTAAGTACAGCGACAGGTTCACCATATGCACTTGTTGCAACTTTCATAGGATTAGCTTTTAATTCAGTAATACTTGCAGCCACATCGGCTAAGATTCTAGCGGTCATTTATTGAGTCCTTTAAGTGGTCTTTATAAAGGTCATTCTAGCGCTATAAGAACGGTATAACAAGGCGTTCAAGAGGGACAGCCAACGCGTGGCATTTTTATTATGCGTTGGTTTTTGTGATTACAGTGTTGTGCGGAAGCTTAGTAGTAGCGTTGGCTGCCCCTTAACGCGGCGTTATAGCTCTTATCTGAACTAGTTCTTGCTATCTGTACGCTTGTTGCGTACACTTTCTGTATGAAAAGTGTATTTGTCGAATCAACAATTTTTGAAAAGTACCGAGATGAGTATCTCAGTGATGAGGAGTATAGGCTCTTTCAAGCAGAGCTAATGCTAAACCCCAAGCTGGGTGATGTGATTCAAGGTACTGGCGGTTTGCGAAAAATTCGAGTTGCGAGTAAAGGTAAGGGAAAGCGTGGTGGTTCACGGATTATCTATTACTTTCTCGATGAAAAGAGGCGTTTCTATTTGCTAACCATTTACGGCAAAAATGAAATGTCCGATTTGAATGCAAATCAAAGGAAACAACTAATGGCTTTTATGGAGGCGTGGCGCAATGAGCAATCGTGATTTATTTGCAGAGTTAAGCTCAGCTCTTGTTGAGGCTAAACAGCATTCAGAAGGTAAGCTTACGCTGAAAACACATCATGTGAATGACGTGGGAGAGTTGAACATCTCACCGGATGAAATCGTGAGTATTCGCGAGCAGTTTAATATGTCCCGCGGAGTTTTCGCGCGGTTACTTCATACGTCTTCGCGCACATTAGAAAACTGGGAACAAGGTCGTAGCGTGCCAAATGGTCAAGCGGTCACTCTTTTAAAGTTAGTACAGCGTCATCCAGAAACGTTGTCACACATAGCCGAGCTATAACAAACGCTTCAAGAGGGACAGCCAACGCATGGCATTTTACTATGCGTTGGTTTTCGTGGTTACTGTGTTATGCGGAGAGTCAGTAGTAGCGTTGGCTGCCCCTTAAGCGGGCGTTATGCTTAATAACGTAAAATCAGTGGTTTATGGTTTTTCTTTGTTCCCTAGGCTGATTGTTTTTGTGCTTATCGGCAACTTGGCTTCAGTGGGCGCTGTTTTCCGGACACTTATTCTTTGGCGCTGAAAATTCAGAGCGTTGCCTCAGTCAATTTTCGGGTAAGCGCGAGGTTAGGGCGGCTGGCTCAATCAGCAATTTGATCTTAGGTTTTTGAGCTTTAGCAGCCAAATTTCAAAGTCTGATTTTCAAAACTATGAGTCATTTCGGTTTTCTACGTTTTGGTTTTTGTTTGTGAATCAAAGCGGAGTTAATCTTGTTTCCAGAAAAACGTAACCCATTGAAGCTTAAGCATAACAAGGCGTTCAAGTGGGATTCGTGCCGCGTGGCATTTTGGGTTTGCAGTGAGTTTTGTGGTGAAGGTGGTCTGCGGAAGGTTGGTTTATGCGGCACTCACCCCTTAACGCAGCGTTAGGCTAGTCGGTAACATCACTAACTGACTCGCATTAATGACGTAATTTTTGTTCTTTCTTTGTTCGGGGCTATCATATTTTCGACGAATGTTGTTGCCACTTTCGATAGGTAAGTTGATGGGTATATTAGTTTTTATTGCAACGATAGTTTTGGTGAAATTTGTAGAAGCGCAACTTGGTTTCACATACAACATTTTCTCAGATCCATTTAACGTAAAACTGGCTGCATTAGACTTAGTGTTGTTTGTGTCTATTTATGGTTCATCCGGAAAATCGATACCTGAATGGCTTTTCTGATACCATATCGCCAAAAATAGCCAGTTAATGTCAACTTCACTTCTTTACCATCGCTTTGGAATACGCGGCCCTTTCCATTATTGCTCTA
>NZ_JZAM01000157.1:0-314 GCF_000960595.1 Vibrio sp. S234-5
AAGCGCGAGGTTGGTGCGGCTGGCTCAATCAGTATTTCGACCACAAGTTTTTGGGGTTGAATTGCCAAAATTCGAAGTTTGTTATGCAAATTCAATGAGTCATTTCAGTTTTTTAGGTTTTGGCTTTTGTTTGTGAGTCAACGCTGAGTTAATCTTGGTTTTGGTAAAACGTAAGCCCTTGAAGCTTAAACATAACAAAGCGTTAAAGAGGGATTCGTGCCGCGTGGCATTTTTGGTATGCGGTGATTTTGGTGGTGAAAGTGGTATGCGGAAAGTTGGTTTAGGCGGCACTCACCCCTTAACGCGGCGTTATG
>NZ_JZAM01000158.1:0-4946 GCF_000960595.1 Vibrio sp. S234-5
GATCATAGGCCAGAGCTTAACCAAGTGGTGCTTGAACTCATCTGTGAAAACCAAGCAGGTATTCCTGTTTACATGCAAGCACTGAGTGGCAACACCAATGATGCCAAGGCATTCGCTGAAGTCACTACGTCAGCAAGAGTTTAATACGCTCATGCTCGATTTTTACTCTTCTAATGACATGACACAAATGAATAAGTTTTTACGAAGCTGTTTGGATGAAAAGATTATTCGTAATTTCAAGCTAGATCTGAAAATCGGCTAACAAACGCTTCAAGAAGGACAGCCAACGCGTGGCATTTTTATCATGCGTTGGTTTTTGTGATAATGGTGTTATGCGGAAGCTCGGTAGTAGCGTTGTCTGCCCCTTAAGCGGGCGTTAGAACTCACATCCAATTATAGTCATGAGGTGGTATATGATTGGCGAAAAATTATTAGGTAAATTATGGGATACGGTAGCTAGAGAGGGTGTTGGTTCTCTGGCTTCACCTTGGCAAACTCGTAGGCAAGGAAAAGCAAATGTTGATGCTCGACGAGATGAGTTGCTTATGCTTGCACAAACAGAAATTGATGTGGCAGACATAAAAGCGGGAAGAAAAGTTTTTACGGAAGACCGTAAACTTGTTCCCTTGGAAGCTTCTGATAACGAAACTTCTGTTTTGGCATTGAGAAGTGGTCGAATCGAACCAACCTTTTCAATTGAGGAGTTACGAGATAATACTCTTCATACTCGCCAAGCTAGAGATATTCAAGAACAGATCAATGTAACCAAGGCGGTTTTGTTTGCAGAAGAAGAATTAGAGAATAATTACACTGAGGGAAGTGAAGAGGATTTAGATTCCGATTGGTTTGCTCGCTGGCGAGATAGTGTTGAAAAAATCAGTTCAGAAGACTTGCAAAGACTATGGGCTAAAGCTTTAGCTGGTGAGTTGGCTAGTCCGGGTTCATATTCACTTAGAACCCTTGAGTTTATTAAAAACATCTCTAAATCAGAGGCTCATGAAATATCTAGGCTTGCGCCTTTTGCTATTTCAGATAGTTTTTACCAAGTTAAAGCCATTGAAGATGCAGGGTTGGATTTTAGTTACTTTTTAGAAATGGAAGATATTGGTATTCTAAGTGGTGTCAAAGGAGGTGGGTTACAGCTTACACTAGGTACCCGCATTGCTGATTCATATGAGCAAGTCCTTTTCCATAACAATAAAATTCTCCGATTTACTCATGAAAGTAGTAGTAAAAAAGCCCAGTTTGAAATTTACAAAGTAACTAAGCTTGGCTTGGAGGTCTTGAGGTTAGGTGTATTCCCAATGAACACAGACTACTTGGAACAAATTGGTAATAAAATCAAAACACAAGGCTTTAAAGTAATCATTGCTGACTGGGTACAAACTACGAAGACTCACGGTCAGTACTTTCATGCACGTGAGCTATAAAGTTCTAACAAAGCATTTAAGAGTGATTCGCAACGCTCGCCGTTTTCGCTTCGCTCAAAGTATAGGCGAGCGCTGCTCACACCTTAATGCGGCGTTAGCTTCTTAAAGGCTGGAATCATCAAAATCCAAACTCAATCGTTCTGAAAAATCAGCTTTTAGCGTTCAAGTAATACTATTTGGCTTTTTAGTTTTGCCTGATGCTGATTTGGTAGAAAGTGTTGAATGTTAAGCAGTTTTCAAGTCGCTGAAACCCATCAAGCTTCGATGCTTCAGTGTTGTTGGACATTCAGCGCGGTCAGCTTAGTTTTACAAAATGCTGCATCATCGCTGTGATCTGGCTTTCTTTGTCGCGGACTCTTAACCGTGGCCAACTTGGCTTTGAGCGTTTTGAGTTTTGGCAGCCAACTTCACAGCTTTTGGTGTTGGACGTGTGTTTGAGTGATGCTTTTGCGTAAAATATTTTTCAAGCAAATGTGTTTAAAAGTTATTGCTAAACAATAGGCTACGAAGCTAACAAACGCCTCAAGCGGGACTGTCAACGCGTGGCGTTTCCAGTCCCATTGAACCGCGGTGGTTGCAGTTGTTGTGTTTGAGTTTAGTGGTAATGCGTTGCCAGCCCCTTAGGCGGGCGTTAGTTTGCTAAAGGTAGTGGATAACTAGCCTAAGCTTGCTCTGATATCAGCAATGGTGATGAAGAGTTTGTTTTCGGCATCTTGAAACGCTTGAAACCCATAGCGCTCATAGAAATGTTTTGCACCATCTTTGGCATCAACGATCACAACAGGGAACGCTACGCTGTCACTGGCTGCGAGTAGCTTTCTGAGAGCGTCAATGAGTAGCCACTCACCAAAACCTTTTCCTTTGTATCTATCGTCGACAGCTAAACGAGCAATGAGCCCTCCAGAGGTTGAAGATTGGTGCTTCTTTTGTAACTTGTCGGGCAAGGCTTTCAAATCAATGGGTGTCAAAGTCAGAGTGTAAAAGCCGATGATATAAGCACTATTATTGTCATCTTCCAAAACGAAGGTTCTGGTGTTGTCTTTTTTGGCTTGCTGACTCGCCATTACTTTTAAGTAATTGTTGAGGGCTTCAATGCCACAATTGAAACGGTTCCTATCGTGCTTATCTTTATCGAGAAGTACCGTATTCATCATTGAGTTTTGCTCTCATAACGTTCGGATGCCAATTTGAGCTTTGCATTTACTACCGCTGGATTATCAAGAGCTTCCATCAGCAATACGGCATCAGCTTGGCTAAGCTTTAGAGCTTGCTCACGTTCAATGACTTGTTTTGCTTTTTCGATTGCTGCATTCAAAACAAATGAGTTAATACTAGACATGCCAGCAAGAGCAGCAGCCTTAGCGAGTAAATCTTGAGTATCGACATCAACTCTAGCGGTGATGCGAGGCAAAGTCGTTGCCATAGTTTTATCTCCTGTTGTGTCAAACTGTCACATGGGCATTATGGCGTTAAAGTGTTCAATAAGCAATCTTTGTGTCACTTTGGCACGCAAACTAACAAACGCCTCAAGAGGGACTGTCAACGCGTGGCGTTTCCAGTCCCAATGAGCCGTAGTGGTTACGGTTGTTGTGTTTGAGTTTGGTTGTTATGCGTTGCCAGCCCCTTAGGCGGGCGTTAGTTGCCAATCAGCAACAAATCAGTCGTTTGGAAATTTTTGTTTCTGATGTAGTACACGCATTATTCGAATTTTAGAACCATCAACCCAATACGAAACAATCATTGATATCTCAGGGATAATAAGCAATCTGCCTCTAATACCATCACGCTGAACACCCATTAGTGGTTGCTCAAGCAAATTTTCAACTTTTGTTTCTATGAGCTCATCCGTTTTTTCAGCTGCGGTTGGGTTAAAGTCGTAAAGAAATTCGAAAATTTTCTCTCGATCATTGAGAGATGCTTCTTCCCAGAAAATCATGCGTGGCCTCGATTTCGGATTTTAGCTTTACGTTCAGCCATTCGTGCTTTGGCGATGTCATGTTCAATGAATACTGCTTTTCCTGAGTCGAACTTCTCAAATGCTTGATTCACTTGTTCAGTTAACCATGTATCGTGAGATAATGCCTTGCGTTGCTGCTCAGCTAATTGTTCAGTGAGTTCACGGCAAGCATCGCTAAGAGTTCGACCTTGGCTTTCAGCCATTTGTTGAGCTAAACGTTTTGTTTCTTCGTCTACACGAAATTGAATTCTAGTATCCATGGTGAGCTCCTTGGTTGTGTGTACGAATGTTAGCACTGGTATTGGGGTGAGGGCAACTAACAAACGCTTCAAGAGGGACAGCCAACGCGTGGCATTTTAACTATGCGTTGGTTTTTGTGATTACGGTGTTATGCGGAAAGTTGGTAGTAGCGTTGTCTGCCCCTTAAGCGGGCGTTAGCTTAAAACAATGAAAATCAATTGATTGCAGCCTGTTTTTTCTTCCCTTGGCAGCTCGTTCCGGTTTCTCGGCAAATCAGCATTGTTTGCCAACGCGAGTTTTGAGCCGTTGCCTCAATTGAGTTTTGGGATCGTGCGAGGTTAGCCAGTTTGGCGCAAAGTCGCTTTGGAAGTTTTGCTTTCGCTTTGAGTTTTCCGAAAATGAGTTATCAAAATTTTCGAGTTTTCAAATCGCATGAAAGGCCACAAAGTTTGAGTCAATTCGGGTTTTAAATCTCAGGTGGTTTGTTGGTTTTCCAAATCGGGTTAATCTCAGTTTTGGCAAATCTAAGGTGCTGAAATTTAAGCTAACAAACTGCTTAAGAGGGATTCGCAATGCGTGGCATTTTTAGCATGCGGGGAGTTTTGTAATTAAGGTGGTGTGCGGTAGCTTTTGCAGTGCATTGCTCACCCCTTAGCAGGGCGTTAGCTTCTTGAAGCAAAATTCATCAAAGTCTGGGTTTAATTATTCTGAAGATTCAGCTTTTAGCGTTCAAGTTGCACAATTTAGCTTTTGAGTTTTGCCTGATGTTGATTTGGTAGAGCGTATTGAAATTTCAGCAGTTTCAAAGCCGCCGTAAGCTAACAAACTTCGATGCTTCCATTTTGTTGGATGCTCCACACGGAAAGTTTGGTTTCACAAAGGCTGCATCATCGCTGAAAGTGTGCTTTCTTTGTCGCGGACTCTTAACCGTGGCCAACTTAGCCTTGAGCGTTTTAAGTTTTGGCAGCTAACTTCACAGCTTTTGGCGTTGGACGTGTGTTTGCGTGATGCTTTTTCGTAAAATCGCTTTCAAGCAAAGGTGTTTAAAAGTTATTGGGAAACAATAGGCTACGAAGCTAACAAACGCCTCAAAGGGACTGTCAACGCGTGGCGTTTCCAGTCCCATTGAACCGCGGTGGTTACGGTTGTTGTGTTTGAGTTTAGTGGTAATGCGTTGCCAGCCCCTTAGGCGGGCGTTATGTTTAATCACGTCAAATCAGTTGGTTGCATCTTTTCTTTGCTCCCTCGGCTTGTTGGTTTTGTGCTTGTCGGCAAGTTGGCTTCGTTTGGCGCTGTTTTCCGGACATTTATTCTTTGGC
>NZ_JZAM01000159.1:0-387 GCF_000960595.1 Vibrio sp. S234-5
GTTGAGAGTATCGCTTTTGCAGGTAATGCTTCTGAATATCTTTCACTGTATCCCAACAGACACCACATAGCTTGGCAAGGGCATTGATGGTGACGTTAAATGCTGACAGCGAGAGAACATACTGTTCAAAGCCCTTTGTGTAACGCACTTTGGGACGAGGAACAAAGTTACGCGGCAAATACCCGAGTGTATTACAAGCTCGGCATTCAATCCGCTGGTTTGCTATCTGGATGTAACAGGGGCTAGTGCCGATTGGCGTCGCGATAAAACGGCGAACCTTACCTCCTTTTTTTTATGACATCACGACTACGACATGATGGACATTTACTATGAGGATTGTGTGCTACGTGAAAGCTGGTCGCGTCCCCATCAAACTCTGTAGAGCAA
>NZ_JZAM01000016.1:0-539 GCF_000960595.1 Vibrio sp. S234-5
GGTTTGAGCCGAGTGATTTGCTTCTCGCCAGATCACAGCAAAACCTTACCGGAGCTGCCAGTGGATAAAATTCGTGGCGTGATAGATACATGGAACGAACAAATTGAAGAGCTAGGCAAAGAGTACGTTTGGGTTCAGGCGTTCGAAAACAAAGGTGAAACCATGGGCTGTTCTCAGCCTCATCCGCACGGTCAAATCTGGGCGAACAGCTTCTTACCAAATGAAATCGAGCGTAAAGAGCACAACCTAAAAGCCTACTACCAAGAACACGGCAGCAACTTGCTGGTGGATTACGTACAAGCGGAACTCAAAGACGGCTCACGCATCGTGGTGGAAACCGAACACTGGTTGGCGGTGGTGCCTTACTGGGCTGCTTGGCCGTTCGAAACCATGTTGCTGCCGAAAACGCACATTCGTCGCATGAGCGAACTCAGCGATGAGCAACGAGACGATTTAGCGCGAGCGATCAAGAAGCTGACCAGCCGTTACGACAATTTATTCCAATGCTCATTCCCCTATTCAATGGGCTGGCACTACGC
>NZ_JZAM01000160.1:0-58701 GCF_000960595.1 Vibrio sp. S234-5
GAAAACTTGAATTGACTGTGCTCGATACCGAAGTATCAAATTGGTCACTCAGTTCATTGATAAATCTTTTGGATTATCATCAACGAGTGCCCACACAGATTGATAGGTTTATATTGTTAAAGAGCTTTCTTCCTGCTTCAGTGACTGAGTCACCGTGGAAGAGGCGGCCATTTTAGCGAGTTAAGTTTTTGTGTCAACCACTTTTTTCAAAACTTTTTTCAGGTTTATCACCTGGCTAAAATGCCTTGCTGATTTGCCTTGGTTCCTTATGGAGCCTTGCCGTGTCAGCGAGGTGGCATTATAGAGATTGCGATCACATTGGCAAGCGCTTTTTATTAAAAAATACAAAAATAACGCTTAAGTGGCGAATTGGCGCTCAAATCCTTATTTATCCAACTTTACCCCAAGGATGCGTACAACTTATCCACAGAGTTATTCTTTTTAGCCCTTCGATCGCGGTGAGTCGCCCTTTTATATATAGAAAAAGCCGCTGACGCGGCTTTTTCTATATTAGTCACATTAGATACCTGAACCGTCTTGCTCAGGAGATTCTTCATGCAGCCCACATTCTCGCTTTAAACCAAAGAATCGAGTTTCTTCTTCACTCATTCCCGGTTCCCACTTACGGGTGGTATGGGTATCACCGACTGACAGGTAACCCTGATCCCAAAGCGGGTGATAAGGAAGATCGTTGTCTTTTAGGTAATAGTGCACATCTTTGTTGCTCCAGTCGATCACCGGAAGGAATTTGAAGACGCCATTTTGTACCGCAAGAATCGGTAAGGTCGCACGCGACTTAGATTGCTCACGACGCAAACCCGAGAACCAGGTGCCGACTTCAAGCTCCTGCAGCGCGCGGCGCATCGGTTCGACTTTATTAAGGCGATTATATTGCTCAATCCCCGTCACACCCTGTTCCCACAATTTACCAAAACGCGCTTCCTGCCACGCTGACGATATTTCTGCAGTGTAGATTTTCAGATTCAGATCCAAACGCTCCGTCAGTTGGTCAATAAACTGGTAGGTTTCTGGAAACAGATAGCCCGTGTCGGTCAGGACCACTGGGACGTCTTTGTCGACTGACGTCACCAAATGCAGCATCACCGCAGCCTGAATGCCAAAGCTGGAAGAGACCGCATGAGTACCCGGCAGGTTTTCCAGCGCCCAAACGACACGCTCTTGCGCCGTTAGCGTTTCCAGATAAGCGTTAACTTCTGCCAAGCCGAGCGTTTGCTCCACCTTAGTCAATGTTAGCAACTCCGCCAAATTCGGAGCTGAGACGATCTCAGGCATAAAAGTCCCTCTTAGACACGATCACTTCTTGGATGATGCCGGTACGAATAGTGAAATCACCAAACCCTTCACCCGCCTCACGCTCTTTCGCCCAACGGCCCACCAGCGTATCAATTTCTTCCAGGATCTGTTTATCGGTGATGTTCTCTTTATACATCTTCGGCACACGCGTTCCCGCTCGGTTGCCGCCTAAGTGCAGGTTGTAGCGGCCAGGCGCTTTGCCCACGAGACCGATTTCAGCCAGCATCGCGCGGCCACAACCGTTCGGACAACCGGTGACACGCAAAATGATGTTCTCTTCTTTTGGCAGCGCGTGTTTTTCCAGAATACCTTCGACCTGAGTGACAAACTCCGGCAAGAAGCGTTCGGCTTCAGCCATTGCCAACGGACAGGTTGGGAACGCCACACACGCCATCGAATTCTTACGCTGCTCGCTGACACTGCTATCCATCAAACCATGCGAGACTGCCAATGCTTCAATCGCGGCTTTTTGATCGGCTGGCACACCGGCAATGATCAAGTTCTGGTTTGCCGTCATACGGAAATCGCCTTGGTGAATCTTGGCAATTTCCGCCACGCCAGTTTTAAGCGGCTTGCCTGGGAAATCCAACAGACGGCCGTTTTCAATGAACAACGTCAGGTGATGCTTACCATCAATGCCTTCTACCCAGCCGATGCGATCCCCGCGTTCGATGAACTCGTATGGACGGCTTTCAGCAAAAGTGACGCCTGCGCGTTTTTCCACTTCCGCTTTAAAGACATCAACGCCAACACGATCCAGCGTGTATTTGGTTTTCGCGTTCTTACGGTTTGAACGGTTACCCCAATCGCGTTGTGTTGTCACCACGGCAGCAGCCACGTCTAACGTTTTATCCAGTGGGATAAAACCGAAGTCATCCGCGCGACGCGGATAAGTCGAGGTGTCACCATGCGTCATCGCCAGACCACCACCCACCAGCACGTTAAAACCAACCAGCTTGCCGTTGTCCGCAATCGCCACGAAGTTAAGATCGTTGGCATGCACGTCCACGTCATTTTGTGGCGGGATCACCACGGTCGTTTTGAATTTACGTGGTAAATAGTTGCTGCCCAGAATCGGTTCTTCATCGGTGGCTTCAACTTTCTCACCATCCAGCCAGATTTCGGCATAAGCGCGCGTTTTTGGCAGCAGATGCTCACTGATTTTTTTTGCCCACTCGTACGCTTCTTGGTGCAGCTCAGATTCCACCGGGTTTGAGGTACATAGTACGTTACGGTTTACGTCACCCGCGGTCGCAATCGAATCGATACCGATGCTGTTGAGTGTCTGGTGCATCAGTTTAATGTTCGGTTTCAGAACACCATGGAACTGAAAAGTTTGTCGCGTGGTCAGACGGATACTGCCATACAGCGAGTGTTCGGTCGCAAACTTATCGATCGCCAGCCACTGTTTTGGCTGGATGATGCCGCCTGGCATACGAGCACGCAGCATCACATTGTGCAGCGGCTCCAGTTTTTGTTTGGTACGTTCATTGCGAATGTCGCGGTCATCCTGCTGATACATGCCATGGAAGCGGATCAGTTGGAAGTTATCGGCGGTAAATCCGCCCGTAATGCGATCTTGCAGATCTTGTTCGATCGTACCGCGTAGAAAATTACTTTCGCGCTTGAGACGTTCATTATCAGAAAGCGAGCCGAGCACTTCGCCAAGGACTTCCTGTACGTTGTTTTCAATCTTGCTGCTCATTAGTACACATCCCTCTGGTAACGTTTCGCTTTACGAAGCTCATTGAAATATTCTTCTGCTTTTTCACGTGATAGGCCGCCTTGTTGCTGCGCGACGACGAGAAGCGCTTCATGGACATCTTTCGCCATGCGCGTTGCATCACCACAGATGTAAACGTAGGCACCATCTTGCAGCCACTGCCAAACCTGCTCGGCCTGTTCCAACACTCGGTGTTGCACGTAGACTTTTTCGTGCTGGTCACGGCTGAAGGCCACATCCAAACGCGTCAAAATCCCTGATTTGAGGTATTTCTGCCATTCCACTTGGTAGAGGAAATCTTGCGTGAAGGTGCGATCGCCAAAAAACAACCAGTTCTTACCGTCGGCGCCGCGATTGTCACGCTCTTGAATAAAGCTGCGGAACGGCGCAATGCCGGTACCCGGACCAATCATGATCACTGGCGTGGAATCGTCTTGAGGCAGTTTGAAATTGTTGTTGTGCTCGATGAACACTTTCACCGTCTCGCCTTCTTCTAGGCGTTGACCTAAATAGCTGGATGCCCCACCTTGACGCACTTCACCATCCACATCGTATTCCACGATGCCAACCGTCAAGTGTACTTCTTCATCCACTTCCGATTGGCTGGATGCGATAGAGTACAGACGTGGCGTGAGTCGACGCAGCAGAGAAATCAACTGCTCCGCCGAGAGCTTGGTTTTCTTTTCTTTTAACACATCGACAATTTGCGTGTTCGCCGCGTATTCGCGTAGCTTGTCTTTGTCTTCCACCAGCTTTTGCAGTTTCTTGCTGCCAGAGAGCTCGGCAAACTTAGTGACGAACTGCGGATTCGCCCCGGTAATTTCGTATTTGCTCACCAGTGCGCTGTGCAGCGATAAACTCTCACCGTCAACTTCGACGCTTTCAACACCAGACAGCCCTACCGCCGCTGCGACCACATTCGCTAACTGCGCGCTGTTTTCATACCATACGCCCAGCGCATCGCCCGGTTGATATGTCAGGCCCGAGTCCGCCAAATCGATTTCGATGTGACGCACGTCTTTACCCGAATCGCGCCCCGTGATTTTCTGGCTGGTTAGCAATGTCGCCGTGTAAGGATTTTGTTTGTTGTATTGAGAGTGAGAAGTCGCAGCGTGACCAACAGGAAGCTGAACCACTTGCGCTTGACTGCTCACCAAGGCTTCTTTGACGCTTTCTAATGCTTTAGCGCGCCACTCGGCAGCAGGCGCATCGTAGTCCACATCACAATCTACGCGTTCGATAAAGCGTTTCGCACCCAGTTTTTCAAGGAAAGCATCGAAATCTTTACCAGTTTGACAGAAGAACTCATAGCTCGAGTCACCCAAGCCAATTACACCGTATTGCAGGCTGGGCAGTTTCGGCGCTTTTTTCGATTGCAGGAATTCATGCAGCTCCAGCGCGTTGTCCGGCGCTTCGCCTTCACCATTGGTTGAAGCGACAAAGATCACGTGCGTTTCTTTCGCCAGATCTTTGCCTTTGTAATCACTGGCATCAAACAGTTGTACCGCGATGCCAGCAGCCTGCGCTTCATGCTCCAAAGCTTCCGCCACGCCTTTAGCGTTACCAGTTTGCGAAGCAAAGATAATGGTCAGTTTACCTGCAGGTTTTGCCGCGGTCAGTGCAGTTGCCTGAGTCAACGGCGCTGAAGCGCCTAGCGTCTGAGACTGACTAAGCCCCCAGAAATAACCGCTCACCCAAGCCATTTGCTGAGGTGAGAGTTGTGAAATCGTTTGTTGCAGCTGGTTTAGCTGCGAGTCGTTGATTGGGCTTGCAAGCCCAGCGAGCTCTTTTGGTTTGGTGTTTCCTGAAGACATTGTCACGACTTCCTTATTCATTGCGTGACGATAGATTAACCACTCCTCTTAATAACAAGAAAGAATAGATGAGCATGTTTTATAACTTTTTGGAAGTAAGGCAAAAAGAGGCTAGCGGCCTTCGACTCTGACTTGCTGAAAGCCAACTGCGAGAGCGGATTTGGAAGCCTCATCCAAATCATCATAAAGACATTCACCGCCATGACTATCGGTGAGCAACACAAAACCGCCACGTGCATGGCGAAACTCCACTACCCAACTTCCTTCCTGAATCGATGGCTCAATAATCGCCTCAACCAATTGCTTCTCTCTGAATAAATTCCGTAGCTCAGTAATGGTCATCTTTGCCCCTGTCTGACTATGAATTAGTTTCTCAATAAGCATGGATGAGATTGGCCGTTATGCGAGAAAAAACACTAGAGATATAAAAAACAGATATAAAAAAAGGCCACTTATAATTAAGTGACCTCATCTGTCATCCATTCATTCACTTAAAGGGCATTAAAAGTGGTACTGCGCACCAAGAAACCAGCCGTTGGCAAAAATGAACGATTTACCTAAGGAAGAAGCAAACGTGTCCGATTCCAAATCAATCACTCGATACCCTGCACGTAGAGTCAACTGAGATTGCTCAAGCGGCATTTTGTACTGCATACCCGCCATTAAGTCGGTGCTCTTTATTCCTTTGCTGTCGCCGAAGTTCATCTCACCGATCACATCAAACTGAGTCTCTGGCACTGTAATTTCCGCATAGCCATACCAAGCCCAAATCAGTTCATCAAACGATTTTGCCTGAGCCCCGGGCGTGGCTAAGTCTAGGTATTTACTGTTGCTCAAATCGCTCACCGTGATGCCGGCATCAAAATGCAATAACTCGT
Source organism: Vibrio sp. S234-5 (assembly GCF_000960595.1). Lineage (NCBI taxonomy): Bacteria > Pseudomonadati > Pseudomonadota > Gammaproteobacteria > Vibrionales > Vibrionaceae > Vibrio > Vibrio sp. S234-5. The sequence goes on from NZ_JZAM01000160.1 coordinate 5,730, forward strand.
GATCCAGCACTTGGTAGTAAAACGTCGCATCCAACTTATCAAAGGCCATGTAGTCGGCGTCCACCGAAGAGAAGCGCAAACGCGCATTCGGCAAGTACTTGATTGGGTGCTCTAACGAAGTATACACAGTGCCTGTTGCCACCGCATCGCGCTTCACTTCGTTTACCTTGGTGCTAACGTTCCAAAACTCAGCGCCGGCGGTAAAATCAAGATCCGAGTCCGCAAGCAAAGGAAAGCTGAGAGACAAGGTGCAGGCTGCGGCCGATATTGCCAAGGTTCTAAGCATGAAACTGATACTCCGGTATAGCTAGATAAATGAGAGATTACGCAGAGGGCAGATCCTATCACACTCTCAGCGCACACTCTGCATAAAATCACCGGACCTTACGATTTACACTTTGGGGAGGCAACCACATGCTTAAAGAACCAAATACCGACCGCTATCACAATCAACCAAGGTAATAGTTTCAAGACAAATCCGAGCATGCCCAACAGTAGCATCACCACCAGTGCTATCGCGGTAGCGGCAAAGACAGTCATCATTGTAATGCCTGTCACCAATAAGGTTGCAGCAAAGACCAGAATAAAAATCAACTCGAACATAGCCATTCTCCTTTGTTTTTATTCGTTAGAGCAGGTTCCGTACCAAGTTTTCAAAAAAAATTTAACTTAATGATATAAAAGAAAAAGCCAACCTGAAGATTGAAAAAGTCGGCTGGCTTTTTGAGTAGAGATGGTAATTTTTACCTGCTAGTGGTCAATTTTACACATCTAATTCCTGAGGGATCTTCGCCAGCGCTTGCTGAAGGACTTCAATGCCTGAACCTGGTTTATGCGCATTTTCACTAATGTGACGACGCCATTGACGTGCGCCCGGCATATTTTGGAACAGCCCCAGCATGTGACGGGTCATGTGCCCCAAGTAAGCACCTTGAGCTAATTGCTGCTCAATGTAAGGATACATCTCTTGCACGATCTGACGACGTTTCTTGATCGGCGCGTTAGAACCAAACAGCGCTTGATCAACCGAGGCTAACAAATAAGGGCTTTGGTATGCTTCACGCCCAATCATCACGCCATCCAAATGCTGCAAATGCTCTCTCGCCTCTTCCAGCGACTTGACGCCACCGTTGATGGCAATGGTCAAGTGCGGGAAATCTCGCTTTAGCTGATACGCGCGAGGGTAATCCAATGGCGGGATCTCACGGTTCTCTTTCGGGCTCAACCCACTCAACCACGCTTTGCGTGCATGAATGGTGAACTGCTCACAACCGCCTTTTTCAGCAACTGTTGCAACAAAATCGGTGAGGAACTGATAAGAGTCTTGATCGTCAATACCAATACGGGTTTTGACCGTCACCGGAATATCCACAACCTCTTTTATCGCTGCAACGCAATCTGCCACCAATTGTGGCTCAGCCATTAAGCAGGCACCAAAACGGCCGTTTTGCACCCGATCAGATGGGCATCCAACGTTAAGATTCACCTCATCATAGCCACGCTCTTGCGCCAACTTGGCACAAGTCGCGAGATCTTGTGGGTTTGAGCCGCCCAACTGCAATGCAACCGGGTGCTCTTCCTCGTTATATGCTAAAAAATCGCCTTTACCATGAATGATCGCGCCCGTCGTCACCATTTCGGTGTAGAGCAGAGTCTCTTTGGTCATCAAACGGTGAAAGTAACGACAATGACGATCGGTCCAATCGAGCATAGGAGCGACAGAAAGGCGACAGGAGTGGGTCATGAGAGTTAATCCTACTAGTTCACAACAGCTGGCCAATCAGAATAAGTAACAGCGCACCATCGGAGTGGTTGCACGGTTACGTATACCGATTGACTGAATATCAAATTTTGGGCCGATATTGTACTGGTTCACCGCAGCTTGTGCCACACTCGCTTTACCTGACGCGCTTTTCCATTTATCGTTGCGCAGGTAGACACTGCGAAAGCGATTTGTGAGATTGACTAAGCGTTATTAGCAATTTTATTGGTTTCTCAACGATCTTCGTATAGAAATAGTTTATTATTAAGAAAGTCCAATTAATATGGTGAAAGATTTGGACCACACACTACTTGAGCAAATAGAAGGCCTGTGTTCGGCAAGAGGAGTCCGCCTGACTCCGCAACGTAAAAGAGTCTTTGAGCTGATCTGTTCAAATTCGAAAGCGTCCAGCGCCTATGATCTGCTGGAGCAATTAAAAGAGAGTGAACCTCAAGCCAAACCTCCAACCGTCTATCGCGCTTTAGATTTTTTAATGGAGCAGGGTTTTATTCATAGGGTTGAGTCAACCAACAGTTTTATCTCCTGCTGCTCATGCAACGCAAAACAACATTTTTTTCAGCTACTAATTTGTGATAAATGTGGTGACGTCGTTGAACTTCAGGATGAGACACTGATATCCTTGTTGGCCAATAATGCTGAAAAGTATGGTTTTAAGCTGACCAATCAAGTGATTGAAACTCATGGTATCTGTAAAGCCTGTGCCTCACAGTGAAAGAAAAAGATTATAGAAGAACGTTATGCGCGCTGAATTTGTAAACCCGTTTTTAGCTTCTTTAATGAATGTTCTAAAAACGATGGCTTCACTGGAATTGAAGCCTCAGAAACCACGTATCAAAAAAGACGAAATCGCCCGTGGCGATGTTTCTGGCCTTATCGGAATGGTTGGCCAACAAACTCGCGGCTCAATGTCGATTACGTTTGATGAATCTCTCGCGTTAGAGATCATGCAAAACATGCTGGGTGAGCGCCCCAACGGATTGAATGAAGAAGTGACCGACATGGTAGGCGAGATTACCAACATGGTGACTGGTGGCGCAAAACGTATTCTGGCAGAAAGCGGCTTTGACTTTGAGATGGCAACACCGATAGTGGTCTCTGGCAAAGGGCATACCATTCGTCACAAATGCGAAGGGTCGATCATCATCATGCCATTTGTATCCCAATGGGGTAATGCCTTTATCGAAATCTGCTTTGAGTAAACGCAGATGATAAAAATGAAAGGTTGATGTTTTTGACATCAACCTTTTTTGTGCACTTTATTTTTGCTCAATCGCACAGAGGAAGGCCGCTACCGACCTTCCCTTTTGCATCATGCTTAGGCTTTAAACGCTTTAAACGCGTTGATCAAACCGTTGGTCGAACTGTCGTGAGAGCTGATCGCCGCACTGTCCGCCAGTTCAGGCAGAATTTGGTTGGCCAGTTGTTTACCTAGCTCCACACCCCACTGATCGAAGCTGAAGATGTTCCAGATAACACCTTGGACAAAGATCTTGTGCTCGTACATCGCAATCAAGTTACCCAGTGTGCGCGCGGTGATTTGCTTGACCAGAATCGAGTTGGTTGGACGGTTACCTTCAAACACTTTGAATGGCGCAATCGCCGCCACTTCTTCAGCACTCTTGCCCGCTTTCACCAACTCTTCTTTTACGGTCTCTTCGCTCTTACCAAACGCAAGTGCTTCTGTTTGTGCAAAGAAGTTCGACATCAGTTTTTGGTGGTGATCACCAGCAGGATTATGGCTGATGGCTGGCGCAATGAAGTCACACGGAATCAGCTTAGTACCTTGGTGAATTAACTGGTAGAACGCGTGCTGACCGTTTGTGCCCGGCTCACCCCAAATGATTGGGCCAGTTTGGTAAGTCACAGCATTGCCTTCACGGTCAACGTATTTACCGTTCGATTCCATGTTACCTTGCTGGAAGTAAGCCGCGAAACGGTGCATGTATTGATCGTAAGGTAAGATAGCTTCTGATTCCGCACCGTGGAAGTTGTTGTACCAAATACCAATCAGCGCCAGGATCACAGGGATGTTGCTTTCTAAGTCTGTTGATACGAAGTGCTTATCCATCTCGTGCGCGCCATCTAGCAGCTCAACGAAGTTGTCGTAACCTACCGCTAGCGCAATGGATAGGCCGATTGCAGACCATAGTGAGTAACGACCACCCACCCAGTCCCAGAATTCGAACATGTTCGCGGTATCGATACCGAACTCAGACACAGCGGTTGCGTTGGTGGAAAGCGCAGCAAAGTGCTTAGCCACGTGTGCTTGATCGCCTGCAGACGCTAGGAACCAATCACGTGCGGTGTGCGCGTTGGTCATGGTTTCTTGCGTGGTGAACGTCTTAGATGCGATCAAAAATAGCGTCGTTTCTGGATTCACTTTCTTCAGCGTTTCAACGATGTGCGTGCCATCCACGTTAGAGACGAAGTGAAGGTTTAGATGATTTTTGAATGGCGCGAGCGCTTCCGTCACCATGTAAGGACCAAGGTCAGAGCCACCAATACCAATATTGACGATATCGGTAATCGCTTTGCCTGTGTAACCTAGCCACTCACCGCCAATCACACGCTCAGTAAAGGCTTTGATTTTTTCCAGGACTGCATTCACTGCTGGCATAACGTCTTCGCCATCGACCATCACAGGTGTGTTGGCGCGGTTACGCAGTGCAGTGTGAAGAACAGCACGACCTTCGGTTTGGTTGATCGCTTCACCACTGAACATCGCGTCAATGGCCGATTTCAATTCCGTCTCTTGCGCCAAAGCGAACAAGTGCTTTAGCGTCTCTTCATTGATAAGGTTCTTTGAGTAATCGACGAGGATGTCGGAGCCGAAACGTGCAGAGTATTTGTCAAAACGCGCCGCGTCTTGAGCAAACAGCGCTTTCAGATCCATATCTTGTGCAGATTCGAAATGCGCGGTAAGCGCTTTCCAAGCTTGTGTTTGCGTTGGATTGATATTTTTCAACATGGTCTCTATCCCGATGTTACAGTAGGTTCTATTCCTGACAGTCTAGCGAAAACTGAGGAATCCCCGATTTAGCAAAAAAGTTTTAGTGATTGTCCACAGCACTGGGCAGCATGACAATCTTGAATTGTAATTTTATTTCAGCATGCAATTATGACTGACTCAGCGTGCACTCACCTTGAGTTAAGTCACGTAAAGCGATATCAACCTGACGACGCCGAGGATTGACCGGCAACGGCGTGCTCTTGTGGTTTGCTTTTGCCAACAAAGATAGCCTTGAAAGCTCTAATTGCCAAATAGAATATAAAGGATGCACTATGTGGTTACAGAAAAGCATAACAATCAACGCGAAAAAGCGCGGCTTCCATCTGATTACTGATGAAATTGAACAACAAATGCCGCAGATATCGTCCGTATCCGTTGGTTTGTTACATGTTTTTATTCAGCACACGTCGGCCAGTCTGACCATCAATGAAAACGCCGATCCAACGGTAAGAATGGACATGGAAAGCCATTTTAATCAGTTTATCCCTGAACGAGCTCCCTACTATCACCACGACTACGAAGGGGACGACGACATGCCAGCACACATCAAAGCTTCCGTATTGGGGAGCAGCGTGACGATTCCGATCCAACATGGCAGGCTCGCTTTGGGCACTTGGCAAGGGATCTATCTGGGAGAACATCGCGATCATGGTGGAGCGCGAAAACTGATTGTCACTTTGCACGGCGAAGAGAAGTAAGCTGCTGGACATGTGCGTTTAAAAAGGTTGATTCACCATCAGACGCAGCTGGCTTCCCTCACCGCCCCAAGCCATCTCAGCTCGAACGACCAAGCCTTCGAGCTGCATGCGCACGCCGCCACCAGCGCTCCATTTTAGGCTGTTGTGCAGTTCAAACAGATCCAGCTCGTCACTCACTCGACCAAGATCGACAAACGCTACCCATTGCCACCATGGAATACTGTAGCTATTGAGGAGCGACACCTCGCTCAGCGGTTGCCAGTTGGGCAAAACACGATACTCCGCGCTGTAATGGATCGCCGAGCGGCCATGAAAACGCCCGTCAGGAAAACTTCTCAGCCGCTGCAAACCGCCTAAACTGACCTGATCCAACTCGGGTGGGCGCTCACAGACAAACCGCTCATTACACTCGAACCACGTCGGCGTATCAGCAAAATAGACATCGACCGCCACTACCTGCTTTTCAAACGTCTCCTCCCACGAGCCCAGATCCCAAAACGCGTTGGCTTGATACTCATACTTCAGCCAGCGATTGTCGTTACCCCAATTTTCGTCGGCATAGCTGACCGCCACATTGGTGCGATAGCCATCAGAAGGATCACGCACATCGTTGCGATTATCCCACTCCAATTGCACTTTGAGCCCGCTAGAATCGCTGTCACGGCTTGGCATGTTTTGCACCGAGCGCGAGGTTTGAAACGGCTGAAAATCGAGGGAGGTAATGCCACTGCGGGCGGGAGAATGGCCTTTGATTTGGCGATTGGTCTCAAAAGCCGCACGAGCACCGCGAAAAGCGGCGTGTCCCCACGGCACGATATAGCGAATCGACAAACGATTGTTCGACTCTTCACCGGTTGCCATCGCTCGCTCATCACGGCGGGAATCATTGTTGCCAGCGCGGCGAAAGTAATATTCGTTGTCGACGTATTTGCCTTGATACAACTCTGCACCGAGTAGCCAGTAATCACCAAATTTATAGTTGCTCGCCGCCAGATAAGTGAAGTAGCTGCCTCTGTCTGAGTAGGCTAAGGCGCCAAACAGTGAAGCGTTCGACTGACCGAAATGTTTGACAGCACCTGCAACACCGAGCGCATTTCCCATCCCTTCACTGGTGTAATAAAAAGGCGCAGCCGAAGTATTCGGCAACCAACTTGGCCAGCCGTCAGCCCAACTCACATTGGATATGGGCAGCACAAGAGGGAGCAAAAGCAAAGAATTCCGTTTCAGAGTTGTCATCATGATTATTCGCTGTAAGACATCTCCACACGAGACGTCAGTTTAGTCACCAGTTCATAGGCGATGGTGCCGATGTGTTGTGCCACCGCTTCTGAGGGCAAATCGGCGCCCCAAAGAATGGCTTCATCGCCCACTTCGTCAGCCGCATCAGGCCCTAAATCAACGGTCAACATGTCCATAGAGACTCGACCGGCGATCGGCACCTGGCGACCATTGACCAACACGGGCGTACCGTTAGGTGCGGTGCGCGGATAGCCATCACCATAGCCAATCGCAATCACGCCGACTTTGGTGTCGCGCGCGCTGGTCCACGTCGCCCCATACCCCACGGACTCGCCCGCTTTCACTTCTCGCACCGCAATCAAATGCGACTTGAGAGTCATTACTGGTTTAAAGCCTAGCTCAGCGGCCGATTTATCGCCAAACGGCGACACTCCGTACATGATGATCCCGGGGCGCACCCACTCAAGCTGGCTCTCTTGCCAAGCCAGCAGCCCGGCGGAAGCGGCCAATGAGCGCTCACCGTGACAACCTTGGGTTAACGCCATAAACAGTTCAATTTGATTGCGCGTAGTCGCATTGTCCAACTCATCGGCGCAGCCAAAATGGCTCATGTAACGCAACGGTTTTGCCACATTCGGGCATTGATGCAAACGGGTGACAAAATCCTGATACTGCTCGGGGCGCACGCCAAGGCGATGCATGCCGCTGTCGATTTTTAGCCACACCACCACGGGTGTTTCCAGCTCAGCCGTTTCTAAGTCGCGCAGCTGCTCTTCACAGTGCACCACGGTTTGAATGTTATTGGTGACTAACACAGGCAAATCGCCAGACGAGTAGAACCCTTCCAACAGCAAGATCGGCTTCACCACTCCACACGCGCGCAGTTGCAACGCTTCTTCAATGCGCGCCACACCAAAGGCATCGGCACCAATGGCGTGCTTAGCCACATGGCGCAAACCGTGTCCATAGCCATTGGCCTTGACTACCGCCATCACTTTACTGTGAGGGGCAAGCTGTTTGATGCGTTGCAGATTGTGCTGTAGTGCGCTCAAATCGATGCACGCGGTGGCGGCTTTCATGTAATTCATGGCATTACTCTTCATCAAAAGCAGGACCTGCGTAGTTATCAAAGCGCGACCACTGCCCTTGGAAGGTCAAACGCACTGAACCGATTGGGCCGTTACGCTGTTTACCGATAATGATTTCTGCGGTGCCTTTGAGCGCACTGTCTGGGTGGTACACTTCGTCACGGTAGATAAACATGATCAAGTCAGCATCCTGCTCGATAGAGCCGGATTCACGCAGATCCGAGTTGACTGGGCGTTTGTCGGCACGTTGTTCTAGCGAGCGGTTAAGCTGCGACAGCGCGACAACGGGGACGTTGAGCTCTTTGGCCAACGCTTTGAGTGAGCGGGAAATCTCGGCGATTTCCAAGGTACGATTATCCGACAGTGCTGGCACGCGCATCAACTGAAGGTAGTCGACCATGATCATCGATAAACCGCCGTGTTCGCGCGCCACCCGACGTGCACGCGAGCGCACTTCGGTTGGCGTCAGACCTGAGCTGTCATCGATGTACATGTTTTTCTTCTCCATCAGAATGCCCATGGTCGAAGAAATGCGAGCCCAATCTTCATCATCCAGTTGCCCGGTACGAATTTTGGTTTGGTCGACGCGAGAGAGTGACGCCAGCATACGCATCATGATCTGCTCTGCAGGCATCTCCAGCGAGAAGATCAGCACCGGCTTCTCTTGCTTCATCGCGGCGTTTTCACACAAGTTCATCGCGAAAGTGGTTTTACCCATCGATGGACGCGCCGCGACAATGATCAGATCCGAACCTTGCAGACCCGCGGTTTTCTTATTGAGATCGGTAAAACCAGTATCAACCCCAGTGACGCCATCCTGCGGCGTTTTGTACAACAGCTCAATACGTTCAAGCGTCTTTTCTAGGATGGAATCAACGTTCTGCGGCCCTTCGTTTTCGTTGGTACGCTCTTCAGCAATCGCGAATACTTTACTTTCGGCGAGATCGAGCAGATCTTCCGAACTGCGACCTTGCGGATCATAACCCGCGTCGGCAATCTCATTCGCCACGCCGATCAAATTACGGATTAACGCACGTTCTGCGACAATGTCGGCATAGGCATTGATGTTCGCCGCACTTGGGGTGTTTTTGGCCAGATCGGCTAAATAGGCGAAGCCGCCCACGTCGTCGAGCTGTTCGCGACGCTCCAAATATTCAGACAGCGTAATCAAATCGAGCGGTTTGCTCTCTTCTAAAATGCTTTTTATCGCATCAAAGATCAGCCGGTGTGGTCGGCTGTAAAAATCTTTACTCACGACACGCTCGGCCACCGTATCCCAGCGTTCATTATCCAGCAGCAAGCCACCCAGTACCGATTGTTCGGCTTCCAATGAGTGAGGAGGAACTTTTATTGCATCAACTTGGCTATCTACGACTTTACGAGTTCGATTCTCCGCCATGACTACACTCAACAACTTATATTTACCGCCATTATACTCAAAATGATCTGAGATGCTCGTCTATCGAGATAGAGTTTACCGTTCAAACAACAAGTTTTAACTGGAATCTGACGCAGCTTTGTTGCCATCTTCGTACTATCCAACCGCCTGTTTTTCTGCTCATGAGGTCTTTGTGTCCACACGCTGGTTTTATTGCCTAAGCTTGCTCGCAAGCCTGTCAGCCTACGCTGAAGAAAATCCGGATAAGGACATCGACATTCCCTCTCCTCTCAAAACTGAAGTGGAGTTTGGTTATCAAGCGCACTCGGGTAATACTGACTCGCAGGCGCTCAACGCCCGTTTAAGTGGTGAATACACCGAAGGACGACATCGTTCCAACGGCGAATGGAAGTTTTATAACCTATATAAAGATGGGGAAGAGGACAAACGCACGTCAACCTACAGCGCGCAGACCGACTATAAGCTCGGCCCTAAAACCTACCTGTATGGCAGCTTCAAAGGGGTCGATTCACGCTATAGCGCCTATTTTAAGGATTACACCCTCTCTGGTGGTTTGGGCTATCAATTTGCCAGCACCGACACGTTTGTTTTGGAAATGGAGATTGGCCCCGGCTTTCGCTATCAGGAACCCAATTTAGATGAGATTGACGATGACGACATTATCCTGCCTCACATCGTCGAAGAAGGCATTTTTCGTGGCAACATGAAGACCAGTTGGCAAGCGCTAGACAATCTTCGTCTCGCTGCCGATATCACCGTGGTCACAGGCCGCAGCAACACCCGCACCGACAGTGAACTGAGTTTGACCAACAACATCACCGAAGAGATCGCACTTAAGATTGCGCACTCGCGGCAATATCACGATAAAGTGCCGGAAGGGCTCAATAAAGCCGACAGCGTGTTGTCGATTAATTTGTTGTTTGTATTTTAATGGTATTGAACCCATGCAGGGTTCCATACCTCTTCAGCCAAAACCGACGCATAAAAAAAGCACCTGCGAGCAGGTGCTTTTAACATCGTCTTGATACTGAAATTAGTCAGCAGCAACAACTTGTAGTTTAACGGTCGCGAACACTTCAGAGTGAAGTTGAACGCTGATCTCGAACTCACCAGTTGTACGTAGTGCACCTTCAGGAAGGCGAACTTCGCTCTTAGCAACTTCAACGCCAGCTGCAGTGATTGCATCAGCGATGTCACGAGTACCGATAGAACCGAACAGTTTGCCTTCGTCACCCGCTTTAGATGCGATAACAACCGCTTCTAGAGCTTCAACTTTCTCAGCGCGTGCTTGCGCAGCAGTCAGTTGCTCAGCAACTTTCGCTTCAAGTTCAGCACGACGTGCTTCGAACATCTCAACGTTGCCTTTAGTCGCCATAACTGCTTTACCCTGTGGGATAAGGAAGTTACGAGCGTAACCAGACTTAACGTTTACTGTGTCGCCCAGGCTGCCTAGGTTACCGATTTTATCAAGTAGAATAACTTGCATTGCTTAATCCTCTTTCTTAATAAACGGTACCGATTACTGATGTTTGTCAGTGTACGGTAGCAGAGCCAGGTAACGAGAACGCTTGATCGCGCGAGCTAGTTGACGCTGATACTTAGCGCTAGTACCAGTGATACGGCTTGGTACGATTTTACCAGCTTCAGTGATGTAGTTTTTAAGAGTTGCTACGTCTTTGTAATCAATCTCTTGTACGCCTTCTGCAGTGAAACGGCAGAATTTACGACGACGGAAGAAACGAGCCATGGGCTATCTCCTGATCTTAAATATGAATGATGTCATCGGCATGTAACACTAATTTTCTGACGCCATGTTGGCCAGTTTGATAAGCGACGAAGCCACTTACCTTAATGTTACTGCCTAAAACGAGTTGTTGAGTTTTCTCATGAGACCTTTCGCCACTGCCAGCCACTAGTATTCGACAATAAATTGCCTTACTCAGCTTGCTTTCCCTACGATGGAGCAATGCTCTGTGCAGAGGTGGCTTCGAACGAATCTTTAGCGACAATGCCGCGCGGCTTCATTCGATGGGTCAGACAATCAATTACTCAGCAGCTGCTTCTCTCGCTTCAGCGTCGCGACGAGGAGCACGCTCTTCTTTCTGCTTAAGCATGATTGAAGGCTCAGTGATAGCCGCTTTAGTACGCATGATCATGTTGCGTAGTACTGCATCATTGAAACGGAAAGCAGTTTCCAGTTCATCGATAACAGTTTGGTCAGCTTCCACGTTCATTAGAACGTAGTGAGCTTTGTGAAGCTTGTTGATTGGGTAAGCCAGTTGACGACGGCCCCAGTCTTCTAGACGGTGAACTTTACCGCCAGCTTCAGTGATTGAACCAGTGTAACGCTCGATCATGCCTGCAACTTGCTCGCTTTGATCAGGGTGCACCATGAATACGATTTCGTAATGACGCATTTATTGCTCCTTACGGATTATTAGCTTCCACGTTTGGCCCGGTCGTCCAGAGGAAGCAAGGAACTAAGGGTTATTGACCGAGTTTTAAGGATGGCAGATGGTACAGAAAGAGCACAAATTACGCAAGGGGTATTTTTCAACCGCAGCTAAGGAGGAGGCGAGGAGCTAGGGAGCTAGGAAGCTAGGAAGCTAGAAAACTAGAAAACTAGAAAACTAGCTACCTCACCTCTCGCATTTACACTTTGGCTAATTCAGCACGCATCTCATTGATCACCGCTTGATAATCTAGCTGACCGAAAATCGCTGAACCGGCAACAAACATATCTGCGCCCGCCTCGGCGATTTCACGAATATTCTCGACTTTCACCCCGCCGTCGATTTCCAGACGGATGTTGCGTCCAGACTCGTTGATACGCTGGCGTACGGCACGCAGTTTATCTAAGGTGTGCGGGATAAACGACTGACCGCCAAAGCCCGGGTTGACGGACATCAGCAAGATCAAATCCACTTTATCCATGATGTAATCGAGGCAAGACAGAGGCGTCGCTGGGTTGAGTACCACACCGGCCTGACAGCCGTGCTCTTTGATCAACTGCAAGGTGCGATCGACATGCTCAGACGCTTCTACGTGAAAGGTGATCATCGTAGCGCCCGCTTTGGCGAAATCAGGAATGATGCGATCGACCGGTTTTACCATCAGATGCACATCGATCGGCGCGGTAATGCCGTAGTCACGCAACGCTTTACAGATGGGCGCGCCAAACGTCAGGTTAGGCACGTAGTGGTTGTCCATCACATCGAAATGCACCACATCGGCGCCTGCCGCCAGCACTTTTTCAACATCTTCCCCTAAACGGGCAAAATCAGCAGACAAAATCGATGGAGCAATAAGAAAATCTTTCATACCTGACCTCAGTAGTAGCGAGCAAACCAAATTGCGCGCAATTTTACCGAAGCCAGAGCACAGATCCACTGTTAGAGTGCAATAGTGTGAGTGTTATGGATTGCGACGGGCAGTTAGTCGTTTTGCTCGGCGTGAAACAGCGCCAGCAGCTCATCAACTTTGCTGCGACCGCCGCCGTTACGGCTAATGGTGCGTTTGACTTTGACCACGCTCAGTTCAGCGCCGTGATACAAGCGCCGTGTCAAGGTGGTGTCGTGGTTGGAAATCAGTACCGGAATACCGCGCTCTTTGGCCGCTTTCTCCGCCACATCGGCCAGAGCCGCTTGATCGTCCAAGGTAAATCCGTTGCACGCGTAGGAGGTAAAATTGGCGGTGTTGGATAACGGTGCATACGGTGGATCGCAGTAAATCACACAGCCTTTGCGCGCACGGCGAAACGTCTCTTGGTAACCCTCACACACAAACGTCGCTTTTTGCGCTTTTTCAGCGAAAAACTCCAACTCGGCTTCTGGGAAATAGGGCTTTTTGTAAGAGCCAAACGGCACATTGAAGCCGCCTTTTTTGTTGTAACGGCATAAGCCATTAAAACCAAAACGGTTCATATAAAGAAAGGCCAGCGAGCGGTACATCACTTCGTCTGATTTGTTAAATTCAGAGCGAATATGCAGATACGCCTCTTTGCGATTGTTTTCCGCAACAAACCAGCGTTTTGCCTCGCTGATGTACGTCTGCGGCTGCTCTTTGAGCAGATTGTAGAGATTGATCAGATCGGGGTTGATATCAGCGAGCAAATAGTGCTCGTAATCCGTATTGAGGAACACCGAACCTGCACCGACGAAGGGCTCAACCAGTTTACGAGCCTCAGGCAAATGTTTCTGGATATCGTCTACCAGGCCATATTTGCCTCCGGCCCATTTTAAAAAGGCACGCTGCTTTTTCATCGACTGCTCTTTAACCGCTCTATCTATCAACCCGCATCAAGGCTGCGGAATGTAACATATTTTGCTGTGAAGCTCAGGATTATTTCACCCGATCAATCTCACGCTGCACCTGACTTAACGATTTTGCCCAAGGACCGAGCGATTGCAGTGACGCAGGCAAGCTTTCTACCGCATCGCGAGCCATCTGAATGGTCGGGTAATCCTGATAGGTCACAATGTACCACTCGGTATCATTACGCAGTGTCGGATAAATGCGTACCGCATTGTGCAACTGGTGCTTATCCAAAAATGCCTGCACATCGGGCATGGACGTCATCGCGGCAAGCTGCAAGGTGTAACTGCGAGGCGAGAGCGCTTTCAGCTCTTCGCGGGCGAATGAGAAAGAGACGGTTGGTGGCACTTGCTCGGCAACGGGCGCCGTCACGGCTTCTGCATCCACTTCACTTAGCGTCTCGACAGGCACTTCAACCATGGAATCGGTCACCACAGCGTCAATCTTGCTGGTATCCGCCTGCTCGGGTTTATTTTCCAGCAGCGCATCGACCACGTCTGATTCAATGATGACCCGTTGCTGATTTTGATCGCTGATACCGACGCTGGCGGCGCTGGTCATCACCGGCGGAGGAAGGGACGCCGAGTCATCCGTTGCATCTTTAAACTGCTCACTCTCCATGCTGTCTTTAGCGGTTTCAGCCACGGAGTCTGTTGCTTGGCTGGCGTCTGGTGTGTCTGTGCTTGGCTCTAAGGTCGGAATCGCCGTCTGTTCCATAGTGCGAGTGATAAGCTCAGCTTGCTCATCGGCAGAAGGCTGACTAAACACCCACCAATACCCGGCAGCGGCGAGCAGCAGTAAAATCAACGCGGTTAACGCCATATTGATTGGCGAGGCGACAATAGAACGAATCACAACCCTTTTTTCCACCTTAATCTCTCCTAATGCCATGATCGCCCCCGGTGTCGGGCTGGTTTTCTTAAAGGCGGCGCGCACTTTTTTCTCCGCATCGTCAGCCACATATCGCACCACCATGTTTTCAAAAAAGCGCAGCGCTTCGGTTTCGCTCAGCATCTCGATGTCGAGATCAATCGGTTTATGCTCTTGTCCATAGCCCAGTCGGGTCAGCAGCGGCTCCATGGTGCCGGCTTCACTAAACAGCAACACGTTGACCGACCAATGCGGATTCGACTGCGCTTCCAGCACCAACATCCACAGCTCAGAGACTACGGTTTCGCTAAGCAAGTGGGCATCGTCAATCACGATGGCGACATTGCATCCCTGCCCTTCCAGCAAACGTTCCAAGCTTTCAAGCAAGGAATCATGCTGATTAAACATCGGCTCGCTCACCAGTTGACTTAAGATCAACGTCCGGTGCTGGCCGTCATTTTGGTTAGGATGACAAAGCAATAAACACTGATTTTTCTCTTGCGCGTACTGTTCAAGGTAGCGCTGAGCCAGCCACGACTTACCATGGCCTTTGGCACCGTGAATGGTCACCAAATTGGAGCCAAAATTGGTCAGCAACTCGAGGCGTTCGAGCAGTTCTGTTTGCGAATCTAATTCAAGTACATGAGGCTGTGCGAAACTCATGGGCATTTTCCCTAATAAAATAGCTCCAATCGGAGCTACTCAAAGGCCAGTTTAATCACTTATGCGGCACTCTTCGATGGCCTGACGGATCACTTCCTGAGGTACATCGGCCACCACATCGGCGGTGCCGATCCCGTTGGGGAGAACTAGGCGTAGTTTTCCGGACAATACTTTTTTATCACGCATCATGTGCGTCATAAAGTCTTCAAATGACATGCTTTCTGGCGTGTGCACCGGCAACTTAGCTCGTTTAAGTATAGAGAGTATTTGCTCAAACTGCGCCGCAGTAATCATGCCTTGCAGCTGCGCCGTGCGCGCCGCCATCACCGTACCAGCCGCGACGGCTTCGCCATGCAGCCAGTTGCCATAGCCCATTTGCGCTTCGATAGCGTGACCAAAGGTGTGACCAAGATTGAGCAAGGCACGAATGCCCGACTCTTTTTCGTCCTGCGCCACCACTTCGGCTTTGATCTCGCAGCAGCGAGCAATCGCGTAGGTAAGCGCTTGCTCGTCGAGCGCGTAGAGTTTGTCGAGGTTTTCATCCAGCCAAGTGAAGAAAGCCGCATCGTAAATAATGCCGTATTTGATCACTTCCGCCATGCCTGCCGCAAATTCGCGTGCCGGGAGCGAGCTAAGACAATCGGTGTCGATAATCACCGATTTGGGCTGGTAAAAAGCGCCGATCATATTTTTACCCAGCGGATGGTTGACGGCGGTTTTGCCCCCTACCGAGGAGTCCACTTGGGAAAGTAAGGTGGTAGGGATCTGGATGAAGTCAACGCCGCGCTGGTAACACGCCGAAGCGAAACCGACCAAATCGCCAATTACGCCGCCCCCCAATGCCACAACAACCACATCACGGCTGAAGTTGCCTTGCAGCAAAAAGCTCATCACTTGGTTGAACGTTTCTAGCGTTTTGTACTGTTCACCGTCGGGTAATTCGAGCAGTGAGGCTTGGCAGCCGAGTTGATCTAATAAGGAGAGGATTTTGTCCGCATAGAGAGGTGCTACGGTGACGTTGGTGATCACCACCACTTTCTGACCAGAGGATAAGAAAGAAAGGTACGCCGGGTCTGAAAATAACCCGGCGCCGATAGAGATTGGGTAGCTACGCTCAGCAAGGTTGACCGTAATCCGTTCCATGGTTGCACTCCACTTAAAAAGAAATAGTTGATTTATCTCTCTTCTAGCATTTTTACGATCTGGTTGGCTACCACTTTTGCGCTTTGATCATCAGTGCGCACTGTGTAATCTGCGATTTCCTCATAAAGAGGGTTGCGCTCCTCGGCAAGTGCTTCCAGCACTTCACGTGGATTGTCCGTCTGCAGTAGAGGACGTTTTTTGTCGCGGTTGGTACGAGCGAGTTGTTTCTCTATCGTTGTTTCTAGGTAAACAACAATACCGCGAGCAGAAAGATGATTGCGGTTTTCTTTGCTCTTTACCGAGCCACCGCCTGTTGCCAGTACGATACCTTGTTCCAGTGTCAGGTCGTTAAGAACCGTTTCTTCACGTTTGCGAAAACCTTCTTCGCCCTCAACATCAAATACCCAAGCGATATCAGCACCAGTACGTTCTTCGATAACCGTATCGGAATCTAGAAATTCCATATGGAGTTGTTGAGCCAGGTAGCGACCAATTGTGCTTTTGCCAGCGCCCATCGGGCCAACAAGGAAAATATTACGTTTCTCAGCCATGTTTAGCAGTAATTTACAACGTTAATTCAATGACATCGCCACAAGAATGGTTCAGCGTAATGCTGATATTTCAAGGCTTGTGGCACCAATTCCTCACAGACATTCGTGATAAGACCCGAAATTATCAAGGTATGGTGACACTATTGCAACTTTATTTTTGATCTAATTACGCTCCCCTGACCCTATCTGCGGTCAGGGGAGAGAGACAACTATTGAATAACCACCTTTGGCGTCACAAAGATCAACAGTTCCCGTTTACCGATATTTTCATAGCTACGGCGAAACAGCGCGCCGAGCAACGGTAGGTCGCCCAGCAAAGGCACTTTGTCGACCGTACTGGTGATGCTGTGTTGGAAAATGCCGCCGAGAACCACGGTTTCACCATTGTTAACCAACACCTGAGTGCCGATACGTTGGGTGTCAATCGCTACCGCTTCACCCGTGCCCGTTTTCACCACTTCACCCGGCCTGTCTTGCGTGACGCTAAGATCGAGCACCAAACGGTTATCTGGGGTGATCTGTGGTGTGACTTTCAAACTCAGCACCGCCTTTTTAAACGAGACGGTGGTCGCGCCACTGGAGGACGATTCCAGATAGGGAATTTCGGTCCCTTGTTCGATGTAGGCGGGCTTTTTATTGGTGGTGATCAAACGTGGGCTGGAAATGATCTCCGCTTTTGACTCTCGCTGCAGCGCCGACAGTTCCAAATCAAGCAGCAGATCCGAACCCAGCTTGGCGACCTGGAAAGCGATGCTCGATGCATTGCCGGAGGTTGCACCGAGGTTGACGTTGAGAAAATCGTCGATACTGCTAGAGCCGCCACCGCTATCGCCTCCTGAGCCAGAACCGCCACCGGCCGCATTGTACAAACCGATGCTCGCCAAGTTGTTCTCGATCGAACCGCCCACCGTGTGGCTACCGTTGATCGAGGTGAAGCCCCAGCGTACGCCCAGTTCATCCAAATTACCTTCATTGACGGTGACAATACGCGCCTCAATTTGCACCTGCTTGACCGGAATATCGAGCGAATTGACAATCTCACGAATCACTGCAATGTTTTCCGGCAGTTCTCGTAGTAGCAAGGAGTTCGTGCGTTCATCAATCGCAATGCTGCCGCGCTCGGACAGCATGCTGACCGATTCCGTGCCGCTGATCATCTCGGCAATGTCCGACGCTTTGGCAAAATTCACCTTGATGATTTCCGATTTAAGCGTGCCTAGCTCTTCCGCCAAACGCTGCTTTTCCAGATGCTGCTTTTCACGCAAATCCAACTCTTCTTTTGGCGCGATCAGCACCACATTGCCTTCCACCCGCTTGTCGAGCCCTTTGACTTGCAAAATGATGTCGAGTACTTGCTGCCACGGCACGCCATCCAAACGCAGCGTCAGATTGCCCGTGACCGAATCGGAGACCACTAGATTAAAACCGTTGTAGTCCGCTATCAGTTGCAAGACGTTCCTCACCGGAATGTCTTGGAAGTTGATCGAGATAAGCTTGCCCTCTTTTTCAAGGATGCTTTTCTCCTCAACTTGCTGCGGAGTTTCTATGCGACTGACCGTCACTTCCAAATAGCGCCCAGTCAAACGATACTCATGGTGAAACTCCCCCGAGACAGACGCCAACAACCGCGTCGCTGACACATCGCGGAACACTTCAACACTTTCAACCGGCGTCGAGAAGTCCTTTACGTCTAATAGATAGAGCTGTTCGTCGCTGACGCGGGTGTTGAGCAGCTCAATGCTGAGCCCCTCCTGCACAGGTTTAAGATCCACCACCGCGGCAGGCGAAGCCAACTCGACAATAATTACTGCCGCTTTATTCTGGTTGGTTCTGAAATCAATGCCTTTCAGCGCATTCTCACTCGCTGACTGGCCGTTATTCTCTGACTGCGCGTTTGCAAACGTGGCAAAGAGGCAGACAGCAAACAGGCACATTAATTGGCGTAGCGGAGCCTGTAATCGAATCATTCCTTTCTTCATGGTCATTTCTCAAATCACTTCTAGTGGTATCTTTGCCTATCTCAATGCCAGCTTGACTTTACGCTGCTGCCAACAACCTAGCCCATCGGGTAAGGTTTCATTGATCATTAAATACGAGGGGGTAATCAGCGTCACTTTGCCGTTGTTCTGCCCAATGTATTGCCCCGCAAGCACACGTTCGACCGTTCCTTGCGGAGTTTGCACTAAGCCGGAAACGGAGTTACCGCTGCCCATGATGCCTTTTAAACGCAGTTGGCTGAGCGGGTAGCGTTCTAAGCGTCCGGATCGCGTGCGATCAGCGGGTTGCCAGCACTCTTTTTTCACCACCGGCTGGGTGGCTATCACCGCTTCTTTGGGCAGTTCAAATGGCAAGCGCAGCGCCGCCGAAGCGTACGATGTCGCGACATATTCCTCTTCAGGTTTGAGCTTGGCGACCTCTTGGCGAGCCTGTGATTCCACCTGACGCAAAAAGTCATCTAAAGAGTCACTGTTGGCGCGACAGCCTGCCAACAGCAACACAACCAAGAACATCCACCCGCTACTTTTCATGGGTCACCTCCGGCTTAAACTGGTACGTGTTGGCTTTAACGCGAAAATGCAGTGTGCTGCTTTCCAAACTGACCCGCTGCCAAGTGACGTCGCTAAAGCTAATGATGCGCGGCAGCTCGGCGATCGCTTGGGAAAACTGGCCGATGTCGTTGTAATTCCCGGTCAGTTCAATGTTGAGAGGGAGCTGATATAGGAAGTCCTTGCTCAGTTTTTCCCCCCAATCGATGCGGGTAAAAGTGAGATCGTTTTCAAGCCCGAGTTCATTGACCGACGCGAGCAAGGTCGCTAGCTCCTTTTGCGCGGGCAGTTGCTGGAGCAAATAGTCGTAGCGTTTTGACAACTCATCCAACTGAGACTGAAGCTGTGGCAAGGCGGCCGCTTTGTTGGCTTTGATGCGCAGCGCGACTTTGAGGTTTTGCTCCTCTTCCACCGCCCGTTGCAACGCCTCTTGCTCGGGTTGCAAATAGAACCAGTAGCCAAAGCCCTGAATGATCATCATCAGTAGTAGCACCACCAAGCTTTGTGGCAACAATGGCCACTCCGCAATTTCGTCGATATCGAGATCCTGCCAATCAACCATGATTTGCCTCCGCCAGTACCGGTACGGGTTGTGGTTTCACGCCAAACATAAAAGAGACGGTGAAGGTCTGAAACGCTTTGCCAAAACGCTCTTTGCCATGCACGATGGAGTGCATCTCAACGTCGTAAATCGCCTCCGATCGCTCTAGATTGTCCAACATGGTGGCAAGGCGCGCCGTGCTGTCGCTAATGCCCGCCATTTCCACTTGCTGGTCGCTCATTTTGATCTTGTCGACGTAAACCCCTTCAGGGATGACATTTGGCATCAGGTTCATCAATTCAGTGGTGTTGTTACGCTGCGCTTGCAGTGATTCCACCACCTTCAGACGCGCTAAGATCTGGCCGTGTTCTTCTTTAGCGATCTTCATCGCTTGGATACGCTGATCCAATTGGGCGATGTAGTGGTTTAGGTAGTTGAGGCGATCTTGCTGCAAGCGCTGCTGATAATTCACGTATTGGCCGATCCCCCACTGAATCGCCACCGCGATCAGCACACCTAAAATCAGCACCCCAACAAAACGGCGTCGATGCTCTTCTCGCTGATATTCGCGCCACGGCAGAAGGTTAATGGTGTGCTTCATGTTTGTTCTCCAACCATTGAATCCCACCGATGGCTAGCCCAGCGGCGACCGAAAAGTGGTGCCAGTCAACACTGCGACGTTTTTTGCGTGCCACTTTCATCTCAAACAGACCGAGCGGATTGAGCAGTTCGCACTCCAACGACAAACGACGAGAGAGCGCCTCGAGCAACAGAGGCGTCGCCGCTCCCTCGCCACACAACCAAAGCCCTTGTGGCTTGTCTTGGCTATTGATGGACTGAAAGAGCTGCAACTGACGCGCGACGCGATCCACCATCTCCACTATAAAGCGCTCGGTTTTCTCTTGCGCATCATGGGCACTGAACTCATCGCCAATCGCAGCGTTCAGGTGCTCAACGCCGTATGCAAACTCTTTGATGAAGTGCGTTTTCTCGCGCTGATGAATAATCAGCGAGGTGGATTGCGCACCGACATCCAACAAACAAAAAGCACTTTTGTCTGGGTATCGCTGCGCCGCCAGATCTCGCAGGTTAAACAAGCAGTGGGCGTGCATATCCACCAACACCGGTTTCAACCTCACCGCTCGCGCAGCGCGCACCCGACTCTCGACCACCTCTTTTTTGGTGGCAAAGATCTGCACGCTCTGGCTGGCGCTTTTACTCTGCGCGGGTTCATGCAAGCGCACATAATCAATATTCAGCTCATCGACCGGAAATGGCGATTGATGGGAAAAAGCCTGCAAAATGGCGATTTCACACTCTTTCTCATCTTCTATCGGTTCAATTTGCAATTGCTTGCTGATCACGGCACTATCCGGCACGGCCAGCGCCACCTGACGACGGAAACGCGGCAACTCTTTGTTCAGGACTTTAAGCGTATTGACAATTTCCTGATGATTCAGAGTGTGGTTTTCGGCGACAATAGCGCGCTCAAATACAATTTCTTTATATCCCAGCAAGGCATAGCTATTTCCTGCGGGTTTCAGAATGACAGCCTTGAGGCTACGATGACCAATATCAATCCCGGTAACTAAGGGTTTACCCATCTCCAACTGCTCCCATTTTCTTAGCTCAAAAGGTTGTTATTAGCCGTCAAATGAGAGTTAATAACGCAAGAGCTAAATTTTTAGCCTAGAGTACAAGGGTTTGCCGTCATACAGCCTCAACTAAACAGGGATTCTCCGGTGAAGTTCATAAAGCGTTTACTTATCTTTGCATTGGTTTGCATAATTCTTGGAGTCACTACAATATTTGGGTTTTATCAATACGTTAAACCCGACCTACCAGATGTGGCGGCATTAAAAAATGTGGAATTGCAGACCCCGATGCAGGTCTTCAGCCAAGATGGCAAGTTGATCGCACAATTTGGTGAGAAACGCCGAATTCCGGTCACCTACGAACAAATTCCTCGTCAGTTGATTAACGCGCTGATCGCCACGGAAGACAGCCGTTTTTATGACCACTACGGCATCGACCCGATTGGTATCACCCGAGCGGCGCTGGTCGTGGCCATGTCAGGCTCCGCCAAGCAAGGGGCGAGTACCATTACCCAACAGTTGGCACGTAACTTCTTCCTCTCCAATGAGAAGAAGTTGATGCGCAAAGTGAAAGAGATCTTTATTGCTATCCACATTGAGCAACTGCTGAGCAAGCAGGAGATCATGGAGCTGTACGTCAACAAAATCTTCCTTGGTTACCGCTCGTATGGCTTTGGCGCGGCGGCACGCGTCTACTTTGGTAAAGATCTGCACGATTTGACGCTGGGTGAAATCGCCACGCTGGCGGGTATGCCGAAAGCCCCTTCGACCCTCAACCCACTCTACTCACTTGAACGCGCGACCAATCGCCGCAATGTGGTGTTGATGCGCATGCTGGATGAGAAGTACATCAGCCAAGAAGAGTATGACGCGGCACGTTCAGAACCTTTGATCGCGCAATATCACGGTGCAGAGATTGAACTCAATGCCCCGTATGTAGCTGAGCTAGCGCGCGCGTGGATGGTGCAGCAGTACGGCGAAGAGAAAGCTTACACCTCGGGCATGAATGTCTACATGACGGTCGATTCCAAGCTGCAAGAAGCCGCCAATAACGCGGCGATCAACAACCTGCTGGCCTACGATGAGCGTCATGGCTATCGCGGCGCAGAAAGCGTGCTGTGGAAAGCAGACCAGACCCCTTGGGACAGCGAGAAGATGGACAGCCATCTCAATGACCAGCCGACCTATGGTGAACTGGTCCCCGCGATTGTGACCAAAGTGAGCGGTAAGCAAGCCACGGTTTGGGTCAAACGTCAGCAGCAACAAACCATTGCTTGGGAAGGCATGAGCTGGGCGCGACGCTTCCTGACCGATGAGCGTCAGGGCGATGATCCGAAAACCGCCAGCGATATTTTGGCCCCAGGGGAACAAATATGGGTGCGTCAAATCACCCAGCACAATGAGCAAGGGGAAACCAGCACCAGTTGGCACCTAAGCCAAGTACCGAATGCCAACACCGCCTTTGTTGCGATGAACCCGGAAAACGGCGCGGTGCTTTCTCTGGTCGGCGGTTTTAACTTTGTGCACAACAAGTTTAACCGCGCCACTATGTCGGTTCGTCAGGTTGGTTCGAGCATCAAACCTTTCATCTATTCCGCGGCGATCGACAAAGGGATGACCTTAGCGACCTTAATCAACGATGCACCCATCAACAAGTGGGATGAGAGCCAAGGCACCGCATGGCGTCCTAAAAATTCTCCGCCGACCTATTCAGGTCCAACGCGAGTGCGAATTGGTCTTGCCACATCGAAAAACGTCATGGCGGTTAGAACGCTGCGTGAAGTCGGTTTGGATGAAGCGCGCCAGTATTTGACCCGTTTTGGCTTTGAACTGGATCAGCTTCCTCGCTCCGAGACCATTGCTCTTGGTGCAGGCAGTTTGACGCCGATGAAAATGGCGCAAGGTTTCTCGGTATTCGCCAACGGCGGATACTACGTCGAGCCTTTTTACATCAGCCGTATTGACGACGCCTATGGCAATACCGTCATTGAAGCGCAACCCAAAACCATCTGTCGCGACGCATGCCAAACGCCAAACCGCGATCCGCAGGCCGAGCAGTTTAACGAGCAGGATGAAGATAACTTGCACGCGCCGCAGGTGATCAGTGAACAGAACGCCTTTATTCTGCGCGAAATGATGTACAGCAACATTTGGGGCGGCGGTAACTGGCGTGAAGGTACGGGGTGGAATGGCACAGGCTGGCGCGCCCAAACCCTCAACCGCCGCGATATTGGCGGTAAAACCGGGACAACCAACGATTCAAAAGACGCGTGGTACAACGGTTATGGCCCTGGTTTAGTGGCGATTGCTTGGGTCGGTTTTGATGACCACAGTCGCGCACTGGGCAAAACCACCTTGAACCGTAACCTCAGCAAGGAGGTTATTTCAGGCGCTGAATCGGGTGCAAAAACCGCGCAACCAGCGTGGATCGACTTCATGCAGCAAGCGCTTGATAGCCTGCCCCAGCAAGAGAAAGTCGTTCCAGCTGACATCGTACGAGTGCGCATTGATCGCGACACGGGCCTCTTGACCCACAAAGTGGATGAGAGCTCGATGTTCGAGTACTTCATCAAAGGTACGGAGCCAACGCAGTACGTCTCTGAGCACAGTGAAGAGAGCATCTATTCCAGTTCTGGCGATGGCAGTGATAACGGGCTGTTCTAAGCCCACTTACCAGAACAATAAA
This sequence comes from Vibrio sp. S234-5, assembly GCF_000960595.1. Classification (NCBI taxonomy): domain Bacteria; kingdom Pseudomonadati; phylum Pseudomonadota; class Gammaproteobacteria; order Vibrionales; family Vibrionaceae; genus Vibrio; species Vibrio sp. S234-5. Next base: position 29,856 of record NZ_JZAM01000160.1, read on the forward strand.
GTAAAAAGGTTGCTTGGCGAAGCAACCTTTTGTTTATCTGACATGCAACCGCGCCGTTACGCTCGCTGAGTGAGAATATCGCTGATGGTTTTCGCCAACTGTTCAAAACGCCCACGCAGTGGCGAACCTGGGCGATAAGCCAAGACAATTTTGCGTGACGGCACCGGATTCACCGCTTTGAGATAGCAGACGCCATCTTTCTCTTTCTCTTTCGGCAAGGAGAGCTCCGGCAGCAAAGTAATCCCAGCGCCAGCGGCCACCATGTTACGCAGCGTTTCTAAACTGGTGGCCTTAAAACGCTCGTCATCGCGTGCGCCCGCCGCAAAACAAAAACCAAGGGCCTGATCGCGCAGGCAGTGGCCATCCCCCAGCGCCAACACCGTTTTGCCATTCAGCTCTAACATGTCCAACTGATCTTGTTTGGCCCACTCATGATTTAAGGGCACGGCGATACTGAGCGGCTCATGATAAATGTCGATCTCTTTGAACGGCTCGGTTTCCGCGACCGACGCCAAGATGAGGCAGTCTAACTTGCCCGCTTCCAGTTGGCTGATCAATTGCTGCGTTTGTGCTTCATGCAGAAACAGCTCCAGCTCAGGGTAACGTTCTTTCAACTGCGGAATAATACGTGGCAATAAATAGGGTCCCAAGGTAGGAATAAAACCGATGTGCATCGGACCACTCATTTCACCATTTTGCCCACTGGCCATCTCTTTGAAGGTTTTTACTTCACGCAGGATCACTTTCGCCTGATCGACCAGTTGCAAACCCGCATCGGTAAACAGCACTCGGCGGCTACTACGCTCCAACAGAATGGTGCCAATTTCTTCTTCTAACTTACGGATCTGCCCACTCAGTGTCGGCTGGCTGACAAAACAGGCCTCCGCCGCTTTACGAAAATGTTTGTGCTCCGCCAGTGACACCAGATATTCCAAGTCTCGGATATTCATCGCAACCTCAATCGAATTTGACTATTGAAACCATAGCATTAAACGATTAGAGCTATCAAAACTTTTTTACCATACTGGAGAGCTACGCTTATAATCAAGCCATACTTGGCCAAGATTCGGTTCTCTGCCTTTTATGTTTATACTGGCATCCGTGGCGTGGGAGGAAAGCAATGGGCTGTAAAACATGTAGTGAACATTGGTTCTGGCAAAAGATTGGGCGATGCAAGCGCTGTATGGATCAGCTTACCGTTTTGTCGGTGCTGTGCTGGATTGTCTGGTGGTTGGCGTTTCGAGAGCAACCGAATTCTATTGAGTCGATCGCGCTGATTGTGGCGGGGTTTGCGTTTAACGCTCTGCTCTTCCTGCATTTATGGATGAAGTATGTGATTTTGCCTTGGCGAGCGAGACAAAACGATGCGCGCAAATAAAAAAAGCCCCAAAACCAATTCCGGTTTCGGGGCCTTCTTAGATTCGTTCTAAGAAAAAGCAGTGGTACTAAGTAGACCGCACTGCTTTATGTTGGTTCCGCAAAAATTCGCTTTTTTTAACTTTTTTATAAGAAACTTAAAATAGTCAATAAAAACAGAGCTATGCAACATGCGCCCGTGCAATCACTTGCTCAAAAAGGTTCACTTCCAACGCCACTTCATCACACGCATGCTGACGCGGACACTGGTCACAATCTTTTAGCACCTTCTCTGGCAGCAATGATTTTGAGGTGGGAATAAAGCTCTGCTTCATAAAAAATTCCGGCGTACGGGTGAGCACAAACACTTTTTTGATCGCCATTTGCCGCGCTTTCGCCAGCAAATAGTGCACTATCGCTGTTCCTTGCCCTTGCCCTTGCCAGCCCGCCTCAATGCCTAGCGAACGAATTTCTGCCAAGCCCGAATCGTACACATACAGAGAGGCACACCCAGTCACTTCGCCTTGATGCTCTGCCACGGCAAACGAGCCAATGTCGCGCACTAGTTCATTGCGTGAACGCGGCAAGTTTTCCCCCATATTGGCCCAGTAAGCGACCATGCTTTCGAGCGCTTCAATGTCGGTCAAACGTGCCGGACGCACTTTGACCGCTGAGGCATCACGCTGCGCTAAGCGCTTGTCGGCTTGCTCCACAGCGTAAGCCACTTGCTTGGGTGATACGCCGCCAAGGGCACTGCGTTTTTCCAAACACGATTCGATAGTGAGGATCTGATAGACATCTTGCTCAATCACTGGCGAGAAGGCTTTCAGCTCATCAAGTGAGAGCTCTTCCAGCGCGCAGCCTTTGGCAATTGCGCCGACCACCGCCACCCCGACAATATGGTGCGCTTCACGGAACGGAATGCCTTTGGCGACCAGATAATCCGCCAGTTCGGTTGAGTTGGCATAGCCCTGCTTAGCCGCTTCCAGCGTGCGTTCACTGTTTACTTTGATGCCATCAAAACAGAGCGCGGCCATCTCCATACAATCGTTCCAGGTATCGAGCGCGTCAAACAGCCCTTCTTTGTCTTCCTGCATGTCTTTGTTGTACGCCAGTGGCAGAGCTTTGACCGTCATCATCATGCCCGCCAATGCGCCATAAACCCGACCTGTTTTGCCACGAATCAACTCCAGCGCATCCGGGTTTTTCTTCTGCGGCATCAAGGAAGAGCCAGAAGTAACGGTATCGGCTAACTCAATAAAACCGGACTCACCAGAGTTATAGAAGATCATGTCTTCCGCGAGGCGAGAGAGGTGCAACATCGAGATCGACGCCACCGACATCAGCTCCATCACGTGGTCGCGATCCGACACCGAATCGAGCGAGTTGCGCGTTGCGCGGCGAAAACCGAGATTGTGCGCCAACTGCTCGCGATCAATCGGATAAGCAGTCCCTGCCAGCGCGCCCGAGCCAAGCGGGCAAGTGTCCAAACGCTGCAGAGCATCACTCAGGCGTGAATAGTCGCGCTCAAACATCTCAACGTATGCCAAGCACCAGTGAGCGAACGTTACAGGCTGAGCACGTTGCAGGTGGGTGTAGCCGGGTAATACTGTGGCTTGATGCTGTTTCGCCACGCCAACCATCTGGGCTTGCAGCCGATCGAGCGCCAGCAACAATTGTTGACCTTGCTGACGGCACCACAGTTTCAGATCGGTTGCCACTTGGTCATTGCGCGAACGGCCAGTGTGCAGCTTTTTACCCAGATCGCCCACTTTGCCGATCAACTGCTGCTCGACCCAAGAGTGAATGTCTTCTGCATCCGAGCGCAAAATTTGGTGCGGATCTTCCATCACTTCGAGCTTAAGCTCGTTGAGCGCCAGTTCCAGCTTTTGCTGCTCTTCTTGGCTAAGCACATTGACTGAAAGCAATGCCTTCGACCAGGCAATCGAGCCCACAATGTCTTGCTCGGCCAATCGGTAATCAAAGCGCAATGAATCGTTAAACTCTTTGAACCTAGTATCTGCCGCCTGGGTAAATCTTCCGCCCCATAATGCCATTGTGTCTCTCCTGATGACTATTGCTTACTGTGGTGTTGTTAACAAGTGTTAGCCAAAATGCAGGCAATTTGCTCACTTTTTCTTATGTGCCAACGTTACGGCAATTCCACCAAAAAATAAAGTATTAATTCATTATTTCTACATATTTATTCATGAAATTTGAAATGATTTACTTGCTGTTTGTCGTGAGTGCCGCAGAGAACGAAAAAGCCTGTCGATCACTCGACAGGCCTTGGATATTGTTACCTTAACTGAAGAATCTTTTTCTTCAGAGGGCTTATTTTTTCAGAGAGCTTATTTTTTCAGATTGTTCAACGCACGGATACGGCTTGAAAGCGAGTAAAGACGAATAAAACCGCCTGCGTGGCTGTGATCATACACCTCGTCGGCACCAAAGGTGGCAAACTCTTCTGAGTAGAGGCTGTTCTCTGAACGTTTTTGCGTCACCGTTGCTTGACCTTTATACAGCTTCACAACCACTTCGCCGTTGACATCTTGCGCCAGCTCATCCGCCGCCGCCATGATGGATTTACGCAGCGGCGTGAACCAACGGCCATCGTATACCAGGTGCGAAGCTTTCACGCCCAGCTCTTCACGGAATTCAAACGAGGTTTTATCCAGTACCAACTGCTCTACCGCACGCAGAGCTTCCATCATGATGGTGCCCCCTGGGGTTTCGTAGCAGCCACGTGATTTCATGCCAACCAGACGGTTTTCCACGATATCGATACGACCCACACCATGTTTCGCGCCTTTCTCGTTGAGGTAAACCAGCGCGTTGTATGGCGTCATCGGTTCGCCATCGACACCCACCACTTCGCCTTTTTCCACTTGCACGGTAACGTACTCTGGCTCATTCGGCGCTTGCTCAGGATCGACGGTCCACACCCAGCAATCTTCATTGGGCGCATTCCAAGTGCTTTCTAGCACGCCACCTTCGGTCGAGATGTGCCATGCGTTGGCATCACGCGAATAAATTTTGGTGAGTGACGCGGCACACGGAATATTGCGCTCAGCCAAATAATCCAGACACTGCTCACGGCTGACCAAATCCCATTCACGCCAAGGCGCAATCACTTTGAGATCTGGTGCAAGCGCTGCAAACGCCCCTTCAAAACGCACTTGGTCGTTGCCCTTACCTGTACAGCCGTGGCACAACGCATCTGCGCCCACTTTACGTGCGATTTCTACTTGCGCTTTGGCAATCACCGGGCGCGCCATTGAGGTACCCAGTAGGTATTTGCCTTCGTAGTAAGCACCGGTTTTCAGCGTTGGGTAGATGTAATCGGCCACCAACTCCTCTTTCAGATCGACCACGTAGCACTCAGAAGCGCCCGACGCTTTGGCTTTCTCTTCAATGCCAACCAGCTCTTCTTCGCCTTGGCCGACATCGGCCACAAACGCCACCACTTCGCAGTCGTAGTTCTCTTTTAGCCAAGGGATGATGACTGAGGTATCCAATCCGCCTGAGTACGCGACGACCACTTTATTTACATTTAACTTGCTCATTTTAATTCTCCGTTGGTGTGGCGCTGCACTCGGCGGTCAGTGCCATACTCATTCATTCTGTGTCTGATAAGGCTTACAAAAATTTCCGCTTAAGCGGGGACAAACTGTGTACCGATGCTTTGACCGGCAAACAGCCTTTCCAATTTATCTGGGTAGCGCCAGGTCGCGACTTCAATCGCCCGGCCCAAATCGTTGGCCGCTTCCAAGGCGGCTTTCACTTTGACGATCATGCCGTCGGTGATCACTTTGCCAGCGATCAGCGCATCGGCTTCGGCTTCGGTCAAACTCTTGATTAAGTGACCTTTGCCATCCAGCACGCCGCTAACGTCAGAGAGCAGAACCAACTCCGCGTCCAGCGCCCCGGCAACCGCCACCGCCGCTTGGTCGGCGTTAACATTCATCAGTTGACCACTCGGCGTTAAGCCGATTGAGCTGATGATCGGCAGCGCGCCCGTGGCTAAAATCGCGCCTAGCAAGGTAGCATCACCCGGTGTGGCTTTACCCACCGCGCCAAGCTCGGCGTCAAGCTCTTCCACTTGACACAGACCGCCGTCGGCTAAGCTCAAGCCAACCGCGTTCAGACCATCGGCAATGGCTTGACCTTGCAACAGTTTGTTCGCCGTGCCAGCCAGTGCGCCAGCAATGATCGGCATCTGATCGTAAGGCGTCACGCGTAGGCCGTTTTTCTTCACCGTCGGCAACTGAAGTTTTTCCATCAGTTCATCCACCAGATAACCGCCACCATGGACGATGACGATCTGTCGCTGCGCTTTTTGCTGATAGGCTGCAATCGCTCCAAAGAGCTGACTTAATGTCTTTGTGCAGGAAAGCGCTGCACCGCCTAATTTGATCACAAGTGGATTGAGAGACTGAGTCATGGTTCTTTCCTTACTCCGGCTACTACAGCAAGGCTGTCAGTGGTGAAAAACCGTAATGAATATTCAGGCATTGCATCGCCTGACTGGATGCGCCTTTCAGCAGATTGTCGATCGCTGAAATGACAATGATATGTTCGCCTTGCACCTTCCATCCGAGGTCGCAAAACGGCGTCATTTCCACCTCTTGTAAGCGAGGCAGCACGTCGCCTTTTAAACGCACCGCAGGTTTGCCAGCATAAGCCGCTTCAAACGCGGCGTTGACTTGCTCTAAGGTGACACCCGCTTTGAGTTTCATGGTCACCGTCGCGAGGATGCCACGTTTGAAATTGCCAAGATGCGGGGTAAAGATCACCTCACAACCAAGATGGTTGGCGATTTCAGGCTGATGTCTGTGGTTGAATACGCCGTAAGCTTGCAAGCTCACTTCGCAAAAACTGTTGGTCATGGAGGCTTTGCGCCCCGCACCAGAAACGCCACTGGTGGCGTTAATCACCGGCCACTGCGCGGTATCGAGCAACTCTTTCGCCAGCAGCGGTTTGATCGCAAGTTGCGATGCGGTTGGGTAACACCCAGCGACCGCAATCAGCTGACTTTGCACAATCGCGCTCTCGTTCCACTCCGCTAAGCCATACGCCGCTTTGTCGAGCCAACTGACGTGCTGGTGCTCAAACCCATAGTAGGTGGGGTAAAAATCGTCGCCTTTGACGCGAAACGCGCCAGAAAGATCAAAAACCTGACAGCCTTGTTCGAGAAAGATCGGCGCTAAGTCGTGGCTGACTTCGTGCGCGGTGGCAAGAAACACCACATCACACTGCTCGGCCACGGCTTGAGGATCGCTTAACGGTAGAACGTCCATCTCTACCACGCCCGCCAATTTTCCGTGCAATTGAGAGATACACTTACCGGCGTCCGCGCTATTGGCGGAGACATACAAACCTGCTAGCGTGAGCTCAGGATGTTTTTGCACCATCAGAGCCAATTCCGCACCGGTGTAGCCGCTGGCGCCTATAATTGTTGTCTTTAACATCTCAATATATCCGTAAAGCAAAAGGGAAACAAAAGTGACTATTCATATTTAATTTTTGCTTTATATTGATTTTTTATTCATTAAATATGAGTTAATATGTGTTTTACCTTTTTGTTACCCAACTGTCAACAGGGGAAGTGAAGAATCTATGCAATTACCAAGTTTTCTTGAGGTTTACCGCGGCTTGATCGCGACACCATCCATCAGTTCCAGCGACCCAAGTTGGGATCAAGGCAACCGTGAGGTGATCGCCAAACTGGCCGATTGGTTTAGCGCGTTGGGTTTTGCGGTCGAGGTTGTCGAAGTGGAACCTGGCAAATTCAATATGCTGGCCAAAAAGGGCCAAGGAGAAGGCGGCCTGCTACTGGCCGGACACAGTGATACTGTCCCCTTTGATCAAGGGCGCTGGAGTTTCGACCCACATCAACTCACCGAGAAAGACAACAAGTTTTACGGCCTCGGCACCGCCGATATGAAAGGCTTTTTCGCCTTTATTTATGAAGCCGCCAAGCGCATGGACTGGACAGGGCAGAGTAAGCCGCTGTACGTGCTCGCGACCTGCGATGAAGAGACCACTATGCTTGGCGCACGTCATTTCAGCGCCCACACCCCTTACAAACCAGATTACTGCATCATCGGTGAGCCAACCAGCTTAGTGCCCGTACGCGGACATAAAGGCCATGTGGCCAACGTGGTACGTGTGACGGGCAAATCGGGCCACTCGTCAGATCCCTCGCTCGGCGTCAATGCCATCGAAATCATGCATGAAGTGCTGTTTGCGCTGATGCAACTGCGCGATCGCCTCATTAAGGAATACCACAACCCAGGGTTCGCCATTCCCGGACCGACACTCAACCTCGGCCACATCCACGGCGGCGACAGTGCCAACCGCATTTGTGGCTGCTGTGAACTGCATTACGATGTGCGCCCACTGCCCGGCATCAGCCTTGATGGCCTCAATAATCTGCTGCGCGGCGCGCTCAAAGAGGTCGAAGCCAAATGGCCGGGGCGGATTGACATCGTGCCACTGCATGATCCCATCCCGGGCTATGAATGCCAGCACGACCATCCGTTTATTCACGGAGTCGAAAAGCTGTGCGGCAGCGAGTCACAAACCGTCAACTACTGCACCGAAGCGCCGTTTTTGCAGCAATTGTGTCCAACCTTAGTGCTTGGCCCGGGCTCGATTGATCAAGCGCATCAGCCCGATGAGTTTCTCTCTTTTGACTTTATCGAGCCGACTACCGACATTTTGCGCAAAGCGATGCGTCAGTACTGTTTTTGAGCAGAAGGGGATGACAACAGCCGTGGCTTTGCGCCAATCCGCCACGGCTAGATTGTAATTAACTTTCAGTATCGTTTATTCATTAAGGCATAATTTGCGTTAAATCAGCACTGCGAAGGAATATTTGCAAACTAAGTCTGCTTTATTTGACTAGTTACAACAAATTTCGCTAGATTGTGACCTTAACAAGGAACATTGGATGTAATTTTTTTACGAGGCAGGACGACAATGAACGAGAAATACGCCGCTCTCAGGAGTAATGTCAGCATGTTGGGGCACTTGTTGGGCAACACCATACAAGAAGCACACGGTGACGAAATCTTAGAGAAGGTGGAGACGATTCGTAAACTCTCCAAATCTGCCCGCGCTGGCAATCAGGCGGATCGCGACAACCTGATTGAAGAAATTAAAAATCTGCCAGACGAGCAACTAACGCCGGTGGCCCGTGCGTTCAACCAATTTCTGAACCTGACCAATATCGCCGAGCAATACCACACCATTTCACGCCATTGCGATTCGCACGTCTGCGAACCGGATGCGTTCAACACCTTGTTTGCCAAGCTAAGCCAAAACGGCGTCAGCAAACTTGATACCGCGCAAGCGCTGCGTGAACTGAATATTGAACTGGTTCTGACCGCGCACCCGACGGAAATCACCCGTCGCACCATGATCAACAAACTGGTCAAGATCAACGAGTGTTTGTCGAAGCTGGAACTTGGCGATCTCTCCTCCAAAGAGCGTCACAAAACCGAACAACGCCTAGAACAGTTGATTGCTCAAGGTTGGCACTCAGATGTGATCCGCAAGCAGCGCCCAACACCGCTGGATGAAGCCAAGTGGGGCTTTGCCGTGGTGGAAAACTCACTGTGGGAAGCGGTACCCGATTTTCTGCGTGAACTGGATGAGCGCCTGAAAGAGTATCTGGGTGAAGGGCTGCCGATTGATGCCCGCCCGGTACATTTCTCCTCTTGGATGGGTGGCGATCGCGATGGTAACCCGTTTGTCACCCACAGCGTGACGCGCGAAGTGCTGCTGCTGTCGCGCTGGAAAGCCGCCGACCTCTATCTTCAAGACATCAATGAGTTGATCAGCGAACTGTCAATGACCAAGTGTAACGACACCGTGCGTCAACTCGCCGGCGAAGAAGAGCACGAACCGTATCGCGCAGTGCTCAAGCAGCTACGCACTCTGCTGTCTGAAACCAAAGAGATTTTGGACGCCAAGATCAACGGCCAAAAACTGGCGGTCAAAGCCCCGCTGCAACACATCGACCAACTTTGGCAGCCCTTGCTGGCCTGTTACCAGTCACTACGCGAGTGCGGCATGAGCATGATTGCAGACGGCTCGCTGCTCGATGCACTGCGCCGCGTCAAAGCCTTTGGCGTGCATCTGGTGCGCCTTGACGTGCGCCAAGAGAGCACCCGTCATGCCGATGTGCTGTCGGAGCTGACTCGCTATCTCGGCATTGGCGATTACAATCACTGGAGCGAGCAAGATAAGCTGGCTTTCTTAACCAACGAACTGGCGTCCAAACGCCCGCTCCTGCCACGTGATTGGCAACCAAGTGAACCGGTTAAAGAAGTGCTGGACACCTGTAAAATCATTGCTGCACAACCGCGTGAAGCGTTTGGCGCCTATGTGATCTCCATGGCACGTACCGCGTCGGACGTGTTAGCCGTTCACCTGCTGCTGCAAGAATCTGGCTGTCCGTATCGCATGGACGTCTGCCCGTTGTTTGAAACCCTCGACGACCTCAACAACGCCGAAGCGGTGATCAAGCAGCTGATGAGCATCGATCTCTACCGTGGCTTTATCCAAAATCATCAGATGGTGATGATCGGTTATTCCGACTCGGCCAAAGACGCCGGTGTGATGGCGGCGGGCTGGGCGCAATACCACGCGATGGAATCGCTGGTGAAAGTCGCCGAGCAAGAAGGCATTGAGCTGACTCTGTTCCACGGCCGCGGCGGTACGATTGGCCGTGGCGGTGCACCGGCGCACGCCGCACTGCTTTCTCAGCCACCGAAGAGCCTAAAAGGTGGCCTACGCGTGACCGAGCAAGGCGAGATGATCCGCTTTAAACTTGGCTTGCCTGAAGTGGCGGTCAACAGCTTTAACATGTACGCCAGCGCGATTCTCGAGGCAAACCTGCTGCCACCACCAGAGCCAAAGCAAGAGTGGCGCGATTTGATGACCGTGCTCTCTGAAGTGAGCTGCGAAGCCTATCGCAGCGTGGTGCGCGGTGAGCCGGATTTCGTCCCTTATTTCCGCCAAGCCACCCCGGAGCTGGAACTTGGCAAACTGCCACTCGGTTCTCGCCCGGCGAAACGCAACCCCAATGGCGGTGTGGAAAGCTTGCGGGCGATTCCGTGGATCTTCTCTTGGAGCCAAAACCGCTTGCTGCTGCCAGCGTGGCTCGGTGCGGGTGAAGCGATTCAATACTCGATCGACAAAGGGCATCAAGCGCTTCTGGAAGAGATGTGTCGCGAATGGCCATTCTTCTCCACTCGTCTTGGCATGCTGGAGATGGTGTACTCGAAGTGCAACATCGAGATCTCGCGTTACTACGATGAGCGCCTGGCAGATGAATCCCTGCTGCCGCTTGGCGATAAACTGCGGGCACAGTTGCAACGTGACATCAAAACCGTGCTGAACGTGGAAAACAACGAGAACTTGATGCAAAGCGATCCGTGGGGACAGGAGTCGATCCGTTTGCGCAATATCTACATCGAACCACTCAACATGCTGCAAGCTGAACTTTTGTATCGCACACGTCAAACGCAAGAAGCGGCGGAAGAGTTGGAAGAAGCCTTGATGGTAACCATCGCTGGCATTGCGGCAGGGATGCGCAATACCGGTTAAGCCACACCATTGGCGAATCTGATTAATCTCAAGGCTGCATGAAAATGCAGCCTTTTTGTTGTCGCTGCCATCTTTTCTGGTTTTATCCTCTCTTACGCCCATCGCGCCCCGGTACTTCCCAGCTTATGGACGCACCATCACTCAGAAAACTCGTCAGATAAAAGCAACAAACTGTGACATAAATCACTTTAACAACTGCAAACCAAGCAACAAGCCAGCAGTATTTTAAACTACAAAAAGAACATTTATTAAACAGTCATTGCAGAGCATGGCCTTGAAGTGCAGCCTATTTAGTATTTTATTAGTTTTTTAGGCAAAACCACTCATGTATTCTACTTTATGCTTATATTTAGATATACTACGCGTCCGCTGTGAATTAATTATCAAATCATCATTTTCACAGCTCGATGGAACATTCCATCCACCCTAGGTGATAAACGGCTTTTAAGGTGACAGGACCAACTCAGTGTTGGTGCTGACTGTACATAAAACAAATTGCATCAAATAAGAGTGCAAACGCAGTACAGCCAGCTTGTTAACAGTTTATTGACCATTTGGATGAAGACATGTCATTACCACACGTTATTCTGACCGTTTTAAGCACACGTGATGCTACCGGTTACGACATCACGAAAGAATTCTCAGCCAGTATCGGCTACTTCTGGAAAGCGAGCCACCAACAGGTTTACCGCGAGCTCAACAAAATGGCTGAGCAGGAACTGGTGACTTGTGTGCTTGAACCACAGGAAGGCAAACCGGATCGTAAAGTTTACTCCATTACCGACGCAGGACGTGCGGCGCTTGGTGATTGGTTTGATCAACCGACAGCACACCCAACGGTGCGTGACGAATTTTCTGCCAAGCTGATGGCTTGTTCGGTTCAACCGTCTGCGCCATACCACCATCAATTGGCGCAATTGGTCGAAGAGTCTCGCAAGCTAGTCGCTCACTACAAAGAGATTGAAGCGGCTTACTACGCCACGCCATCGACCCTCGACAAACAAGGTCGCCTAGAGCGTTTGACGCTGCGTCGCAACCTGATGCTACGTGAAACGTGGATCAACTGGGCAGACGAAGTGTTGGCGGAATTGGAAGCTCTCGGCTAACTGTTCGCGCACATCACACTCGTTAATTAACGAGAGAAACAAATAAGGCTGGTTTGATACCAGCCTTTTTATTTGCCTCTGTTTGCTCAAAGCAAAAGAGTGCGCTCAATAAAAAGCGGCACTCTTTGCGCCGCTTTTACTCTTCAAACTATCTTCAAACCGTTAAGCTTGCTTGGGACGTACGCCCAGCGTATGACACAATGCGTAAGTCATCTCGGCGCGGTTTAGCGTGTAGAAGTGGAAATCTTTCACCCCTTCTCGGCTTAAAATACGCACCATATCAATCGCTTGGCTTGCACCCACTAGCTGACGAGTCACTGGGTCATCATCCAGCCCTTCAAACTGTTTCGCCATCCAACCGGGCACTTTAACGTTGTTCTGCGCTGCAAAACGCGACGCCTGCTTAAAGTTCGATACGGGCAAAATACCTGGGACGATCTCCACATCGATCCCAGCCGCTACGCAGCGGTCACGAAAGCGCAAGTAGCTCTCCACATCGAAAAAGAACTGCGTGATAGCACGGTTCGCACCCGCATCCACTTTTCGTTTGAGGTTGAGCAGATCCGCTTGAGCACTTTTCGCTTCAGGGTGAACTTCAGGAAACGCCGCCACCGAAATATCAAAATCGTGCAGCGATTTCAGCAGAGTCACCAGATCAGAGGCGTACATCTCTGGCGCGCCGCCGCTCGGAGGAATATCACCGCGCAACGCGACAATATTTTTGATGCCATTCGCCCAGTAGTCGTTGGCAATGTTGATAAGCTCGTCACGGTTGGCATCAATACAGGTGAGGTGCGGGGCAGCGACAAGGCCAGTTTGTGCTTTGATCTCTTTGATGATCGAATGGGTACGGTCACGTTCACCAGAGTTGGCCCCGTAAGTCACCGAGACAAACTTGGGTTGCAGGGTTTTTAGGCGCTGTACTGAGCTCCACAGCGTCTCTTCCATTTGCGGCGTGCTGGGCGGAAAAAACTCAAACGACACATTGATGTTGTCTGAAAGCTCAGCGATATTCTGGTTTAAAGCGCCAATATGACTTGCGTGTGTATAGCCCATGTTCCTCTCCCTGTGACCACCTGCCACAAACGTGCAAACTGTTGCGAACTGACGTTTAGACGTCTATATGGCTACAGAATGGATTGAATACGATTTAATGTCAACAGTGCGATTATGAATATTTCTCAAGTTCATAATGAGCATAGTTCAAGTAGAAATAACAAGGGGCCGATTGGCCCCTTGGGTAAGATGTGTACCGATAGCGACAAGCGCTTTAACGCCTGTTCATCGCTTTAAAACAGGCCTGCCAGACGATTGAGATCCGATTGAATCGCCCCCGCCGTCACTTCTCGCCCCGCGCCCGGCCCACGAATCACCAACGGGTTGTCTCGATACCACTTACTTTCGATGGCAAAAATGTTGTCACACGGCAGCAAGTTGGCTAACGCATGCTCACGCGACAGCGCCTCAACACTCACCCGTGCTTTGCCGTTTTTCTCCAAACGCGCCACGTATCTCAACACCTGATCTTGGCGCTGCGCTTTGGCCAGACGCTCCTGCAAACGCTCGCTGAGCAGATGCGCTTTATCAAAAAACTCATCCAGCGTGAGAGCGCTCAACTCTGCTGGCACCAAGGATTCCACCTTGACGTTCTCCGGTTCAATCTCCAGCCCAGATTCACGCGCTAAAATCACCAGCTTGCGCATCACATCCGAGCCATCGAGATCGCTGCGCGGATCGGGCTCGGTCAGTCCTTGCTGCCAAGCGAGATCGACTAGTTCAGCAAACGGAACGCTGCCGTCAAACTGCTGGAACAACCAAGAAAGCGTGCCGGAGAAGATCCCCGAGAGCGCAACGATTTCGTCACCGCTCTCACGCAAATCGCGCACGGTATGGTTGATCGGCAGCCCTGCGCCCACCGTGGCGTTGTACAGCCAATGGCGGCCAATTTTGGCAAACGCATCTTGCACTTGATAGTAGTAGTCACTGCTGGCCGAACCGGCGATCTTGTTGGCCGAAATCAGGTGCAGCCCTTGGTTGGCGATCTCGAGATATTTCGCCGCCAACTCAGCACTGGCAGTCACATCCAACACCACCGCTTCGTCATAACCTTGCAGAGCGCCCAAACGCAGCAGCCAGCTATCACCATTATGCGCGATCGAGTCGTCATCAAAATGGGCGTGCACGCTTGCCGCATCTAAGCCTTGCTCATTAAACAGGTACGTTTGGCTATCCACCACCGCCACCAGCTCAAAGTTCATGCCGTGGCGTTTTTCCAGTTCGCTTTTTTGCTGGGCAAACAGCGCTAGCCAGCTCGAACCGATATTACCTTTGCCACACAGGGCAATAGCCACCCGCTTTTGCGCTTGGAAAAGCTGGCTATGAATACCGTTGACCAGCACAGGCAAATTAACCCGTCGCAGTACGGCCACCAGACTGAGGCCGGAATCCGCCTCGGAGACGAACTCCACTGGCGAGTGTTTCAATTGCTGGTAGAAGCCAAAGCAGTGGCTGGCGTTTTTCGACACGCCCGCGCCCACCGCCGCCACCAGTGAAAAGCCCTCTTTGAGTTTAATTTCCGCTTCCACCGCCAACTCTTGTAGGTAGGCCAAAGCGCCACTGGCGATTTCTGCGGTATAGGCCAAACGCAGGCGATGTTGATCTTTTTGCCACTCAAAGGCCAGCGGTTCCAGTTGCGCCCGCTTCAAAGCACGCAGCACCTCTTGCTGCACGCGGTCGTCGTCATGGCCTCGGGCAAAGGTGAGCTGCACCAGTAGCACCTCATCAAGCGAAGTGATGATTTTCGCCCCGCGCCCGGATGCGAGCACGCGTTCAATGCGCGTCGAGCCCGATTCCGCATCGTAGCTGCAACGCAAATCGAGTTCAGTGGCACTTTGCGCCACCGGTTGAAGGGTGCGGCTATGCAGCACCGGCGCGGCAAGACGAGCCAGCTCGCTCGCTTCATCCAAACGCAGCAGCGGCAACAGACACGCGTCCGACACGATACGCGGGTCGGCGCTGTACACGCCCGCCACATCACTCCAAATCGTCACGCGTGACACTTCCGCCAACGCGCCAATGATGGTTGCCGAGTAGTCGGAACCATTGCGACCCAGCAACACCGTGTCGCCTGCGCCATTTTGCGCCATAAAACCGGTGATGATCACTCGGCGCTTGGCGTGCTGCGCCAGCACCTCTTTCAGCAGCGGATAAGAACGCGCGCGATCCACCTCCGGCTGAGTGCCGCTTTCGGCGCGCAAAAAAGCACGCGCATCTTGTGCCACCGCCGCTAGATTGGACTGGTTAAGCAGCGCAGCCAGCAAACGCGCTGACCACACTTCACCGTGGCCCAGAACCGCCGCTCTCTGCGTTTGAGTGAGCGGCGCCGCCAACTCCGCCAAGGTACTGAACTCATCATTCAGTTGGGCGAGTAATTGGCCTTGCGCCTCGCCACTGAGCAGCGATTCAACCAAACCAAGCTGGTAGTGACGTAACGATTGCAGCGCGTCATGCGCCAAACGGCCATCACGCTCCAACCCATCAAGAAACTCAATCAAGCGGTTAGTGGTTTTGCCTGCCGCAGAGACAACCACCAAGTCATTCTCGCTGGAGTACTCTTTGAGGATATTAGCGACGCGGCGATAACATTCTGGGTCGGCAAGGCTGCTGCCACCAAACTTGTGCAACTGACGTACAACAGACATTTATTGCGCTCCCTTCACTTGTTCAAAGGCTTGCTTGAGATCGGCGATCAAATCGTGCGCATCTTCCAGTCCAACCGATAGACGCAGCAATTGCTGGGAGACACCCGCTTCAGCCAGCGCCGCTTCGCCCATCGCTCGGTGCGTCATCGACGCTGGATGGCAGATCAAACTCTCTACCCCGCCGAGCGACTCGGCCAAAGAGAACAGCTCCAGCGCTTGCACAAACTGCTTCAACTGTTCAAACGAGCCGGCAAATTCAAAACTGAGCATCGAGCCAAACCCCGATTGCTGCTTTTTGGCAATCTCATGCCCCGGATGTTGCGGCAGGCTCGGATGGTAAATTGTCCCCACCAGCTGTTCGCTTTGCAAAAAGGCTAAAATTTGCTGTGAGCTCTCTTCGTGCACGCGCATGCGCGCCCCCAACGTGCGGATGCCGCGCAGTGTCATGTAGCTGTCAAACGGCGTGCCGGTTGCGCCCAAACAGTTGCCCCACCACGCCAGCTCCTCGGCATGTTGCGCGGTTTTGGTCACCACCACACCGCCAATCACATCAGAATGGCCATTAATGTATTTGGTGGTGGAGTGGATCACGAAATCCGCGCCCAGCTCCAACGGCTTTTGATAGACCGGAGTGAGAAAGGTGTTGTCGACCGCCACCAGCGCGCCAACGCGATGCGCTTTTTCACACACTGCCGCAATATCGACCACGCGCACCAACGGGTTAGAGGGGGTTTCAATCAACAGCAGTTTGGGCTTGAGCGCCAAGGCCGCCTCCAGCGCCGCTGGGTCGGATTGATCAACAAAGCGCACCTTGAAATCGCCTTTGTTGGCGCGGGTATTGAACAAGCGATAAGTACCGCCGTAGCAGTCGTGCGGAGCGACAATCAGATCGTTTGGCGATAAGAAAGCAGAGACCCACAAGTTAAGCGCCGACGTACCACAGTTGGTCACCACCGCCCCTTGGCCCGATTCTAGCTCATACAGCGCCTGCTCCAGCAAGCCACGGTTGGGGTTGCCCGAGCGGGTATAGTCGTACTTAGGCACTTCGCCAAAGGCTGGAAAGCCGTAGTTGGTCGAAAGGTAAATGGGGGGAACGACAGCACGGAACTGACTGTCTGACTCAATACCAGTTCGAACGGCGATGGTAGCGGGCTTGCGAGTGCTCATAGTGTTTCCTTTCTCCAAAGATGCATTCTGAATGGGAATAGGCTACTGTTGTTTCAGCGTCATCCATTCCTTTTATCCGCCACTTTAACCAGCAAAATTTAAGACGTCAACACTTCTAGACGTCCATATGTCTTTGCTTATGGCGGTAAATCCAGCTACAATCTGCGCCTATTATTTTATTAACCAACGATAACGACTAAAGGTGCGCAATGGCCGACTGGAATGGCGACTACATAAGTCCATACGCAGAGCATGGGAAAAAGAGCGAGCAGGTGAAAAAGATCACTGTATCTATCCCATTGAAAGTGCTGAAAGTGCTGACCGATGAACGAACTCGTCGTCAAATTAATAACCTGCGCCATGCAACCAATAGTGAGCTGCTGTGCGAAGCCTTCCTGCACGCCTACACAGGCCAGCCCTTGCCGACCGATGAAGATCTGCGTAAAGATCGCCCAGATGACATCCCAACTGAAGCGAAAGCGCTGATGACGGCGATGGGCATTGAGTTCGAAGCTTACGACGACTAAGGATTGGCTGGTCAGTTCGGGGGAAGCGGCTGACTACCAAGCCAACAATAGAAATAAAAACGGGACGCCTTGGCGTCCCGTTTTGCTAACTGGTCTACATCATCGTTGGGCTTATTGCGCCATGTAGTTCTCTGGCATCGCGATGCGCGCCACACCGGAATCGACCGCCGCTTGCGCGACCGCTTTCGCTACGCGCGGTAGCAGACGTGGGTCCATCGGTTTTGGAATGATGTAGTGCGGACCGAACTCTAAGCTGTCAACGCCTGCCGCTTTCAACACTTCCGCAGGAACCGGTTCTTTCGCCAGTTGACGAATCGCATCCACCGCCGCCAGTTTCATCTCATCGTTGATTTCGCTGGCGCGAACATCCAATGCGCCGCGGAAAATAAACGGGAAGCACAACACGTTGTTCACTTGGTTTGGATAGTCACTGCGGCCCGTTCCCATGATCAAATCGTCACGCACTTCATGTGCCAGCTCAGGCTTGATCTCGGGATCTGGGTTTGAACAGGCAAACACCACCGGTTTATCGGCCATCAGTTTCAGCGCTTCTGCGGGCATCAGGTTTGGACCTGACACGCCCAAGAAGAGATCCGCGCCGGAAATCACATCTTCCAGCGTGCGTTTGTCGGTGTTATTGGCAAACAGCTGCTTATATTCGTTGAGGTCATCACGACGCGTATGGATCACGCCTTTGCGATCGAGCATGTAGATCTTCTCACGCATCGCGCCGCATTTGATCAACAGTTCCATACACGCCACCGCCGCCGCGCCCGCGCCCAAACACACAATCACACATTCGTTGAGTTTTTTGCCTTGCAGCTCGATCGCATTGAGCATGCCCGCCGCCGTCACAATCGCCGTGCCGTGCTGGTCATCGTGGAAAACTGGCACATCACAACGCTCAATCAGGCGTTTCTCGATCTCAAAACAGTCCGGCGCTTTGATGTCTTCAAGGTTGATGCCACCAAAGGTGTCGGCGATGTTGGCAACGGTATCGACAAACTCATCGATGGTGCGGTGTTTTACTTCGATATCGATCGAGTCTAATCCTGCAAAACGTTTGAACAGTAACGCTTTCCCTTCCATGACTGGCTTAGACGCCAGCGGACCTAAATTGCCCAGACCAAGAATTGCGGTGCCGTTAGAGATCACTGCCACCATGTTCCCCTTGGCCGTGTACTTGTAGACGTTCTCCGGGTTTTGTGCGATTTCACGTACTGGCTCAGCCACACCTGGGCTGTAAGCGAGCGCAAGATCTTTGGCGGTTTCGGCTGGTTTTGTCAGCGCAATGGCGATTTTTCCCGCCGTTGGGTAGGCATGGTAATCCAGCGCTTGCTGGCGGCGATCTTCTTCAGGGGTCAATGCCTGGCGATTGTCATCGGACATAGGTCGTTATTCTCTTTATATGTTTTGTGGGATAGGGGGAATGTTGCAAAATGACCTAAAACTCTGCGTTTTTAGATAATTTGGAGATAAATTCTAATTGATATAAGTCAATCTTCCTAGCCAAGAATGCGAAGCATATCTACAAAATGACCAAGAAAGGCGAAGGTAAGACCAGCAAAGGGCGAGAGAAAAGCGCCCCTGAACAACAACAAGGAAAATAACGAGGAAAATAATAGAAAGGCAAAAAGCAAAAAGGCCGCCGAAGCGACCTTTTCTCAAACAGTCATCACAAATGTGATTAGTTCTTACCGCTTGATAGCGCACCGAAACGCTTGTTGAAGCGATCAACACGGCCGCCTGTATCAACGATACGTTGCTTACCAGTGTAGAATGGGTGGCACTTGTCACATACGTCTAGGTGGATAGCGTCTTTACCTAGAGTAGAGCTAAAAACGAAAGAGTTGCCGCAAGAACAAGTTGCGTTTACTGCTTTGTATTCTGGGTGGATACCAGCTTTCATGGGATAACCTCAAATAGTAGGCCGTGTCGCTATACGAGCCTTTGCCGCACACCACACGTAGTTAAAAATGAACTCTTAGATACCGCGCTCGCTGATGCGAAGCCATATCTTAAGGCGCGATATAGTAATGAATCGGCTCAAACGGATCAACCTATTTGCACCATTTTGCGCTAGTTTTTTAATCAGCCATCGCTTCTCGAATTTGCCCGCCGCTTCCTTTAGACTGTCAGTCATTATTTTTCTGTTTACTCACGCCACCTTATGCGCCCATCGATTGCCCGAGTTGCCCTACCCGTCCCCCTCGATAAACAGTTTGATTATCTGGTGCCCAATCATCTGTTTCCCATTATCGGCGGTCGGGTGAGCGTCCCGTTTGGCCGGCAGACGCTGGTCGGCATTGTCACGGCGCTGGTGCAGGAGTCGGACTTTCCGCGTGAGCAACTCAAATCGGTCAAAGCAGTGCTCGATAGCCAACCGCTGTGGCCTGCGTCGGTTTACAGCCTGCTGCAATGGTGCAGCCAATATTACCAGCACCCTCTAGGAGAAACGCTGCACAACGCTCTACCCGCGGCGCTGCGCAAAGGCAAAGCGGCCGATTTTGCCACTTTGCAGGAGTGGCAGTTAACCGAGCAAGGCAAAAGCCAGTTGATGCAGGATTTTGGCCGTGCAGTCAAACAGGCGCGAGTGATGAAAATGCTCGCCGATGGCCCAGTTAGCCATCAGCGCTTTCTCGACGAAGAGATTTCCTCCACAGTGCTCAAAGCCCTCGAAGAGAAAGGTTGGATCGAAAGCCAAGACAAAACACCGCAAGTCCAAGCTTGGGGCGAGGCGATTGAAAATGAGAACGACAAGCCGAAACTCAATCAAGAGCAAGCGATCGCCATTGCCACCGTACAGTGCCAGACGAGCTTTGCCAGCTTCTTGCTTGAGGGGGTGACGGGGTCGGGTAAAACCGAAGTGTACTTAAACCTGATCAAACCGATCTTAGCCCAAGGTCGCCAAGCGCTGGTGCTGGTGCCGGAAATCGGCTTAACCCCGCAAACCATTAACCGTTTTCGCCGCCGCTTTAATGTCCCCGTGGCGGTGATTCACTCGGGTCTGAACGACACTGAACGCCTCAACGCTTGGCTGAGCGCGCGCGACAAAGTGGCTGGCATTGTGATTGGCACTCGCTCGGCCTTGTTCACGCCGTTTGCCGACTTGGGCATGATCATCGTCGATGAAGAGCACGATACGTCCTATAAACAGCAAGATAGCCTGCGTTACCACGCGCGCGATGTGGCGGTGATGCGCGCCGCCAAAGAAGATATTCCGATCATCCTCGGCTCGGCGACGCCAGCTCTGGAGTCGCTGCACAATGCACTCAGCGGCAAATACCACCATCTGACTTTAACCCAGCGGGCCGGCGTTGCCGTACCAACACGCAACCAAGTGCTGGATGTCAAAGGGCTCTATTTGGAAAGTGGCTTGTCTGCGCCCTTGATTGTCGAAATGCGCCGCCATCTCCAAGCGGGTAATCAGGTGATGCTGTTTCTCAATCGGCGCGGTTTCTCCCCAGCACTGATGTGCCACCAATGCGGCTGGATTGCGGAATGTAAACGCTGCGATGCCTACTACACCTACCATCAATACAGCAACGAGATCCGCTGCCACCATTGCGGCTCGCAGCAGCCGGTGATTCATCAGTGCCAAGGATGCGGTTCCACTCAGTTGGTCACCGTTGGCGTCGGCACCGAGCAGCTAGAGAACCAGTTGGAAAACCTCTTTCCCGAGTACAAAGCGATCCGTATTGACCGAGACAGCACGCGGCGCAAAGGCAGCTTGGAAGATGCATTGCAAGCGATCCGACGCGGCGAGTATCAAATCTTGATCGGCACGCAGATGCTGGCCAAAGGGCACCATTTTCCTGATGTGACGCTGGTTGCTTTGCTTGATGTGGATGGCTCGCTCTACAGCAGTGATTTTCGCGCTTCCGAGCGATTGGCCCAGTTGTTTATCCAGGTGGCCGGACGCGCTGGGCGCGCCAGCAAACCCGGTGAAGTGCTGCTGCAAACCCATCATCCGGAACACTCGCTGCTGCAAGCCTTGCTGACCAAGGACTATCGCTCGTTTGCCCTAAGCGCGTTAGAAGAACGACGCATCGCCCAACTGCCGCCCTACAGCTTTTTAACCCTGTTTCGCGCCGAGGCCAATCACAGCGAGCTTTGCGAGGTGTTCTTGCGCCAAGTTCGTCTCACCCTCGAGTCCCATCCCTTGTTTGATGACACCTGTTTAGTGCTTGGGCCGACCCCGTCGCCGCTGGCCAAACGCGCGGGCAAATATCGCTGGCAACTGCTGCTGCAAACGCAAAGCCGCGTCTTGATGCAAAAATTGTTAATCAGCGCGAAACCGGCGATTGAAATGTTACCGAATGCAAAGAAAGTACGATGGATCGTAGACATTGAGCCACAGGATTTGAGCTAGCAAACGATAAAATCTTCAAACAATCTTCGATACTTGCAAGGTATTACCTTTTTACGTGATGACAATCACATGAAGAATGTAAATTCTGTTAATTCCGCCGTAACTTTCGCTGAAGAAATGAATAGACTATCCGGGTTATCTCATATTTTGCATCAGAACAATAATTGAACGTCAATCATGGCGAAAAAGAGGGTTTAATTTATGGCGACAATGAAGGATGTTGCCCAGCTTGCTGGTGTCTCGACCGCCACGGTCTCAAGAGCACTAATGAATCCCGAAAAAGTGTCGGCCACCACCAGAAAACGGGTGGAAGACGCGGTTTTAGAGGCTGGATATTCACCAAACTCGCTTGCAAGAAATTTACGTCGGAACGAATCAAAAACCATAGTAACGATTGTCCCAGACATCTGTGACCCTTACTTTACCGAGATTATTCGCGGTATCGAAGACGCAGCGATGGAGCAAGGCTACTTGGTTCTACTGGGCGACAGTGGTCAGCAAAAGCGTCGCGAAAGCTCGTTCGTCAACCTTGTCTTCACCAAACAAGCCGATGGTATGTTGCTGCTTGGCACCGATCTGCCGTTTGATGTCAGCAAGCCGGAGCAGAAAAACCTGCCGCCGATGGTGATGGCGTGTGAGTTCGCCCCCGAGCTCGAACTGCCCACCGTGCACATCGACAACCTAACCTCGGCGTTTGAAGCCGTGAACTACTTAACCCAGTTGGGTCACAAACGCATCGCGCAAATCTCAGGTCCATCGTCTGCGGTGCTGTGTCAGTTCCGTCAGCAAGGCTATCAACAAGCGCTACGACGCGCTGGCATCACCATGAACCCAGATTACTGCGCGGAAGCCGAATTCTCGTTCGCCGGCGGTACAGAGGCCATTCGCCAGTTGTTAGAGTTACCTGAACCGCCGACAGCCGTATTCTGCCACTGCGACACCATGGCGATTGGCGCGATTCAAGAAGCGAAAAAACTGGGCCTGCGCGTTCCACAAGATCTCTCCGTGGTCGGTTTTGACGACATTCAATTTGCCCAGTACTGCGATCCCCCTTTAACCACCATCTCTCAGCCGCGCTATGAGATTGGCCGTCAAGCGATGTTGATGATGCTTGAAGTGCTCAAAGGGCATGAGATCCACAGCGGCTCTCGCCTGCTC
Organism: Vibrio sp. S234-5; assembly: GCF_000960595.1. Taxonomy (NCBI): domain Bacteria; kingdom Pseudomonadati; phylum Pseudomonadota; class Gammaproteobacteria; order Vibrionales; family Vibrionaceae; genus Vibrio; species Vibrio sp. S234-5. The sequence goes on from NZ_JZAM01000160.1 coordinate 52,861, forward strand.
GAAACGCAACTGGTGATCCGTGGCAGCGCCGCGCCACCGAGATTGCGTTAAGCGCTCAAACCAAGTCAAAGCGGCGCATTGTGTTGCGTCGCTTCCTTTTATTACGCCGTGCCCTGTTCTGTTCTGTCATTCTGGATTACCATGTCTGGCTGAATAAATCATAGTTAGGGTCTGTTGACCTTTTGAGATGATTTTTGCAGCAGTTTGTGGGTTCTTTGTGCAAGGCAGAGGCTTTGAATTGTAGTGGCCTACATGATAAGCCGATAACGCAGCAAAAAGGAGCCACAAACGCTGCCCGAAGGGTTCAGCTAAAAGCGTTTTACTCTTTGTTGAGAGGTGTTTTGCTTAGAATGACTAGGCTACAAACCTCTCGCCGCGATTAAAACGCTTTTATCTCGAACAAAATTTAACCGCAAAAGGTCAACAGACCCTAGTAATTATCGTGGCTAAAGATTATGTAAGGCGTGGTCGTAGCCCCAAAAAACCGGCTACTAAAAAGACCGCCACAGCGAAAAGAAAACCTTGGCGCGCAGGCCTACTGGCAATTTTGCTGGTTGGCGCGTTTGGCTATGGCCTGTATATCCTTAATAACGACCCTGAGCCCCCCGTGCCGGTCGTGCAACAAAGCAAACCAACTCCCAAGCCCGCAGCGAAAAAAGAGCTGCCTCCTCCGCCAGAAGAAAAATGGCAATACGTGGAGTCTCTGCCTAAACGCGAAATCGAAGTGGTGGCCAAAGAGCAGGAAATCTCAGCCATTCCTTACATCATGCAGTGCGGTGCTTACAAAACGCTAGATCAAGCTGAAGCGCGCAAGCTAGACATCGCCTTTCAAGGCATCACCAGTAAGATCCGCAAAAAAGAGGGCAGCGACTGGTATCGCGTGGTGCTAGGGCCGTACACCACCAAAAGGGACGCCGAGCGCGATCGGCATAAGCTGCAACGCGCCAAAATTGAGCCTTGCGCGATCTGGAAAGAAGCGCAGTAAAATAGCAAACTCGAAAAGGCGCAAGTGCATCACTTGTGCCTTTTTATTTGCCTCGGCTGGCCCCCTTTCTCCGCCCTCGATTCGCTCTTGAATTCTCTTTTACCACCCCCATATATCAAACAACTCCATCGTGAAAAGTATCAAGAGGTCTGCTCGTGACTACCATAGTATCTGTACGTCGTAACAACACAGTCGTCATCGCCGGAGACGGACAAGTGTCTTTGGGCAACACCGTCATGAAAGGCAATGCGCGCAAAGTTCGCCGTCTTTACAACAACAAAGTGCTGGCTGGCTTTGCAGGTGGCACAGCCGACGCCTTTACCCTATTTGAACGCTTCGAAAGCAAATTGCAGATGCACCAAGGCCATCTGACCAAAGCCGCGGTTGAACTGGCCAAAGATTGGCGCAGCGATCGCGCTCTGCGCAAACTCGAAGCGCTGCTCGCCGTGGCCGACGAAACGGCGTCGCTCATCATCACTGGTAACGGTGACGTGGTGCAGCCAGAAAACGACCTGATTGCGATTGGCTCAGGCGGCGCTTACGCTCAAGCCGCTGCCACTGCGCTGTTGGAAAACACCGACCTAGACGCACGCGAGATCGCCGTCAAAGCGCTCAATATCGCCGGTGACATTTGTGTGTTTACCAACCACAATCACACCATTGAAGAGCTCACGGCCACGCCAGAGTTGCCAAGCGCAACCCAAGCGTAACTTATACAGAATTTGAGGAAGCAAGATGTCTGAAATGACTCCCCGCGAAATTGTGCACGAACTGAACCGTCACATCATTGGTCAGGAAAAAGCAAAACGCTCGGTGGCGATTGCCCTACGTAACCGCTGGCGCCGCATGCAGCTTGAAGAAGGGCTGCGCGCCGAAGTCACCCCAAAAAATATCCTGATGATCGGCCCAACTGGGGTAGGTAAAACCGAAATTGCTCGCCGTTTGGCTAAACTGGCCAACGCACCGTTTATCAAAGTCGAAGCGACCAAGTTCACCGAAGTCGGTTATGTGGGTAAAGAGGTGGAAACCATTATCCGCGATCTGACCGACGTGGCGGTGAAAATGACCCACCAGCAAGCGATGGAAAAAGTGCAGTTCCGCGCTGAAGAGCTAGCGGAAGAGCGCGTGCTTGATGCCTTGCTGCCGCCAGCACGCGATGCATGGGGGCAAAGTGAGCAGAGTGACGACAACTCCAATACGCGACAAATTTTCCGCAAAAAATTGCGTGAAGGTAAGCTCGACGACAAAGAGATCGAAGTCAATGTTGCTGCGCCACAAATGGGCGTGGAGATCATGGCGCCTCCGGGCATGGAAGAGATGACCAACCAGCTGCAGGGAATGTTCCAAAGCCTTGCGGGCAACACCAGCAAAAAACGCAAACTGAAAATCAAAGATGCAATGAAAGCGCTGATCGAAGAGGAAGCGGCGAAGCTGGTCAACCAAGAAGAGCTGAAAGATCAGGCGATTTACAACGTTGAGAACAACGGCATCGTGTTTATCGATGAGATCGACAAAATCTGTAAGCGCGGCGAAAGCTCAGGCCCAGATGTCTCTCGTGAAGGGGTGCAGCGCGACCTACTACCGCTGATTGAGGGCAGCACCGTATCGACCAAACACGGCATGGTGCGAACTGACCACATTCTGTTCATCACCTCCGGCGCATTCCAAGTAGCCAAACCGTCTGATTTGATCCCCGAACTGCAAGGCCGCCTGCCGATCCGCGTCGAGCTCGAAGCGCTGACCAGCCACGATTTCAAACGCATCCTGACCGAACCTAAAGCGTCTCTGACCGAGCAATACATCGCCCTGATGAAAACCGAGCAGGTTGATATCGAGTTCACTGAAGATGGCATCAGCCAAATAGCCGAAGCCGCATGGACCGTCAACGAAACCACGGAAAACATCGGCGCACGCCGTCTGCACACCGTGATGGAACGTTTGATGGATGAAATCTCCTTCGACGCCACAGAAAAATCCGGCGCCAAGTTTGTCATCGACGCGCAATACGTCAAGCAGCGCCTCGGTGAGTTTGTTGCAGACGAAGATCTGAGCCGCTTTATTCTTTAAGGGAAAACAAGGTTCTAGGGAAGAGCAGGTACTAGGAAAGGCAAGAGCGTAAGAGAAGGTCCTGGGGTCCTGGGCCCTTGGAAAAGCGGAAAAAAAGGTCCTATGGTCCTATGGTCCTGGGGAAGAGCAAGAGCGGAAAAAGAAGGGGCGAGTTTTCTAGGGTCTAGATTGCTAGGAAGAGAAAAAGCGGAAGAGAAGGACCGCTCTTCCTGCTCTTCCTAGAACCTAGCGACCTAGGAACCAGGGCCGCTCTTGCCCTTCCCAGGCCCGCTCTTATCCGCTCTTCCTAGAACCTAGAAACCTAGAACCTAGAACCTAGAACCTAGAACCTAGAACCTTCTTTTCCTAGCACCTAGAACCTTCTTTTCCTAGTCCCTAGCGACCTTCTCTTCTCCCTTTCTTCCTTACGTGTTTCTTCGTATACTGACCGTCGGTTTTACTCGCACGAAACACACATGAATCAATCTCTGAGAATCTGGCTTGATGCCGCGCGCCCTAAAACATTGCCTCTGGCTTTGGTCTCCATTTTAACTGGCAGTGTGCTGGCTTACTCTTCGGGGCAATTCTCATTGGTGGTCGCTCTGCTGGCGTTTGTTACCGCCATTTTGCTGCAAATCTTGTCTAACTTAGCCAACGACTACGGCGATGCCGTCAAAGGCACCGACAACGACAAGCGCCTTGGCCCATTGCGAGCAATGCAATCTGGCGCGGTCAGCGCTAAAGAGATGCAACGTGCCATCGTATTTAATATTTTGCTTACCATCGTCTCGGGTTTAGCACTGGTGTTTTATGCCTTAAGCAGTTTACAAAGCATCCTCGCGTTTATCGCTTTGGGTATTTTAGCCATCCTCGCCGCCATTGCTTACACCATGGGCAATAAGCCTTATGGCTATGTGGGTCTGGGCGATCTCTCGGTATTCATATTCTTCGGTTTGCTCGGTGTTTCCGGCACCTATTTCCTTCATACCGGCGTGTTGGATTCAGCGCTGTTTTTGCCTGCCTTGGGCTGCGGCTTGTTAGCGGTCGCGGTACTGAATATCAACAACATGCGCGATATCGAAAACGACGCCGCGTGCGGGAAACGCACTGTTGCAGTTCGCCTCGGTCAGCGCAAAGCCAAGCAATACCACTTCGTATTACTCGGTGGCGCGGTGCTGGCGTTTGCCATTTACTTGCTGTTGCAAGGCAAACCACTGTGGATCAGCTTTCCTTTTATTTTCAGCCTGTTACTGGTTATTAATCATGGCAAAGCGGTGTGGTTAACCCATCAACCCGCTCAAATTGCGCCGATGATGCCCGTAGTGGTGAAGTGCTCATTGGTCACCAATATTTTGTTTGCAACAGTTGTGATAGCTCAAACTCTTGTTAGTTAATCACTAATTGTCATTGCATTGACTTAATGCGCAGATATACTCAAGAGAAAATTCATTTACCGAAAAAGGTATGCTATGAAATACAACACCTCTGCCCTATGTGATATCTATCTGGATCAAGTGGATGTGGTCGAGCCGATGTTCAGCAACTTCGGTGGGCGTGCCTCATTTGCCGGGCAAATCACCACTGTAAAATGCTTCGAAGATAACTCGCTGATTCGTGAGACGCTGGAACAAGATGGTGTTGGACGCGTGCTGCTGGTCGATGGCGGAGGCTCATTGCGCCGCGCACTGGTCGATGCAGAAATTGCCACCCTAGCAGAAGAAAACGAATGGGAAGGCATTGTTGTCTATGGCAGCGTGCGTGAAATTGACGAGCTGGAAGATATGAACCTCGGCATTCAAGCGCTCGCCTCGATTCCGGTCGGCGCGTCAGCGCAAGGCATTGGCGAAGTCGATATTCCCGTCAATTTCGGTGGTGTGACCTTCTTACCGGAAGATTACCTCTACGCCGACAGCACTGGCATCATCCTTTCGCAAGAGCCACTTAGCGCCGACTTTGAAGAGCCTGAGCTCTAATTACGGCACTCAAGGCGAGAGAAAAGCGCGAGAAAGCACGTTTCACGCGGTTAAAAAGTGAGAAAAAATCAGCGCATTGCCTCAATGCGCTGTTTTTTTAGGCAAATGATGCAATTTTTCCAACATAGCAGGTGTTTCTATGCCTTGTGCTGAGTAGAATGAGGCTAATAGAGAGAGCCGCAGCATGGGCTGCGCTCATTGAACCGAATAAGAATAGGTAGGCCAAAATGTCTTTTGAAGTATTAGAAAAACTGGAAGCAAAAATTCAGACCGCAGTGGATACCATCGCACTACTGCAAATGGAAGTCGAAGAGCTGAAAGAAGATAAGGCGAAGCTGGCTAGCGAAGCCGACCAACTGCGCGCCCAACACGCAGAGCTCGAGCAAAAATCTCAACAAGCTCAACAAGAACACGCTCAGTGGCAAGAACGCATCCGCACCCTACTGGGTAAGATGGAAGATGTAGAGTAAAACCAGAGCGGGACTAAGAAGAGCAGCTGCTAGGGTCTAGGAAAGGCAAGAGCGGAAGAGAAGGTCCTGGGGTCCTGGTCCCTTGGTCCTGGGGAAGAGCAAGAGCAACCGCTCTTCCTAGAACCTAGAAACCTAGTACCTAGAAACCTTCTTTTCCCCGCCCTTCCTCGCCCTTCCTAGAACCTAGAAACCTAGCAACTAGAACCTTCTTTTCCAGCTCTTCCTCGCTCTTCCTAGAACCTAGAGCACCGATCAGTTTAAAAAACATACAGTGACTTTAGCCCCAAAACATGATCAAATACACAGTATTGTTAACTCATGAACTGATTGATTATGTCTAATTCTAGAAACTGGGCACCACCTACTT
>NZ_JZAM01000161.1:0-1168 GCF_000960595.1 Vibrio sp. S234-5
GCAACAACACCAGCACCTACTGTACGGCCGCCTTCACGGATCGCGAAACGTAGACCTTCGTCCATCGCGATTGGTGCGATCAACTCAACAATCATCTTGATGTTGTCGCCTGGCATTACCATTTCTACGCCTTCTGGTAGTTCGATGTTACCAGTTACGTCTGTTGTACGGAAGTAGAACTGTGGACGGTAGCCTTTGAAGAATGGAGTATGACGGCCACCTTCATCTTTAGACAGTACGTATACTTCTGACTCGAACTTAGTGTGTGGAGTGATTGAACCTGGCTTAGCAAGTACTTGGCCACGTTCTACTTCATCACGCTTAGTACCACGTAGTAGCGCACCAACGTTCTCACCCGCACGACCTTCGTCTAGCAGTTTACGGAACATCTCAACACCAGTACAGGTAGTTGTCGTAGTGTCTTTGATACCTACGATAGCAACTTCGTCACCCACTTTCAGGATACCGCGCTCGATACGGCCAGTTACTACTGTACCACGACCTTGGATTGAGAATACGTCTTCGATTGGCATCAGGAACGGCATGTCTACTGCACGCTCTGGCTCTGGGATGTAGTTGTCTAGCGCTTCTGCTAGTTCTACGATTTTCGCTTCCCACTGCTCTTCGCCGTTTAGTGCGCCTAGTGCAGAACCTTGGATAACTGGTAGGTCATCACCTGGGAAGTCGTACTCAGACAGAAGTTCACGAACTTCCATTTCGACTAGCTCTAGAAGCTCTTCATCATCAACCATGTCACATTTGTTCATGAATACGATGATGTAAGGAATACCAACCTGACGGCCTAGTAGGATGTGCTCACGAGTTTGTGGCATTGGGCCATCTGTTGCTGCAACAACTAGGATACCGCCGTCCATCTGTGCTGCACCAGTGATCATGTTTTTAACATAGTCAGCGTGTCCAGGACAGTCTACGTGTGCGTAGTGACGGTTTGGTGTGTCGTACTCTACGTGTGAAGTAGAGATTGTGATACCACGCTCACGCTCTTCTGGTGCGTTATCGATAGATGCGAAGTCACGTGCTTTACCGCCGTAAACTTTAGCAAGAGTTGTACAGATAGCTGCAGTTAGAGTTGTTTTACCGTGGTCAACGTGGCCGATAGTACCAACGTTTACGTGCGGTTTCGTACGTTCAAATTTTTCTTTAGACA
>NZ_JZAM01000162.1:0-20344 GCF_000960595.1 Vibrio sp. S234-5
CTGTCATTGCTGCTACGTTGGTATTTACATTCACTGCCATGATGAATTCTCCAATTGATTTTCCGATATTACGGTTTCCGACGTCTCGGAAAACCAAGTAGTTCTCTCAAAGTTACTTTTATTAACGACGTCAAACGCCGAAGCTTTAGCAAAATATTTAAAAAAATAATAAATGGAGATCGGATTAATAAATCTGAGCAAAACTTGCGCTTTGGCGCTCAAGTTTTGTTTAAAGATGTCGAATGGCGAAAATAGAAAAAGGTAGTCATTATCAGCGTTAGCGGTGATGTTTTGCCACTTATCGGCAGCTTGTAGGAAAATTGCGCTTAAGAGGATAAATGTCGGCAGAGATGCCAAAGAATATTCGTTAGAGGGAAACTGAGAAAAAGAAAAAGCCCCATTCCTTTGAGAGAACCGGGGCTAGGTTGGTAGCCAGAGCCAATGTGGAGATCAAGAGAAATGAACACATTTCCGGCACACCGGACAACTTCACATCAATAATGTCAGGCAGGTGAGAGATGAGAGAGCCTTTCATTCAATGTAAAGTTGTTTGCCACGTCATCCTGTACCATAAGCGCACGTCTGAGCCATAGCTGGTACAGGACTTCCGTTAGCCCTGCAATAGTGACATTGCAGAGTTTGGCAACTGTTTTGCTTGAGCAAGTATTGAAGTACCTGCTTGTTGCAATATTTGTGCTTTCGTCATTTGCGTTGTTTCCTTCGCAAAATCGGTATCTTTAATTCGACTGTTCGAAGCATCGACGTTTTCCTGCACGTTAGCGAGGTTGTTAATGCTGTGATTCAGACGGTTTTGCTTCGCACCAAGATCCGCTCGCTGCGAGTCGACGTATTTTAGCGCGGCATCAATCACGCTGATGGCATTTTGTGAGCCTTGTACGGTACGCAGATCAACATCCTGTACCGTGGTCTTGAACGGCTCATCGCTAAGACCAAGATCCTTAGCTAAACCGCCAGAAATGGATACTTCACCTTTTAAGTTCGGCTCTGCGACAAAGATTTGCAGTTTGCCGTCTTCACTTACTGACGCGTTAATCAGATCCGACTGGCCGTTGATGTAGGTCGCAAGTTCTTCAATGTCATCACCCGCTTTGGCCATGATATTGATTTCTAGATCATCAACGTTGCCATCTTCATCTTCGCCCATCATCGGCAAGACAATCTTCATATCGGCATTATCTGCACTGACACTCCAATTGCGGTCTTTGCCGTTTTCCGATTGGAAGGTGGCACCGCCCATACGGAAATCATCTGCGCGAACACTGGTCAGGCCCATAATCATGGCTTCACCGGAGTTCGAGCCAATTTGGAAGGACGCATCACCGAAGGAGCCATTGAGCAAACGTCGACCACCGAAAGAGGTCGTTTCTGCAATACGGTTAATCTCATCTTGCAGGGCATTGGCTTCTTCGTTAATCGCCTGACGCTCTGCTTGCGTATTGGTGCCGTTGGCCGACTGGATAGACAAATCACGCATACGTTGCAACACCGAGGTGACCTCGTTCATTGCCCCTTCTGCGGTCTGCGCAATCGAAATACCATCGTTCGCGTTACGCATTGCCACATCCAAACCTCGCGACTGAGCCGTCAAACGGTTAGAGATTTGCAGACCGGCTGCATCGTCTTTGGCACTGTTAATTTTGTGACCAGAGGACAAACGTTCCATAGAAACGTTGAGGTCATCTGTCGCTTTGTTTAAGTAACGTTGGGCGGTCATCGCGGAAACGTTAGTACTTACTGTTACAGCCATTTTGCTCTCCTTCTGAGTTCGCAAGCTCCTGCGAAGCGGCCAGCTTTACTCTCATTTGGAAAAGCACTGACCGTAATTACTTGCCAAAACTGCCTTAGGCAGCTTTTAGAACCAGGTAAATCCACTCTGAATTATCTAATTCAATTTGTGTGCCAATTTTTAATCTCATCATCTTAAATTTTTAAATCATTTTAAAACAATCACTTAAAAACAGAGTTGCGATGAGTTTTGTCCTTTGGCCACTTCTGTCTGTGTTGCCATTCGGCTTTGCCACCTTGCCGCTTTGCCGTTTTTAAAGGCGAACTTCAAAGCGGCAAACTTATTCCATCTCTATCCGCGCTTAAGGCTTGGCACATAAGGCATCAATCGAGGCGGCTAAACGAATCAGCTACGACTTATATTGGACATTTATAAGTAGTTAAACAGAGTCAGATCTTTGGTTTTACCAAACGCGAGCTGCGAAGCTTGCAATGCTCTGGAATTCTCATTGAACTCAATAATTGCTTTGGAGTAGTCCAGGTCTTCAAAGTTACTCTTAGCTTTACTCAGAGATAGATTGAAGTCTTCATGCTGCTGCTCTTGGATATCCAAGGTACTCAGGCGCGCACCTATATCAGTACGGGCTTTGTTTAAATGGATGAAAGCCGCATGAAATTCCTCAGTCACCTGATGCAACTTCGCTGTTGCGTTGGCATCCGAGACCGAGGCATCGGAATACTTCGCCGCATTTTTAAAACTGTCAAAAATCGAGAAATGTTCACGAGGTTTAAGCTCGATCACATCTCCCCGTTTGATTTGCCCACGCAAATCAATCGTCAAATCGTTGTATTTGATCCCAGTGCTGGCGTTAAACTCATCGGCGGCCACCACACTGCCATCTTTCTCCAACTGATAGCCCCATTTGCCATTACTCATGTCGACAAAGGTGACACGATAGTTCGACTTGTCGAAATAGTCCTCATTGACGGCTTTATCGAGCAGCAATTCAGACGCATTTTGCAGCTGGTATTCGGGTTCGTAATCACCAAATGGGTTCGGGATATCCATAAATAACTTGCTGCCAGGATCGTTCATCGCCATTTCTAAACTGGCCGAAATACGCATTTTGCGTTGGTAGTCGTCACCGGAATAGGTGACGCTGCCATCGTAATCACGGAAAAAAGGCTGGGTCTTCGATTTGGTTCCAGCAAAGGTGTAGTTGCCGGATTCATCCTGTGCGTTTGCCAAATAGAGGAAATTGTTTGCCAGTTCCTCTATTTCACGTTTTTTGGCCATTCGATCTTCCGGCGACAAAGCACCGTTAATCATTTCCATTACCGTGCGTTTGGCTTCATCGGCAAACTGCTCTTGGTTTGCCACATTCACTTCATGCTGTTCTAGGCGGTTGCGCACCAGCACAATCGCGTCTAAATACTGTTTGAGTTGCTCAGCCTGCTGGCCGATATTTTGAATGTAGTGCGTCGCCAGCGGATCATCGCTCGGCGAGAGCAACTTTTTGCCCGAAGCCAGTTGCGCTTGATTGTGATGGATTTTATTTTCCATTCGGCGCAAGTCATTCTGAACGGACTGATAGTTATGGAAGCTGGCAATACGTGAAATCATCTACCGTCTCCTCTCTATCTCAATTGCAAAATGGTGTTAAAGGTATCGTTGGCGGCCTGCATGATGCGTGACGATGCCATGTAGGCTTGCTGAAAACGCATCATGTTAGACGCCTCTTCATCCAAGTTGACCCCGGAAATCGCCGCCACTCTCTCTTGCGCCGCTTCATTCTCGTGCTGGGCGATGGTCGCGAGGCGCGTCGCCGTTGAGTTGCGTAATCCTACGTTGGTATTGAGGTTGTGATACACATCCAAAATGGTCGACTTATTGCCGTCCATTTTTTTGTCCAACTGAATTTGCTGCATTTTTCTCAGGTTGCCGTTATCACCGTCCGAAGGGACAAGGTTTGCCGTGAACTTATCGTTTGCCAGCGCACCGGGGGTCAACTCAAACACCGTTTCTTTGCCGTCTTTGTAGCTCGGGTGGTTGGAAGGCAGCACCACGGAGATCGGCCCATCAGTTGGATAAGGCGCTGGGCTGCGCACCACGTTGCCTTTGGTGTCAATCACGGCAAACTGATCGCCCTTGGGCGATACAATCACCTCAAATTCACGCAAGTCACCGGCTGCCAGAATGTGGAACTGAGCGGTGCCCTGAGCAAAAGTCGTGGAAGCTTCGTAGCTCTGCGCGGCAATGGTATTGGCATCATTGGTTTCCACCTTCATCTGTGCCGCCGAATTTCGCGTCGGGCGCAAGAGGATCTTTTCACCTGATTTCGGCTCGTTGCGCACTTCAACCCGCATGCCGTCCAGATAGAAAGCGGACTTAGCAGAATCGAGTGAAACCGTAACGGTTTCACCAGACGGTTTGGTCACGGTGTAGTTACTGCCATCATAGCGCAGGGCATACTCGCCGCCCTGTAAGGCGGCAATGTCATTGATGAAGACGGCGACTTCAGCCGTTGAATCCGGCGCAGCCACCGCGCGCGATTTGGCAATTAACTCCGAGTTGACATCGGTAAAAATCAGCCCACCGATGTTGCCACGCAAGTCCAAGCCTTGTTTTTGTAACAGGTTGACTTCATTCGAAAATGCTGCCGCCATTCTGCCCATTTCATCCATGACATGTGGGATCTGATTATCACGCATATCCAGCATGGCGCCGAGCTTACCGTCTAAGGCAACACTTTTAATCGGTTTCAGAGAATTGCCTTCGTAGATGGCAAGACGGCGTTGATGAACGTCTGGATAGCCACCGATCATCTTAAGCTGACTTGCTTCAGTACCTGATACCAAAGTGTGGCCGTTGCCGATATGAATGTTGAAGCCTTCCGCGTTTGAGCGTGGCGTGACGGTGACTTTGGTGTACTCAGAGAGCTCTTTAACCAACTTTTCATGCTGGTCCATCAAATCATTGTGCTGCCCGGGGGTACGCATCATTAAGCGATGAATGTCGCGAATTTCCACCGCGATCTGGTTGATGCGCTCGATACCCATATCCAGCTTTTTATTGGTCACGTCATACTGCTGGCGCACCGTTTCGTGAAAACCGTTCACCGTTTCAGCAATAATTCTCGCTTTTTCAAGCAATACTTTACGTGCACCCATGTCGTTAGGGCTGTCCGCCAACGTTTTTAGGGCATCAAACCATTCATTGAGGTTTTCTGGAATTTTCTTCGACGCCACAGAAGAGAGCATACCGGAAAGCATCTCTAAGTTGGCTTCGACGTCGCTCTTGTTGGCATAGTTGGTGGCAGAGAGATTGAGTTCATTGACGGCAAACTGGTCCCATGAGCGGCGAACATTTTCCACATGCACGCCCATGCCGTAGGTAGAGCCGCCAAATTGACGCGGGTCGTTGGTCGCCTGAACCACAGACTGACGGCTATAACCTTCTGTATTGACGTTAGAAATGTTATGACCGGTGGTGTTTAACTGTCTCTGAGCCGTAAGTACGCTCTGAGTACCTACATTCAGAAGATCCGACGCCATACGTGCCCCCAAAAACTCAATCAAATCAGTAAAAACTGAGTACCTGAACACAATAAAGCAAAAGGTATGCCAATAGAGGGAAACGCTGTTTACACAAAGAATAAGGGCCTGATTTTACTCAGGCCCTCGCGTGGAATTTACATGTTTTCTATCCGTTCTTTTACGCTGAGTACCTTCTCAGCGTAATCAGGATCGGTTGCGTATCCGGCCCGGTGAATACCACGGATGAACGCTTCAGAATCGCCATTGTGCTGCAAAGCCACTTGATAGCGAGGATTCTGATTGAGGAACGCCACATAGTCGTTGAAGCTGTCGGCAAATGAGTTATAAGCGCGGAAGGACGCGGTCTCTTTCACTGGCGTGTTGTCATGGAATTCGAGTGTTTGCGTGCGCACTTGCTCACCTCGCCAACTGCGATCCGCCTTAATGTTGAACAGGTTATTACTGCTGTTGCGGGCATTTTTCACTACCTTCTGCCCCCATCCAGTTTCTAGCGCCGCTTGCGCTAACAGTAAACTAGGTTCTACGCCCAAGGTTTTGGCGGCGCGCTCAGCATAAGGGCGCATCGACTGAACGAACGACTCTGGTGAATCAAAGCGAGCCGTCTCTTTGCGACTCAGTTCACCCGATTCGATTAAGCGTTGCTCAATCTCACGCGCTTTGCTGGTATTGACAGGCATTCTCAATGGCGCTTCTTTGCCGGCTTCTCGCATCGCCAGCTCGTTTTTATCCACGCCTTTGTTCGCGCTAAGCTGGGCAACAATCATGTCCGCTAAACCCAATGATCCGGATGAACTCAGTTCGCTGGCCATCTGCTCATCCAGCATCTGGCGATAGAACTGCTCGTTTTGGCTATTCATCAGATCCGACTCAAAGCCCGCATTAGCATCACGCATGGATTTAAACAGCATCGAGGTAAAAATCGATTCAAACTGCTTGGCCGCGGCTTTCAGCGCTTCCTGTTCATGCGCCTCATCACCGCCAACCGCTTGTTGGCGCAGCTTGTCTAGGCTGCTGATGTCGTGAATAAAGCCGATGTCATTTGCGTTGTTGATCATGCTTGCTTCTCCGAACCATCAGATGATGATCAGTTGTCCTTCAATGGCACCTGCTTGCTTGAGCGCTTGCAAAATCGCCATCAGATCCGAAGGGGCTGCGCCGACCTGATTGACCGCACGGACTAAGTCGTCCAATGTCAGTCCCGGTTCAAACTTGAACATTTTGCCTTCTTCTTCGGTGACCGAAATATCGGAATTCGGCACCACGACCGTCTCGCCACCAGCGAAGGAATTGGGTTGGCTGACGCTAAGATTCTCTTTGATTGCTACCGTCATGCCACCATGCGTCACGGCAGCTGGTTTTAGACGTACGTGTTTACCGACCACAATGGTGCCAGTGCGCGAGTTAACAATGATTTTTGCTGAACCATCTGCAGGGTCAAACTCTAAGTTCTCGATCGCAGAGAGAAAAGCAACGCGCTGGCTGATGTCACGAGGCGCACGAACTCGCACCGATGTGGCATCCACTGCTGAGGCCATTTGAGGGCCTAGGAAGTTATTGACCGCATCGGCCATACGCTGCGCAGTAGTGAAATCGGATTCGAGTAGGTTAAAGGTGATAAAGTCACCGCGACCAAACGGCGTGGGTACTTCACGTTCGACCATCGCACCGCTGGAAATAATCCCGACTGTTGGGTTATTGCCGACAATTTTTGAGCCATCGGCACCTGTGGCGCTAAAACCACTGACCACTAAGTTGCCTTGTGCAACGGCATAGACTTGCCCATCTAGGCCTTTGAGGAAGGTTTGCAGTAAGGTGCCGCCGCGCAGACTTTTGGCACTGCCAATCGATGAGACGGTAATGTCGATTTGTTGCCCAGGTTTAGAGAAAGGTGGCAATTCCGCGGTGACCATCACGGCGGCAACGTTTTTGATCTTCGGCTTGGTGCCCGCAGGCAATTGAATGCCGAAATTTTGCAACATGGCGTTAAAGCTCTGTTCGGTAAACGGTGTCGATTCCCCAGTGCCCGGCAAGCCAGATACTAGGCCATAGCCCACCAGTTGGTTACTTCTTACCCCCGCGACCTGGGAGACATCTTTGATGCGCGCCGCTTGTGCCGAAGTCACCGTCATTAACAGACTCATTAGTATCAGGGTGAATTTTTTCATCTTTACTTACCTTCCTCTCTCAACCAGTGACCATATTCAATTGCCACTGGTTTGCCACTTACAGAGAGACATTAAAGAATCGTGCCAAGAATCCGGGTTGCTGCATATCCTGCTGCGTTCCGGTTCCAGAATACTGAATTCTTGCGTTAGAGACGCGGTTTGACGCAATCGTGTTGTCAAAATCGATATCGTCGGGACGAATGGTACCGCTAAGACGAATGTACTCGTCGCCCGTATTGAGGGTTAACCACTTCTCACCGCGGACCACGAGGTTGCCGTTTGCCAACACTTCAATCACTTCAACCGTGATTGAGCCGCTGATGCTGTTACTCTGATTGGCAGAAGCGTCACCGGTAAAGCTGTTGGCGTTGCTCAAGTTGTAGGAAAAATTGTATTTACCATCAATTTTCAGCTCTTGCCCACCCACTTGCAGTGGATCCATGCTGGCATCATTACTCTTTGATAGCCCGGCATTGGCACTTTTCGACGCATTGGTGGTTTCATCTAACAACACGGTAATAATGTCGCCAAGACCACGTGGTTTGGAGTCATCATACAGATCAGAGATGTGATCGGCGCTAAACAGAGAGCCCGTGGCCGCGGCGTAATGCTCGGGCTTTTGATTTGGATGGATGGGTGCCCAAGCCGGGTCACCAGCGACCGGATCGCTACGACCACGCAAGGTATCAACAATACCCGTACTTTGGTCTTTAGATTTGTCGCCTTCAACTGCATCAACGACGGTCGTGGCTTGGCTCACTTCGCTGGTTTCGATCGGTTCTAACATCGTACAACCGCTCATCACTGCCACCAATGCAATCAGACTTAAGCGTTTCATAGCAATCTCCCTCTGGTTCATCTCAAGCTAAGTACGATTACAACTGTTGGTTAACGAAGCTCATCATCTTATCGACTGACGAAATCACTTTTGAGTTCATCTCGTAGACGCGTTGTGCTTCGATCATATTCACCAGCTCTTCCGTCACGTTTACGTTGGACGTTTCCAGCATTGACTGACGCACTTCGCCTAAACCATCCAAGCCAGGGACCCCTTGCTGCGGATCACCACTTGCGCCAGTGGGTAAGTAAAGGTTTTGACCAATGGGCTCTAAACCACCTGGGTTAACAAAATCGGTGATGGTTATCTGGCCCACAACTTGGTTATCTTGCTGACCGCGGATTCGCACTGACACTTCACCATCGGTACCGACGGTAATCGAAATGGCGTCCTCGGGAATCACAATTTCTGGCTCCAGCGGGTAACCGGATCCCGAAGTCACCACCACCCCTTCGCCATTGAGGGTGAACTGGCCATTGCGGGTATAACCAATGTTGCCGTCTGGCATGGTGATTTGGAAAAAACCATCGCCTTCCACCATCAAATCCAGTGCGTTGGTTGTCGTTTGCGCGTTGCCGTGGGTGTGCACTTTTTGCGTTGCCACCACTTTCGAACCCGCGCCAAGCATCAGGCCACTTGGCAATTCCGTATTTTGCGACGATTGGCCGCCGGGCTGATTGATATTCTGATAAAACAGATCTTCAAACACCGCACGACTCTTTTTAAAACCGATGGTTGAGGCGTTAGCCAGGTTGTTTGAAATGGTTGCAATGTTGGTTTGCTGAGCGTCGAGCCCTGTCTTACTTACCCATAGTGCCGGATGCATAATTTAACCCTTACTCTGTTAGCTCATACGAAGCAGTGAATCGGACGCTTTGTCAAGCTCTTCTGCCGTGCTCATCATTTTCACCTGCATTTCAAATTGTCTTTGCAGGTCAATCAGCGCGGTCATCTCGCCGACGGCATTCACGTTGCTACCCTCAATGGCGCCAGTCATGATTTGCACAGTAGCATCGGCTTCGTACGCTTGATTGGGATCTTTGTGACGGAACAGTCCGTTGGTATCTTTAAACAGCGTGCTGTTGTCGGTTTTGACAAGCTTCACACGGTCTATCTGTTCCATTTCTTCGGCAGGCGCGCCTTGCGGCAACACAGAAATGGTGCCATCTCTGCCAATTTCGATCTTACTGATCGGTAAGGGAATCGTGATCGGTGCTCCGCCCTCGCCAAGCACCAGATGCCCGTTGGCATTGGTCAGTAAACCATTTTGATCCACTTTCAGATTGCCATTGCGGGTCAACCCCTCTTTACCAATCTTGTCCATGACCGCAATCCAACCATCACCTTCAACGGTGATGTCCATATCGCGACCTGTTGTAATCACACTGCCCTGAGCAAAATTATGTCCTGGACGCTCCGTCATACTAAATACACGAGTCGGTAAGCCTTCGCCATACGCTTGCATTGACCGAGCTTGTGCCAAATCAGCACGAAAGCCAGTGGTACTGACGTTTGCTAGGTTGTTGGCACGCAGTTGCAACGCTTGCATATTTTGTTTAGCGCCGCTCATGGCTAGAAAGAGTGCACGATCCATAATCTGCTCCTGAAATCGAATTCTAGGATCAGAAAAGCAATCATCATGCCAGTTTATTTTTCATTTAAATATCAAATGGATGCGTTAGAAATGTAAGCAAGAGGCAAACACATTGGTCGGAAAATTACTCAGCGGCATGCCGGGCGGCAAGCAAGAGGCAATCGAGATGATGGTTAAGGGGCAGAGAAGAAACAAGGCTTAACCTGGGTGAGGTCGTCCAGGTTAAGCACCAGATGAATGTCATGAATAAAACGATTAACGAATCTGCAAGATATTCTGTTGCAACTGGTTATGCACTTCAAGCGCACGTGAGTTTGCTTGGAAGTTACGCTGAGCTGAAATCAGATCCACTAATTCTTGCGTCATATCGATGTTGGACTGCTCCAAAGAACCACTAGAAACGGTACCAAATGAACCTTTGTTCGATTCACCCCAGATTTTATCCCCGGAGTTATTGGTAGAGTTCCACTGTGTGCCACCTTTTTTGTCCAAACCTTGCTCATTCGGTACACGAACTAAAGCAACTCGACCTAAAGTAACGCTCTCACCATTTGAATAAGTGCCGTAAATACTGCCACTTTCATCAAAGTCCACTTTGGTTAAAAAACCCGTTGTCGCGCCATCTTCGTCAAACTTAGTCAGCTCAAACGGAGCAGCAAACTGGGTGGAAGAGTTGAGATCAAAATTCAGCACTTGCGTCGGATCACCACCATTCATATCAATTGGGTTAACGCCCGCACCGAGTTGGTCAGTCACAATCGGCTGCCCATTGTTTAAGCTGGCAAGCGTACCATCATTATTGAACTTAATCGTATGCCCAACATGACCCGTTGCGTTAGTTGCATCACCACCTGTGATATTGACTGGCTTCTCACCTTGGCTATCCGTTACCGTGTAGTAGGTTTGCCAGGTGTTCGGTTGCGTCTGATCTTTCAGGTAGTAAGTCGTCAGTTTGTACGACTGACCCATAGAGTCATAAATGGTTGAAGACGTTGAACGGTTATAAGTATCAGGATCCTCGAAATTAAACGCGAGAGGATCTTTAATCGCACCACTTGCTGGTAAGTTCACCCCAACCGTTACATTTGCCGTCTGCTTTGGCTTGCCAAATTCCGCCGGAATGTTAATAGGTTGTGGTTCGTAAGAGGTGACATCACCGCTCTCAGGATCAACCTGATAGCCCAGCAAATATTCATCATTTGCCGTGACCATATAGTTGCTCTTGTTCAGATGAAAAGCACCGTTACGGGTTAGCTCGTTCTGATTCGGTACCATTCTGTCTTTTGCCACGGCAAAGAAACCCGTGCCGCCAATACGCAAATCCATTGGGTTGTTGGTATAAATACTGGAACCTTCATGGAATTGCTGCGCAACTTGGTTTGCTTGTACACCACCGCCAGCGGTGGTTTTCGCATTGGTAAATAGAGAATTTGAATAAACATCACCAAACTCAGCACGCGACTCCTTAAAGCCATATGTGTTGGCGTTGGCAATGTTGTTACTCGTGGTGTTCAGATCTAACTGAGCTGCGGACAAACCGCTTAAAGATACATATGACATTCCAAAATCTCCTTAATCCAGCCAGCGTAGATTACGCTTTGCCAACTTCGAGTACTTCAGCAAGTCGAACTGGCGAATCAAAGCCAGCCAGATTGAGCAGTACGTTACCATCGCCTTTACCCAGCAGAACACTGTTCACGTTGGCATAGGTTGAAACCGGGAAGTCAGTCGCCTGACCATCCAGCAAACCGGATGCTTTCACTTTGTATTTGCCAGCCGGCAATGGATTACCGTTTTCATCTTTACCGTCCCATTCGACACGGTTATCTCCCGCAGGTTTCGCCCCCACCTCAAAGGTACGAATTAATTGGCCAATCTCGTTTTCCACTCGCACAATCACGTTATCCATAGCTTGTGGTAGTTTGACCATGGCAGGCATGCCTGCCTCTTCCTGCTTCATACCCGCCGCGCCTGGCACCAACACATCACGCCCCACTAAAGAAGACGCTTGCAATGCTTGGTTGGACGTCATTGACGAGTTGAGACTCTCAAACTGAGTGTTCATCTTGCCAATGCCATCAACGGTCGCAAATGAAGCCATTTGCGCAATCATCTGGTCATTACTGACCGGCTTAAAAGGGTCCTGTTGAGCCAATTGCTTAGTCAGCAAGGATAAAAAGTCCTCTTGTTTAAGATCCTGTTTACCCGTGGTTGCCGTCGGCTTTTTGCTCTCTTGCAAACTCTTAAGCTGGTCGATATAGGACAAGCCGCTTTGACCAACGTTATTGATTCCGGCCATACGTTAACTCCTTATCCTTATTGACCCATCTGCAGCGTACGCAGCAGCATTTGTTTACTCGCATCTGCTACCTGAACATTCGTTTGGTATGAACGGGAGGCAGAAATCATATTGGCCATTTCTTCCATGACATTAACGTTCGGTTTGTAAATGTAACCTTCATCATTTGCCAATGGATGTTCAGGGTTATATTCCGCGGTCAACGGTTTATCACTTTCCACAATACCGAGCACTTGCACCGGCACTGTATCGCCACGATTATACATGGCATTACTTAACTCAGCGCCAAACACAGCATGGCGCGCTTTATAAGTGTCTTTTGCAGAGCTGCTGACACTGTCGGCGTTGGCCAAGTTGCTTGAAGTGGTATTTAGACGAACAGACTCAGCACTCATTGCAGAACCAGTTACATTGAACACATTGAACAAGCTCATCTAGTTACCTCCTTTAATCGCTTTGGTTAAGTTCTTAAATTTACCGCCCAGAAAATCCAGTGAGGCTTGATGGCGAATCTGGTTTTGCATAAACAGGTTACGCTCTAAATCCAAATCCACCGTGTTGCCATCTCCGGTGTCCGGTTGGGTCGGAAGGCGATAAAGTTTTTCCCCCATCACCGTTGTAGTGGCAGGAATATGCCGACTGTCCGTACGGCTAAGACCAATACTTGCCCCCGAACTTGCCGCCTGTAACTCCTTCGCAAAGTCTAAACCTCTTGCTTTGTATCCAGGCGTGTTCGCTTGCGCAATGTTGGTCGAGATAACCTCGGCATTGCGTTCACGTACTCCCACCGTGTACTGGTGGATGCCTAGTGCATTGTCAAAGGAGATAGCCATATGCGCCTCTACAAAAAGAACTGACCGTTACTAACCAAATAAAAGCAAAGAGCGTGCCAATGCGTGCAATTCAAATTTATCCAGTCCATGAAAAAGTAAGCAATTACTAAGCCAAGTATGCAGATGGAATGTCGTAGATCCGCTTACTCAGACTTAAACTAAAGATATACGCAGACGGATACAGGCTCAAGAAAAGGGTAGAGAGAAAAAGCTGAGAAAGGGCAAATATAAAAGCCTGACAACATGCCAGGCTAGTTTGAAAAGAAAAGTAGAAGAGTTTCCACTATTTCAATTTGTAGATGATGCCAGGGTTACAGCGAACCATTTCAAATCTGTCGGTTAAACCTGTCAACGACTCCGAAGCACCAAGCAACAAATAGCCACCGGGGTTCAAACTGTTCGCCATTTGGTTCAACACTTTAGATTTCATATCCGGAGAAAAATAAATCAACACGTTACGGCAAAAAATAATATCGAACTTACCCAACAAGGCGTAGCTGTCCATCAAGTTTTGCGGGCGAAAGTTAACCAAGCGCTTAACGTTGTCTTTAACCTTCATGCGACCATCGCCCGTGTCTTCAAAAAAGGTGCGGCGGCGCTCCGGGGACAATCCCCGCCCCAAGGCCAAATTATCGTAGATCCCGGCCCGGCACATGTCCAACATACTGGCTGAGATATCGGTTGCCGTAATCGACACACTTTGCAGCATACCTGGCTTACGTTGCTGTGTTTCCAACACCGTCATCGCCATAGAATACGGTTCTTGCCCTGATGAACTAGCGGCAGACCAAATTTTTATCGGACGTTTATTTGCCGCAATCTCAGGCAAAAGTTTTTCCGCCAAAACAGTAAACGGATAGGTGTCCCTAAACCACAGAGTTTCGTTGGTTGTCATTGCATCAACGGCGGCAACACGTAGTTCTCGGTTACGCCCCGTCACGACATCTCTCAACAAATCAGACAACGAAGCGAGCTTAAATTTGGTTACTAATGGGCTAAGACGACTGCGTACCAAATACTGCTTGCTGTCGCCCAGCACGATACCACACTGAGATTCCAAAAAACGGCTGAAGTCGCGATACTCTTGATCACTGATTGTAATAGCAGTCATTAATGTCTCTTTTATTTTGTTAGTGCAGTTTTAACCGCATTCCCAAGTTCATCTGGGTTAAATTTTGCGATAAACGCATTTGCACCCACTCTCTCCACCATCGCTTGATTAAAAACGCCGCTCAGTGACGAGTGAAGAATAACATACAAATCTTTCAAATCCGCATTGCGGCGAATTTCTGCCGTCAGCGTGTAGCCGTCCATTTCTGGCATTTCGATATCAGAGATCACCAGAGAAATTTGGTCTCGAACTGGTCCTTCAGATGCCATTTCTAACAACTTATCATACGCTTCTTTGCCGTCTTTCACCGAGACACAATCAAAGCCGATATTGGTGATCGCACGCTCAACCTGCTTGCGCGCAACCGTGGAGTCATCTGCAATCAAAATACGACGAACCAGTGCTTTTTCCGTCTCAACTTTGGCTATCTCTTCACCGATGGAAGAGTCCATTGTTTCATCCACTGGCGCAATTTCTGCAAGGATTTTCTCAACGTCGAGAATTTCAACCAGTTCGTTGTCAATGTTGGTGACCGCGGTCAGGTAGTTTGCTCTACCCGCCCCATCTGGTGGTGGTAGAATCGCTTCCCAGTGCATGTTAATTATGCGCTCAACCGAAGTAACCAAAAATGCTTGAATGGTTCGGTTGAACTCCGCGATAACGACAAAACATTTGTCGATGTCGGTTGTTGGTCGGCCACCAATCGCCAAACTCAAATCGATGACAGAAACAGTATGGCCACGGATATGAGCGACACCTTTAACTAAACGGTGCAGATTTGGCATTGAAGTAAGCTTAGGGCATTGCAAGACTTCTTTTACTTTAAATACGTTAATACCATAACGCTGGCGGCCCATTAAACGAAAGGTCAACAATTCCAATCGATTCTGACCGACGAGTTGCGTACGCTGATTCACAGAATCAAGAATACCCGTCATAAGCTCATCTCCATCTCAAACTTTTCGATTAAAAGTGATACTCTAAAATTACAGCTGTATAACACCAGAGAAACAGAATGGCACACTCTAATACTTGTTTATATTCATTTACCATCTCTAAGTGTAGAGCTTTCTTCAAAAGTTACGCTAAGTCTATCGGCATTTTGCTAACTTTGTTTAGTTTTTTTGCTCATGCAGCCACAGAAAATCAAATAAAACAGATACAGTTAGCGGCGGAAGAGCACATTTTAGCCAACGTTGAACAGCCCCCTGGTGGTGAGCTGTCAGTGAGTGCCGCTAATATTGATAGTAGAATAAAAGCCACCGATTGCCCGGTTGCTTTGAGTACAAGTGCTAACTCAGATAACGCCAATCGCAGCAACATTAATGTACTGGTCGAATGCCCCTCAGACGATTGGCAAGTGTATGTCCCTGTCCGCTTGTCCATCGCTATTCCTATGGTGGTTGCCACACGAACCCTTGCCCGAGGAGAGATTATCTCCCTTGGCGATGTAAAACATGAGATGATCGAGTTGCAGCGCTTTCGTAAAGAAGGCTTTGCCGACAGCTCACAGGTGGTTGGAGCTAAAGTCAAACGCACTGTTCGATTGGGAAACGTGATAGAACGTGGTGATGTCTGTGTGGTCTGTCGCAATGAAAAGGTGATTATCAAGGCCAGCCAAGATGGGATGGTCATCACAACTCTGGGGACCGCATTACAAGATGGCGCGGCGGGTGAACAGGTCAGAGTGAAAAATGACAAATCACAACGTATAATCGAAGGCATTGTCAGCGGTATTGCCGAAGTCACCGTTCAGTTCTAACCGTTTCGCGCCTTAAGTCGCTGAAGTGGTATGATAAGCGCGGTTGAATTCAGGCCCGATTCCTGCTAGTTAAACAAAAGACAAATTTTTTCTAAAGTATTGGCTTGGTGTGTCGATACTGTGTGTACGAGTTCAGTTACTTCGTAATTAAGGTTTATATATGGCAAGTATCGATAACATACGTTCAGGACAAGTGATGACGACGAACAGTCGTAGCGCTGCGCGTACAGATTCTAGCTCGTTGGCGGAGACGCGCACCGAAGCAAAAAAGAGTCCTGTTGCGCAAGACGCCGTCTCGCTGAGTCAACAAAGTCGCGATATCGGACAACTCCATCAGGATATGGCCGCCAAACCGGCATTTGATGCTGCAAAAGTTGCCGCGATCAAAGAAGCCATTGCAAACGGCTCTTACAAAGTCGATCCTGAAAAACTGGCTGATAGTATGATGAAGTTTGAAAATGAACTGGCTGATCGTATCAAAGCGTAGTCAAGGTAGGTAATCATGGCTGCTTTAGTTGATTTAGTGGAGTTTCAATACGAAAGCGCTAAAGCTCTCTCTTTATTGTTGGAACAGGAAAGCAAAGTGATTGCTAGCCGCGTATCTGTTGATATTGAGAAAATTGCCAAAGAAAAAATGACGCTCATTGGTCGACTACAACAAACCGACCATCGAATTGCCTCTCACCCGCACGTCAAGCAACTTACCGATGATCCTCAATTGAAAGAGAAGGTCGCCAGTATTCAATCGATCATTCTGGATTGCCAGCAGATCAATCAGATCAATGGCGATGCACTTAATCGAGCACAATCCAGTTTTAACAAACTCAATAATATGCTTCAGCAAAGCCACGGAAAAGTCGGCATGACTTATAACGCTGGCGGTAAAACTCATACTATTTCAACTTTAGGTACCAATATCAAAGCCTAAAGTTAATTGTACTAATTCATCTTTCTCGTCTCACTCCTTGATGCCCCGCTGATTAACTCCCTTTGCTGTTCGTTTTGCTATTACTTGTTTTATTCATACTGACCTTGTTTTATTCATACTGACTAAGCAAAAAAAGCGACCCATGTGTGGGCCGCCTGACTAGAGATTATCTGCTGCTTATCTGGATTGGACTGTCTAGAAAAGTGTTTGCTGACGTTTCTCCGGCACTTGTTGCACTTCGCCGTAGTCACGCAATTTGTCCATTTTGCGAATGTCTAAACGCAGTTCAGTGACATAACTATCCCCGACAGGGTAACTGCGCACAACCTCCGCACCGCGTATCACCCCATCGACCGCGCCGGAGGTGTTCTCGACGCCAAGTCGTTGATCCTCTAACTGCGCTCGGCCACTGACTCGCATGCCGTACACTTGCTCAGCCAGCTCGCGGTATGCATCAATTTTTGAAGCTCTCATCGCGCGCACGCGCTTTTCTTCGTCATTTCGTCCGGTTTGTTCACTGATGCTGGCGTAACCAACGGCCACCAAGATCTCTTCCTGACGAATTTGTTGCAATGGCTGACAAGCACTAAGCAAAAAAGCAGCCAAGAGAAATAAGAACTTTTTCATTACCAACTCCTATGGACGCAAGATAACCGTGTAAGGCTGACGGATCGTTGGATCGGAGCGAATAATCACACCATCTTGAGTACGAATACTGTTGAGCGTATCTAAGTCGCGGCCAATTCGATCCGCCGGGAGGAAACCTTGTGCCGAAGCAACCACCACTCGTGTTTGCATGCCAACCACGCGAGCATTGACTAACACACCGCCCTCTTGGCGCAGCATCGTGCCTGTCAACACGTATTGAATCTCTTGCTCTTGCGCTAAATCTTTCCAATCACGACTCAGAGCAAAATCGCCCTGCTGGGTAACCTGAATTGAACCTGTGGTTTTAAAATCTACCACTTTAAAACCACGACGCTGCAACTGATAAATAAATCCTTCGGAAACCGAATTCCCCAGCCAGTTGGTGGCATCCATATTTTGCAGGTCGACAAACGAGGTAACGGCAATTGGGGTTCGCGCAGAAACGCTGGTATTTGAAAGGATCAAATCTTCCGTCAAGCTTTCCACGAAAAAATCCATGGTATGACGAGGGCTTTCCATCAGCATAAACTGACTACCCGAGTAAGGTTCTTTACCGTTGTAAATCGGTGAGTACGCGCATGAGCTCAAGGCCATGACAGACGCGACAACAAGCCATTTTTTCATGGGTTAGTCTCCAGATAATCTCAGATGTCCAATAAGACTGCTTTTGTATTCCTGCTGGTTTACAATCTTGGAACAGTCTTTGCTTTTCTATCTCTGCAACAAGACGAAAACGACATCCAAATACAGCTGAAAAATGTAAAGCAATATTTGTACCCACTTGGTAATACTGTAATGAAAAAACTTATACTTGGTTTTATTTCAATAACTTTGATGATGCTTTCCTCCATCAAAGCTCATGCGTCTTGGTACGAGGTGACAGGGGTTGCCACCATTGTTTCCTCCGAAGAAGTAGCACGGATACACGCTCTGGAAGATGCCTTGTATAAAGCGGTAACTTTTTCCGGCGCGGACATAGGTAGCCTGAGCAACTTACGTCCCTATTTAGAAGATGGTCGCACGGAATATCAGTTTACAAACCATGAAGTACGCTACATCTTAATCGAGTCCCAGCGCACACGTGGCAACAAGGTTGAGATTAAAGCCCGAGTCGACATCTATCCGTCGGCAAATGGTTGCCATGTCAGCCAATACAAAAAGACGCTGCTCGTCGGCAACGTCGAGCTGCTCTCCCCACAGCAAGCGGTGATGGGGCAAATTTATAAGGTGGGTGATGATTTCAGCCAAGTGCTCAACAAGCAATTTGACCAACAATCGAAAAGCTTCGTTTCCGTTGGCACCACCGATTATGCGATAGACAAGCGCAATCCTGAGCGGATCAAAATGATTGCGCAAGATGCAGGTGCTCAATACATCATTGGGGGAGAAATTACCGACCTGACGGCGACCATAGAATCGAAGTTGCTGGCGGACGATATCATTAACCGCCAGTTTGCGCTGGAAATGAAAGTCTACGACGGCAAAACCGGCAACGAGATTTACGCGAAAAGTTACCGTGAAGTGGCCAAATGGCCATTTGCCAAAACCAGCCAAGTGGACACTCGTAGCGCCCGCTTCTGGGCTTCCACTTTTGGCGAAATGATGCTGCGCGTAAGTCGCAACATCATGCTCGACATGGAGTCGGAAGTATCGTGTAAAATTACCCTGCCAGAAGTGGTTGCCGTGTTTGGTAACACAGTGACGATGGATCTTGGCCGCATACACGGCGTGCGTCAAGGCGATAAGTTGCAACTTTGGCATACTGCCGCCTTCATCGACCAATATGGTTTGCCGCGTAACAAGGTATCGCAAAGTGACATTACCCTAACCGTTTCGCGAGTTTACGAAAATGAAGCAGAGCTTACTGTGGATCAGCCCGATTTGGCCTCAAGCATTCAAATTGGCGATGTGATGCACAAACCACTTTAGAATCAAAGGATAAGTTTAAAACTCGATGTTTATTTAGTAGAATATCGACACGTTGCTCCCATGGCACAGTTGGATAGCGCAGCCCCCTCCTAAGGGGCAGGTCGTAGGTTCGAATCCTACTGGGGGCGCCATATTGTATAAAGGCTAGAAAGTTAGTAACTACTAGACTTTTCTTTTCTCAACTCAAAACGGTCACGTTACAGGTCACGTAATACTTTGCTTGCCCTTCGACATCATAAAAATACAGAATACATCAGCGAACATCGTTATAAGTATGACCTCTTATGTTCCTATGAGCAATCCTTAATCTAAGCCTCTAATTTCTATGCGCTAATACGCTGTAAAAGCAACAGGTAAAGATTGCTCACTCGCTACATTTCGAACCCACACAGATATTTTTAGTTGTTACTTCAACTAGAAGCTAATCATTAATGTTAACTACCAATGATTAATCTGTAGTTGAGTTGTTCTAACATGCCCTTGTCCCATAACGTATATGCTGGCAACTAGGAAGAAATCCTTCTCAATTGCTAAATCACCTTTGCCCCAAAATCATTCGGTATCAAGTTCCTGACCACTTTCCTAAGTCAGTTATTGACCTATTTTCCCTAATAGCAGATTATGAGCCTAGTTGAGCACTTATGATTATGCAGACATGTTCTGCAATTTATGAGTAGAAGGAAGAATAAGACCTATAGAACCGTATGTTGCTGCTATGGCGTCTGTATTTTCTGAAAATATTATAAGGACAGAAGTGGACCCCAATGGTTGGACACATAAGCTCATTTCTTAAGTGGTTGACCCAGCTCATGCTGCGTATCTTTGCCTACCGAAGTAGGCCTCATCAGGAGTGAGGTTATTGAGTCCTTGATGGTTACGCTCTTCATTATAAAACACCATGTAGTTGCCGATTTCAAGCTCGGCTTCACGGGG
>NZ_JZAM01000163.1:0-3370 GCF_000960595.1 Vibrio sp. S234-5
CAAACAAAAGCCAAGACCAAAAAAACTGAAACGACTCATAATTTGAAAATCAAGTTTTGAACTTTGGCCGCCAATACTCAAAAACCTACAGTTCAAATTTCTGATTGAGCCAGCCGCACCAACCTCGTGCTTACTGAAAAATTGACTGAGGCAACTCTTTGAGTTTCCAGCGCTAAAGAATAATTGTCCGGAAAACAGCGCCAAACGAAGCCAGATTGCCGAAAAACACAAAACCAACAAGCCGATGGAGCAAAGAAAAGATGCAACCAACTGATTTTGCGTGATTAAACATAACGCCCTGTTAAGTAGTGAGGCATGCATTACAAAAGCTTCCGCAGCACTACGTAATCACTAAAACCAACGCAAACCAAAAATGCCACGCATGCCGAATCTGCTTGAACAGTTTGTTATGCCCGTGCCTTTTGTTTGCTACGATTTTGAATCCTGCTTGCTTTGGAAAAAGCTCAAATTTTTGGGTATATAAAACTGACAAGCCTGCCTATCTGCTGTAGTTGGCTGTTCCCAAGCTCCGCATAAATCCTTGTCATTCTCTTTTGTTCGAGTGAATTGCTTACATTTTCCGCAACGTTCCATTGAAGCCAGTTCCAAGTTATTTCAATTTAAACTCGACAATAACGTTGTTGGAAACCTTGCAATTTGATTAAACCCAAATTTAACGAAAATTGTTAATTATTGAGTAAATTACGATAAGGGCATAACGCCCAATTAAGGGGTGAGCAACGCTACCACCTTGCCTAACGCATTGTACCGTAAACACTAAATTTGAAGTAGATACAAAAATGCCAAGCGTTGGGAATCCCTCTTAAATTGTTTGTTAGCTGAATTTTTCCATAACAAAGTTCTGCAGTTTTTGGCCCCGAACTTCTATCGATTGCTCTTTTACAACCTTAAAACCAAATTTTTCGTAGAAAGGTCGAGCTGTAATACTGACCTCAGAATAATACTTGGTAATGCCACGAGATGTACCAACTTTAAAAACGTGCTCCATAAGACAACGAGCAACGCCTTTGCCTTGGTGGTCATGATGACAAAAGAAATGATCGATTAAACCACTTTCTTGAAGGTCAGCATAACCAACAATGACACCCTCTATTTCTGCAATAAAAGGTGAAATAGCGTTTAGTTTATTCTTCCATATCTCGCAGTCGAAATTATCTGGCGCCCAAGCCTCAACTTGCTCTTGGGAATAGTCTCGTCGATTCACGTTACGAACCGTATGATAAAAAAGCTCCCACAACTCACTTGCGTCAGATTCTTCGTATTTTCTAATTTTGATCATACTACTTGTACCAATATTCAGCTAACGCCCGGCTAAGGGGTTGACAACGCACCGCCAGACTCAAAAAACACACTGTAAACACTGAACTTCAATTTTGCACTAAAGCCGCCAAGCGTTGGCAATCCCTCTTGAGCCGTTTGTTAGCTGAATTTCTCCATGACAAAGTTGCACAGCTTTTGACCGCGAACTTCTATGGTTTGTTCTTCTATAACCTTGAAGCCAAATCTCTCGTAAAACGGACGAGCTGTAATACTCACCTCAGAGTAAAGCCTAGTAATTCCTTGTAACTCACCCACTCTGAGTACATATTCCATTAACTGGCGTCCGACTCCTTTACCTTGATGTTCATGATGACAAAAGAAATGATCAATTAATCCATTTTCTTGAAGATCACTATAACCAACAATTTTCCCATCAATTTCAGCAACAAAAGGTGACAGCAAGTTCATTTTTCGTTGCCAAATCTCTGAAGAAAAATCATCTGGAGCCCATGCTTCAACTTGGGCTTGTGAATAATCACGTAAGTTCACATTACGAACCGTATGATAAAAAATAGCCCATAAATCAAGCGCATCTGATTCTTGATACTTTCTAATTTCGATCATGCTGATATTTACCACCATTCAGCTAACGCCCGCTTAAGGGGCAGCCAACGCTACTACTAACTTTCCGCATAGCACCGTAACCACTGAAACTAACGCACAGTAAAAATGCCACGCGTTGGCTGTCCCTCTTGAAGCGTTTGTTAGCTGCCTTTAGTCACTTGGTTCAATAATGGTAGCGACACGAAATAACCGTTATTGCATTATCATCAACAGCATAAACCAGTCTATTTGTATCATCGATCCGTCGAGACCAAAAACCAGATAGATTTTCCTTTAGAGGCTCTGGTTTACCAATGCCTTCAAACGGTGAACGCTTAACATCATTGATGATTTTATTGATCCGCTTGAGTGTTTTTTTGTCTTGTGTTTGCCAGTACAAGTAGTCATCCCAGGACTCATCTGTCCATGACAGTAAACGACTACTCATCAATCAGATCTCTTTGGGTAACTTTTCCCGCTTTGAACTGGGCAATTGAACGGTTTAGATGTTCAGCGTTCGCTGGAGAGCGAAGCAAATGTACGGTTTCCATTAGACTATTGTAACAATCCAGCGACATAACCACGGCATCTTCTGAATCACGTCGAGTGATGACGGTTGTATCCGCATCATTCACAACGGCATCCAAGACTGCTTTTAAACTATTCCTAGCTTCTGTAAAAGAAACGATTCTCATAGAACCTCCCACATGTACTGTTTACGGAACAAGTATAGTATTCACAACTCAACTTGTACAGCTAAAGGAACATATTCGCCAGTAGGCAGCTAACGCCCGCCTAAGGGGCTGGCAACGCATGCCACTAAACTCAATCACAACAGCCGAAACCACTTCGGCTCAATGGGACTGGAAACGCCACGCGTTGACAGTCCCTCTTGAGGCGTTTGTTATAAAGCGGACTCTACGTTAAGCGCTTTTTCTAACCACACCGAGCTGATGTACTGGCCATGTTTCTTGGCATATTCGTTGAAAATACCGACTTCTCGGAAACCAAACCGTTTATGTAATGCTACTGATGCGTCGTTTGGTAATGCAACACCCGACAATATACGATGGACGCCATAAGCACGAATGGATGAAAACAGCTGAGTATAAAGCTTCGAACCTAAACCTTTCCCTTTAGCTTCTTGTGCCAGATAAACGCTCACCTCTACAGTGTCATCAAAAGCTGGTATTGCTCTGTACTTTTGGGAACATGCAAAACCTTGCAACACACCGTTTTCTACAGCCACATATATTTGATATTTGGTGGTTCTAGAGAACTGAGAGAACCATTCCTCACGATTTTCCAGAGTAAATGGAAATTCCTCAAAGCGTGCATTGGTATGTTCAATATAAAAGTGGTTCATCCGGAAAATCGATACCTGAATGGCTTTTCTGATACCATATCGCCAAAAATAGCCAGTTAATGTCAACTTCACTTCTTTACCATCGCTTTGGAATACGCGGCCCTTTCCATTATTGCTCTA
>NZ_JZAM01000164.1:0-352 GCF_000960595.1 Vibrio sp. S234-5
GAGTCGGCAAACGAGAGACTGGAGTTATATCGATGAGGTGTACTTGAACCCTGAAAAGTGTGCAGCGTAATCATTCACGTTACTAAATTGTAAAAAAGACGACAACTTGCTTGAAAAACAGCGGAAACGAGCGATCGCAATCACCGAAATACGCAGAAAACAGCGCCAAACGAAACCAACTTGCCGACAAGCACAAAACCAACAAGCCGAGGGAGCAAAGAAAAGGGTTCATCCGGAAAATCGATACTTCGCCTCATGACTGGCTTTGATTTTTAACTCAAAAAATTCCCAATCACGATACCCATAGGCGACTTTGTTCAGCGTCTTTATTCGGTTGTTCACACCCTCTACT
>NZ_JZAM01000165.1:0-475 GCF_000960595.1 Vibrio sp. S234-5
TTGATAGGTCACTTCAAAGAGATGCTCTTCCATATCCGGCTTGGTAAGTGAATCAAAAGCTCGCCCCACAGATTTCTTGATTTTGTTAATCGAGTCAGGATGAGTTAAATAGATTTCAATTAAACCATGCCCTGCAATGTCTGCTGTGCTTGGCGCTATAGCGGTATTCGATACAGGGACAGAGCCAATTCCCGTTAGTTGCAGGCCATTAATAACAAGGTCAGAGGTTGATAAAATATACTCACTATCAGGGGTTAATGTTGGCGAGGCCGGCGCAATATGAACCACGTGAATATTATCAGCGTCGTATCCTAATTGAGAAACAACATACTTGTAAGATTGGTTCACCCATAAGTTTCCTTGCGAGTGAGCAATATAAATTAGCTTTTTGCCTTTCCATGTATTGGAATCATTGATGAGTTTATGCTGCATCTGAGTTTTTTCAGTATCAGGTGAATCAATCGAAGTACTCAAG
>NZ_JZAM01000166.1:0-689 GCF_000960595.1 Vibrio sp. S234-5
GTACGCTTAGTCACTTAACCATACAACCCGAAAGGGTCTTTGTTAAACAACCAAGGTTCGCTATCTCATTATTTGAATGAGCGAGATAGCATTGATTTGCCGGACTCAATTTTGAATCGTCACTATAACAGTGACATTCCCAAGAACACTTGAATGTGTTTTGTTGGTGTTTGTCTTAAAGACAAACATTGAGAACTTTACAAACAACAATAAATTGTTGTTTTGTCAGCTTTCCAAATTGTTAAAGAGCAAGATTTCTTTCGAAACCATGTTTAAAAACTCTCAAGGGAGAGTATTTAAAGATGGTATCCCGTAGGGGAGTCGAACCCCTGTTACCGCCGTGAAAGGGCGGTGTCCTAGGCCTCTAGACGAACGGGACACTAAGATACTCTAAACTTTCTAAACCGTATCAATCTGTGTGGACACTCATCGCAATAATCATCGTATAAGGAGGTGATCCAGCGCCAGGTTCCCCTAGCGCTACCTTGTTACGACTTCACCCCAGTCATGAACCACACCGTGGTAAACGCCCTCCCCGAAAGGTTAAGCTATCTACTTCTGGTGCAGCCCACTCCCATGGTGTGACGGGCGGTGTGTACAAGGCCCGGGAACGTATTCACCGTGGCATTCTGATCCACGATTACTAGCGATTCCGACTTCATGGAGTCGAGTTGCAGACTCCAATCCGG
>NZ_JZAM01000167.1:0-385 GCF_000960595.1 Vibrio sp. S234-5
GCCTTCAGAAAGAACTTTGCGCATTTCGCCAGAACGTAGACGGATAGTTACGTACGCACCGTCGCGAGCAACGATTTGAGCGTAAGCACCAGCCGAACGAGCTAGCTGACCACCTTTACCAGGTTTAAGTTCAACATTGTGTACAGTTGAACCTACTGGGATGTTACGCATTGGTAGAGTGTTACCAGCTTTGATTGGTGCATCAACACCAGACTGAATAACATCACCAGCTACAACACCTTTAGGTGCTAGGATGTAGCGACGCTCACCGTCTTTGTAAAGAACTAGAGCAATGTTTGCGCTACGGTTTGGATCGTATTCTAGACGCTCAACTGTCGCTGGGATACCGTCTTTAGTACGTTTGAAGTCAATTACACGGTAGTGA
>NZ_JZAM01000168.1:0-224523 GCF_000960595.1 Vibrio sp. S234-5
TTGGCTTTTCCTTCAGCCCTTCTAATCCTTCTTCAAGAAAAGTGTGAACCCACTTATTGACACTGGTTCGGCTCACCATAAGAAACTTGGCGATTTGGGTGCGAGAGTGTCC
The DNA here is from genome assembly GCF_000960595.1 of Vibrio sp. S234-5. Taxonomy (NCBI): domain Bacteria; kingdom Pseudomonadati; phylum Pseudomonadota; class Gammaproteobacteria; order Vibrionales; family Vibrionaceae; genus Vibrio; species Vibrio sp. S234-5. The sequence continues at coordinate 113 of NZ_JZAM01000168.1, forward strand.
CTCTTTGAAATGAGCGAGGGCCAGCAATCTCATTTTCATCTGAATAGATTTCTGCTGGCTTGCGAGCTTTTTAAAGTCGATATTATTGAGACTGTCCATAGCGAATAAGTTTTATCGTTGAATGGCCTCAATTAGATCACATTTTTACTTAGATTGGTATGATACTGACATTGCTAAACGGTTCTGCAATGTCATTGGTATGCCAACTAGCGCCATCCATAATGACGACAGCGTGACGTCCCTCCTCTGTGACTGCTGATATTTGTTTTAAGTGCGCTATCATGATCTCTTTATTGACCCAAGGGACAACCATAGCCTCACCAATTCCTTTGCTGGGGCAGACAGAACCAAACAGATACGCATATTCAAATTGTTGTTGCTTCACGGCTCTGGGGCGTGTTCCTTTCTCTGCCCACAACCGTGTTGTCGTGTTTTGTTGCCCAAATCTGGCTTCATCTTGAAACCAGACATCAACATGCTCTAGAGCGATATGTCCTGGGATCTTCAGGATCGTTTCAATTTTGAATTTTTTTAAAATCGTCTTGGACTTCTTGAGATTGCTTGGGGTGTTTTGAGCGGGAAGTTATCCATGAAAACCCCATGTGCTCGAGCAGATAATAGATAGAGTCGGGGTGTGAACCCATTTATTCACACTGGTACGGCTTACCTTGAGAAACTTGGCGATCTGGGTGCGAGAATGCCCATCTTTGAAATGAGCAAGAGCCAGTAATCTCATTTTCATCTGAATGGATTTTTGCTGTCTAGCGAGTTTTTTGAAGTCGATATTATTAAGTTTATCCATAGCGAATAAGTTCTATCGTTGAATGGCCTTAATTAGATCATACATTTACTTAGATTGGTATTATTCAAGAAAAGCCCATGTGGGGAAATACTCCCTCTCAGCAGAGCTGAGAGGGGACAGAACTATTCAGCCTTGCGGCTTGACTACCAACACATTAATCGGCGAATTTTCGACCACTTTACTTGCGACGGAACCGAGAACCACTTTGTCGATTTTCGAACGCTTATGACTCGGCATGATAATTAAGTCCGCACCGAGTTTTTCTGCATAATCGAGGATGGTTGCATATGGTTTGCCTTCGGCAACATGTACCTTGTACACTACGTCTTCGGCAATTTGCTCGCTAGCAAATGTTTTCAACTGCTGCGCCACATCTTGTTTCATTTTCTGCGCCGCATCTTTGGGGAAATACGTCGAGACCATCGACATATGGATTCCCGGTAGCACGTTGAGGAGATGCAGTTCGGCATTGGCTTGGCGAGCGTGCCACACAGCCAGTTCGACCGCTTTATCTGAAAAGCCTTTGTCATTCAAATCAACAGGAACAAGAATTTGTCTGTACATGGTTATATCTCTAATTGTGTGTTCAGTAGACGACGGTGAGATAAAGATAGCCCCCAAAACGAGGCTACCATAATTTAAGCGCTCATCTGTTCCTTGCGAGCACGGCGTTTCTGGTTAGTGGCCATCAGTAGCAGTATCAGCAAGCAAGGGGCGAAAACCCACTCTTTCATTGGCCGATCAGCTTCTTGTACCACCGATTGAATCTCCCAATCGAAGTCGATACCAGAGGCTTCTGCTGGGCTACCAAATTCCACCATATCGACCAGCATTTTACCGTCTTTCTCTATTAGAGAGAGACCCATTGAACTGAGTCGCTCTTCTGCTGTGATGGCATCGTCAGCAAAAGGCAGTTGCACGGTTTTCTCGACATGCTCTCCCGTGAGGTTTTCGCCAGCAACACGGAGTTCGAGCGATTGTCCTACATTCAGTGCGGCGGTGATTTGCGTTACCTCAACTCCCGGTGAAAGAACTTTGGCGGGGTACAACATATCCCACCAAAATCCGGGGCGGAAAAACGAGAAAGTCAGTACCAGTAGAAGCAAAGTTTCCCACCATTTGTTCTTGGTTAACCACCAACCTTGAGTTGCCGCAGAAAAGATCAGCATCGCGGTGATGGAGGATAAGATGGTCAAAGCTAAATGCCACCAGGTATCAATGCCCATCAACAGCAGTTGAGTGTTAAACACAAACATAAACGGCAAGATGGCGGTGCGGATATCGTAGGCAAAACCTTGAATACCTGTACGGATTGGATCGGATTTGGCGATAGCCGCGGCAGCAAACGCGGCTAATCCGACAGGTGGCGTATCGTCGGCCAAGATGCCAAAGTAGAACACGAACAGGTGAACCGCAATGAGTGGGATGATCAAACCGTGCTGCGCACCGAGTGTAACGATCACCGGAGCCATTAAGGTTGAAACGACGATGTAGTTGGCGGTGGTGGGCAGTCCCATACCGAGGATCAAGCTGATCACGGCGGTAAAGATAAGCATCATGATCACGTTGCCACCGGAGATAAACTCGACAAAGTCGGTCATCACTAAGCCGATACCCGTCAAAGTAACAACGCCGACTACCGTGCCTGCGGCCGCTGTGGCAACGCCAATGCCGATCATGTTACGTGCGCCAGAGACTAAGCTTTCTGCGAGGTCGACAAAGCCCGCTTTAGTTTGCTCAGTGAGATCGTCACTCTTGGTTAGCCACGCCGTGAGTGGACGTTGAGTGATCAAGATGAAAATCATAAACACCGTTGCCCAAAATGCGGACAGACCCGGTGAAAAGCGCTCAACCGTCAAACACCACACCAGCACGACGATCGGCAAGAGGAAATGTAAGCCCGATTTGATGGTTGGACCGGGATCGGGCACTTCGGTCAGTTCTGTGTCGATCTCGATAGCACCATCTTTGCTGTAGTGAGCTGATACTTTGAGCAGCAAAACGTACGAGAGCAGTAACGCCGTCATGACAATCGGCGTTGCCGCCGCGCCAAATGCGTCTTTTGTCCAGCCAATACCATAGTAGACCGCAGCGCTTATGACGCATAAGGCGACAATGGTGCCAGTAAACGACAGCAGGCTTTGTAAAAGAGTTGGGTTGTGGCGACGTGGGAGGCCAGTCATACCTGCCTTACACGCTTCCAAGTGAACAATGTAGATAAGAGCGATGTAAGAAATCAGTGCAGGCAAGATCGCGGCTTTAATCACTTCGACATAAGAGATGCCGACGTATTCCACCATCAAAAACGCAGCAGCGCCCATAATGGGGGGAGTAAGCTGGCCGTTGGTTGAAGCGGCGACTTCAACGGCGCCAGCTTTGGTACCCGGAAAGCCTACTCGTTTCATCAAAGGAATGGTGAACGTGCCTGTGGTCACCACGTTGGCGATAGATGATCCGGAAACTAAGCCAGACAGACCAGAAGCAACGACTGCCGCTTTGGCTGGACCGCCGCGCATGTGTCCGAGCAGTGAAAATGCCACTTTAATAAAGTAAGCGCCAGCACCCGCGCGCTCTAGCATGGCGCCAAACAGTACAAACAGGAAAACGAACGAGGTCGACACCCCAAGGGCGACACCAAAGACCCCTTCGGTGGTGAGCCACAGATGGGACATGGCTTTGTTGAGACTAGCGCCTTTATGGGCGATCACTTCTGGCATGTAAGGACCAGCAAAAGTGTAAAGCAGAAAGACGGCGGCGACTAACATCAACGGCGGACCTAATGCCCTGCGTGTCGCTTCAAGCAGCAAAACCATGCCCGTTACCGACGCGATGATATCGAACGTCGTTGGCGCGCCAGAGCGGCTTGCCAGCTCGGTATAAAAAATGTAGATGTACGCGGCAGAGAAGCTGCCCGCCAACGCCAGTAACCAGTCAATGAGGGGAATACGATCGCGCGGCGAGTTTTTTAAGGCCGGATAGGCGGTAAAAGCGAGAAAAACAGCAAAGGTGAGGTGAACCGCTCGGGCCTGAGTATCGTTGAGAATAGCGAAATTAAAAATAAATGGTAGCGGTGAAGCATACCAAAGCTGGAACAGTGACCAGCAAAGTGGGACAAACCAGAGAATTTGTCCCGGTAATCCATTCGGATTCCGTGCGCCAGTATCGGCTTGTGCCACCATTTCTTGCACATCTTGTGACGCAGTTTGGTTCCTCGTCATGTACGTTTCCTTATTATTGATGGTCCGGTGTCTATCGGTATTGAGTTATCAGCACGCCTCGCTCTAACAAGGACGATACGTGTGGCGACTCATGGATGGTTATTATTTTTATTGCAGCGCAGCCTTGTGGCGGCGAAATGATGCTCTGACCTAAGAATCGTGGTCAATAGAAGGCAGGAGTTTGTTCTCCTGCCCGAACTGTGGGTGAAATTTACTTCAGAAGTCCCATTTCTTTGTAGTATTTGACTGCGCCTGGATGCAGAGGGATAGAAATACCCGCTTTCACCATATCTTCTTTCTTCAGATTGGCGAACGCTGGGTGAAGGCGCTTGAAGGTATCAAAGTCTTCAAACACGGCTTTGGCCACATTATAAGCGACGGCATCGGATACATCCGCTGATGTCACAAGTGTAGCCGCCACACCAAAGCTTTTAACATCGGTGTTGGTGCCACGATACATATCGGCAGGGACAGTGGTGTAAGTGTAGTACGGATTGTCGGTAACCAGCTTGTCGATCTGTGGGCCGGTAGCCGAGATCAGTTTGGCATCGCAAGAGGTAGTAGCTTCTTTGATCGAGCCATTTGGGTGACCAACCATGTAGATGAAGGCATCGATCTTGTTGTCGCACAGCGCTTGTGAACGTTCAGAACCTTTCAATTCTGATGCCAGTTTGAAGCTGTCATTGGTCCAGCCCATAGCATTCATTACCACGCCCATAGTGGCACGGTCACCCGAACCTGGGTTACCAATGTTCACGCGTTTACCCGCCAAATCTTTCAAGCCCTCAATACCAGAGTCAGAGCGAACGATGATGTTGAACGGTTCTGTGTGCAGAGAAAAAACAGCGCGCAGCTTTTTGTAAGGGCCAAACTCGGAAAACTCACCAAGGCCGTTGTAACCGTTGTACTGAGAGTCTGACTGTACGACGCCAAAGTCGAGTTCGCCAGCACGAATGGTATTGACGTTGTAACCTGATCCTCCCGTTGATTCGACAGAACAACGGATATTGTGCTCTTTACGTCCTTTGTTTATAAGCTTACAAATGGCGCCACCCGTTGGGTAGTAAACCCCAGTCACTGAGCCTGTACCAATGGTGATAAATTCTTGAGCGTTTACTGCACCAGCACCCATTACCGCAGCGGCGATAGCACCCACTTTAACCAGTTTTTTTAATGCCATGAATGTTCCTTCCTTATTCATTATCAACCCTAAAGTCTGTGTCATGTGCTTTAGGAGTTTCCTTTTGGGAAACGGCACCTTTTCCAACGCTTTAGTTTGAAAAAGTGGCCGAATAATAACAAATAATTGGTAGAAAATTATACGATTGTTAAAAGTTGTAGCGAAAAAATCTAGCGAAATTGGCGAGAGCTAGAGCGCTTTGAATGTAATGTCACTTAATTATCAATGAGTTAAGTTGCTCTAATCAGTCACAATCAAAAACGTTGATTGCGTGAAAGGGATCACAAATTCTATCGAGCGATGATCCCTTCTCCCACAAGCGAGTAGAGCCGAGACAGGCTAAGGTGCTCAGCCTGCGTATTCAAACAGGTCGCAGACTGAATTAAATAACTGCTCTGTCGTAATGCTCAGGGTCGGCGTGATGAAGATGGTATCGTCTCCGGCCACGACGCCCAAAATGCCTTCCGATTTGCCCAGTGAGTCTAAAAGACGTGCGATTAACTGTGCTGCGCCGGGGCCAGTATGGATAACAACCAAGGCTTGGTTGTAGTCGACATCCAGCACTAACTCACGTAGCGAGCTGCTGACGGTAGGAACGCCCAGTTCAGCCGGCAAACAGTAAACCATCTCCATTTTGGCATTGCGCGTACGTACTGCGCCAAATTTGGTCAACATACGAGAGACTTTAGACTGGTTGATGTTATCAAAACCTTCATCTCTGAGGGCGTCAACAATCTCACCTTGAGAGCCAAAGCGTTCTTCTTTCAATAAAGCTTTAAAAGCACGGACGAGATTATCTTGTTTTTCTGAATTGCGCATAACAGCTAATATTTCCGATTCTATTTTCATCTTGCATATTCTCGCATAGATATTCATTAAGTGCCAAAGGGGGCGTGTAATCTGCTAGAGATGTCACTGTAAACATTCCATGAAGTGACATTTATTGCTGGATAACTCGATGCCAGACGATGGCGTAATTTGATTTTTGACAGAGAGTTAACTCTTTGTCATGCATAGAAATTGTGTGGATAATCCGCTTTTTTTGTGTGGCACGCAATATGTGAGTTGCGCGAAGTCGCAAAGCGAGCGTTAATTGATTGTAATCAAGTTGTGATTGCTATAGTTTTCTACACAGATGTTTACGAAGTACCCTACGAAAACGTTTATAAGAGATCACTCTCAAGGAGAACTACAATGAAAGTAGCTGTTATTGGTGCCGCAGGTGGCATCGGTCAAGCCCTAGCTCTTTTACTGAAGAACCGCCTGCCAGCGGGTTCAGATTTAGCCCTATACGATATTGCTCCTGTTACTCCTGGTGTTGCTGCGGACTTAAGCCATATCCCAACGCCAGTTTCGATCAAAGGTTACGCGGGTGAAGATCCAACTCCTGCACTTGAAGGTGCGGATGTGGTGCTGATCTCTGCTGGCGTGGCACGTAAACCTGGTATGGACCGCGCTGATTTGTTCAATGTTAACGCTGGCATCGTAAAAGCACTGGCAGAACGTATCGCGGTCGTTTGTCCAACGGCGTGTGTTGGTATTATCACCAACCCAGTGAACACGACCGTGCCCATCGCCGCTGAAGTGCTAAAGAAAGCTGGCGTTTATGACAAGCGTAAATTGTTTGGTGTGACCACGCTGGATGTGATTCGTTCTGAAACTTTTGTCGCTGAACTAAAAGGCAAAAATCCAAATGAAGTCCGTGTTCCAGTCATCGGTGGTCACTCAGGCGTCACCATCCTACCACTACTTTCTCAAGTGGAAGGCGTTGAATTTACCGATGAAGAAGTGGCAGCGCTGACGAAACGTATTCAAAACGCAGGTACTGAAGTTGTCGAAGCCAAAGCGGGTGGCGGCTCAGCGACTCTCTCTATGGGGCAAGCCGCATGTCGCTTTGGCCTTGCATTAGTGAAAGCGCTCCAGGGTGAGGAAGTGGTTGAATACGCATACGTGGAGGGCAATGGCGAGCATACCAGTTTCTTCGCGCAGCCAGTCAAACTGGGTAAGAATGGCGTAGAAGAGATCCTACCGTATGGCGAACTAAGCGCATTTGAGCAAGCCGCTCTTGATGGTATGCTGGATACGCTACAAGGCGACATCCAAATCGGTGTTGATTTCGTTAAGTAAGCACTCCAACGAACACTTTTATTTTAAAGCCGATCTTTACGATCGGCTTTTTTGATCCCTCTTTTCTCTTTCTGCGTATCTTAGATCGTCAGTGATCCAAGCGAAAAGTAACACGCTTTCATTAAAAGAGGAGGGAGACGATGGAAACCTGCGCCATTCGTAAAGGGATGTTGGTGGAGTGTCAGCAAGGCGTTGGCACCATATTGGCCGTTGATCGAGAAATGGAAATGGTCTTGGTGGAAAAAACAGGGACGCAGCAACAGCTCGCATTGCGTTTCGATGAGATTGAAGCGGCCGCGTCGCCGTGTAGCGAACGCCGTGAATAAATGAGACAAAAAGGAAGAACGGACATTCTTCCTTTTTGATTAGCGATGGTTTTTGATTAGTGATGGTTACTTGCTGCGGTTGACTGCCATATGCGCTAAAGCGATCAAAGCCTGCTTGTATTCAGATTCCGGCAAAATCTCCAGCTCAGCGATGGCTTTGTCGGCTTCCTCAACCGCTTTGGCCTCGGTGTAAGCCAGTGAGCCTGCCTGATACATCACCGCCATGATCTCATCCAGACGTTCCATGCCATTGGCCTTTTCAATCGCTTCGCGGATCATCGCTGCGTTTTCTTCGCTGGTGTGGCGCATCGCATGCAGCAGCGGTAGGGTGGGTTTACCTTCCGCGAGATCATCACCGACGTTTTTACCCATCTCTTCGCCGTCGGAAGTGTAATCCATCACATCGTCGATCAATTGAAACGCCGTGCCAAGGTATTTGCCGTAATTTTGCAGTGCTATTTCAACCTCGGTTGGTGCATTGGTCAGGATCGCCCCGATCTGCGTTGCGGCTTCAAACAAGCGTGCGGTTTTCGAATAGATCACCTGCATGTAGCTTTCTTCGGTCGTTTCGGGGTCATTGCAGTTCATCAATTGCAAGACTTCGCCTTCGGCGATCACGTTAACAGCGTTACTCATCAACTTGAGGATCTTCATGGATCCTAGCTCTGTCATCATCTGAAATGAGCGAGTGTAGATGAAATCACCAACCAACACGCTGGCGGCGTTACCAAACGCGGCGTTCGCTGTTGCTTTGCCACGGCGCATGTCCGACTCATCCACGACGTCGTCATGAAGTAAGGTTGCGGTGTGGATAAATTCAATAAAAGCAGCGGCTGTCGTGTGAGCATCACCTTGATAACCCAACGCACGCGCAGATAAGACCGCCAATAAAGGGCGGAGACGTTTACCGCCACCACTGATGATATAAAAACCAAGTTGGTTGATTAAAGAAACATCAGAATTCAGTTGAGCTTGAATAGTTTCATTCACTTTTGCCATGTCATCGGCAGTAAGCGCTTGGATAGTTTTAAAATCCATTGTATATCCGGCTGAAGTTAGACCCTGCAAGGCTTATAGGATTTGTATAATTGTCGAATAATACACTAAAAAACGTTGATTAATACATTACTAAAAGGCATGATTGCGGCACTTTTCTTTGGCGATTAGCTTTTCGCCAATTTTTTCAAAATATGGCTTGTCATAGGGGCATCCTTTCTGTAGAATCTGCGCCCTATTGATGATTAGTTTAGCGCACACCCTTATCGCACAAAATGTTGCATAGGCTGTGCGGAAAGAGCGGAGTAAAATATGTACGCTGTTTTCCAATCTGGTGGTAAACAACACCGTGTAAGCGAAGGTCAAACTCTTCGTTTAGAGAAATTAGACGTTGAAACTGGTGCAACTGTTGAATTTGATAAAGTTCTACTTGTTGCTAACGGCGAAGACATCAAAGTTGGTGCTCCTCTACTTGAGGGCGGTAAAGTAGTTGCAGAAGTGGTACAACACGGTCGTGGCGATAAAGTTAAAATCGTTAAGTTCCGTCGTCGTAAGCACTCTCGTAAGCAACAAGGTCACCGTCAGTGGTTCACGGAAGTGAAGATCACTGGTATCAACGCGTAATCTAATAGGAGAGTTTAACAATGGCACACAAAAAAGCTGGTGGTTCTACTCGTAACGGCCGTGATTCAGAAAGTAAACGTCTGGGTGTTAAGCGTTTTGGTGGTGAATCTGTTCTAGCAGGTAACATCATCGTTCGTCAGCGCGGTACTAAGTTCCACGCTGGTAACAACGTTGGCCTAGGTAAAGACCATACTCTATTCGCTTTGACTGACGGTAAAGTTAAGTTCGAAGTGAAAGGTCCTAAAAACCGTAAATTTGTAAGCATCGAAGCTGAATAATTTAGGTTTCTAGATGAATAGAAAAGCCCTGCCGTTACGGTGGGGTTTTTTATTGCAGTCGACATATTCAAAACACCTTTAATCGGTGTCTTCGATCTGTCATCTGCTAAAATGTAGTGAAATTGATTTACAGGCGAAGTAGTCGGAGTAAAAGATGAAATTCGTTGATGAAGCGGTAATTAAAGTCCAAGCTGGCGACGGCGGAAGCGGTGTGGTGAGCTTCTGGCGTGAAAAGTTCGTAACCAAAGGTGGTCCAGACGGCGGCGACGGTGGTGACGGCGGTGATGTTTACATACAAGCTGATGAAAACCTAAATACGCTGATTGATTACCGTTTCCAGCGCTTCTACGAAGCAGAACGCGGCCAAAATGGTGGTGGTGGTAACTGTACTGGTAAGCGCGGCAAAGATATTACCCTGCGTGTGCCTGTGGGGACGCGCGCGGTCGACATCCACACCAATGAAATCGTGGGCGAAGTGGCTGAACACGGTAAGAAGGTGATGGTAGCGAAAGGTGGCTGGCACGGTTTGGGCAATACCCGCTTTAAATCGTCAGTGAACCGTGCACCACGCCAGAAAACGCTGGGCACTAAAGGTGAAATTCGTGAGTTGCGCCTTGAGCTGCTTTTGCTTGCTGATGTCGGTATGCTAGGGCTGCCAAACGCAGGTAAGTCGACCTTTATCCGCGCTGTTTCTGCGGCAAAACCGAAAGTGGCCGATTACCCGTTCACCACCTTAATCCCAAGTTTGGGTGTGGTAAGCGTCGTGCCAGAAAAAAGTTTTGTGGTTGCCGACATTCCAGGACTGATTGAAGGTGCAGCCGATGGTGCTGGCTTAGGGATTCGCTTCCTCAAGCACCTTGAGCGCTGTCGAGTGCTGCTGCATATGATCGATATTTTCCCGGTTGATCAATCAGATCCGGTGCAAAACGCTCTGACGATCATTGATGAGCTTGAGCAGTACAGTGAAAAACTGGCCAATAAACCGCGCTGGTTGGTGTTCAACAAAGTCGATCTGGTGAGCGAAGAACAAGCCGACGAGATCATTCAAGAAGTGATCGATGCCCTAGGTTGGGAAGAACAGTACTTCAAGATCTCAGCGATCAACCGTCTAGGCACCAAAGAGCTTTGCTACAAATTGGCAGACTACATGGAAACCTTGCCTCGTCAGGCTGAAGAGATCTCAGAAGAAGAGAAAGTTAACTTCATGTGGGATGATTACCACAAAGATGCCATCGCTGGTCGCGATGTGATCACCGAAGATGACTGGGATGATTGGGACGACGAAGAAGATGACGGTCACGTTATCTATGTGCGTGAGTAATCGCTCAGGGTAAAAATAGTAAGCCGCAATCATCAATTGCGGCTTTTTTGTATTTACATCATTTTTGGTCGCTTGCTTTTCGGGCAGAATATGACCTTTTGCAGTATGGCTGCACTTTGGTAAGTCAGATTAGCTGGCAAATCGCCAGTCATTAAAGGGAATTAGGGTATTTTATGGCATCGAATCAGAGAGCGATTTCTCGATTGGTCGCTCAAGCGGGGCAGATGTTGTTAGCGCATGGTGCAGAAAGCACCTTGGTCGGTGATATCATGCGCCGCATTGGCATGGCATCGGGCGTAAACGAAGTGGAAGTGGCGCTGTCAGCGAATGCGTTGGTGGTCACTACTGTTAAGAATGGTCACTGTATTACCACGACACGCAGTTGTGCGGATCGTGGTATCAATATGAAGGCGATCACGGAGATTCAGCGCATCTGTATCATGATGGAAAAAGGCATTTTAGATTTTTCCATGGCGCAGAAAAAACTCAATGCCATCAGCCCAGAGCGCTACAATCGTTGGCTGGTGGTGGCAATGATCGGCCTCTCTTGCGCCTCATTTGCTCGTCTTGCTGGTGGGGATTGGGCTGTGTTTTGGATGACGTTTTTAGCCTCGGCATGTGGCATGATCGTACGTCAAGAGATTGGTCACCGCCATTTCAATCCGCTGCTCAACTTCGCAGCGACGGCATTTGTCACCACCTTAATTTCCGCGCAAGCGGTTAATTTTTCGATTGGTAATCTCCCAACCGTTGTGATGGCATCCTCGGTCTTGATGCTAGTGCCAGGCTTTCCGCTCATTAACGCGGTAGCCGATATGTTAAAAGGGCATATCAACATGGGGATTGCGCGTTTTATGATGGCCAGTTTACTCACGTTGGCGACCAGCCTCGGTATTGTGGCTGCCATGGGGATTACTGGTATTTGGGGATGGATGAGCTAATGGATTTAGTACAACTTCTCGTTGGTCTGTTGAATGACATGTTTTTTGCTGCCATTCCTGCGGTGGGGTTTGCCTTGGTGTTTAACGTACCACCTCGAGCGTTGATCTACTGCGCGCTCGGCGGGGCGATTGGTCACGGTAGCCGCTATTTGATGCTCAAGTTTGGTATTCCGATTGAGTGGGCAACGTTTTTCGCCGCAACATTAGTGGGTATGATTGGGGTGTACTGGTCGCGTAAATTGCTCGCGCATCCGAAGGTGTTTACCGTGGCGGCCTTGATTCCGATGGTCCCGGGAGTCTTTGCCTTTAAAGCCATGATCGCCATGGTGGAGATCAATCATATGGGCTACACCCCAGAATTGGTGGCGACGTGTTTGGAGAACTTCCTTAAAGCGATGTTTATCATTGCAGGCTTAGCCATTGGCCTTGCGGTGCCGGGGCTGTTATTCTACCGCCGCAGACCGATAGTGTAGGAAAAACGATGTTGATTAGTATGATAGCGGCGATGGCCGAGAATAGAATCATCGGTAAAGAGAATCAGATGCCGTGGCATCTCCCCGCCGATTTTGCTTGGTTTAAAAGTTGTACTATGGGCAAACCCGTGGTGATGGGGCGTAAGACGTTTGAGTCGATTGGTCGGCCACTACCAGGGCGAAAAAATATTGTCATCAGTCGAGATACGGCGTTGTCTATTGAAGGTGTCAGCATAGTACATTCGATTGAAGCCGCGCTAACCGAAGCGGGTGACAGCGAGGAAGTGATGATCATCGGCGGAGGTTCGATTTACGCAGAATGCTTGCCAAAGGCGGATAGACTCTACCTCACCTTTATTGATGCGAATGTGGATGGTGATACCCAGTTTCCCAAGTGGGGAGAGGGCTGGCATGAAAGCCATCGCGAGCACTATTCAGCCGATGAGAAAAATCGCTTCGCGATGGATTTTGTTATTTTAGAAAGAGACAATTGCTAGTTTGCTAGTTTGCTAGTTTGCTAGTTTGCTAGTTTGCTAGTTTGCTAGTGCCTTCTGACTAAACACTTGTTTGTCTTCCCAACGGATCATCGTCAGGCTGCCATTCCATACGCAGCCTGTATCTAACCCAATCACCTCTCGACTAAAATAGCCCTGTAAAGCGGCCCAATGGCCAAACAGTACGGGCTTCTCTAGTGCAATACGCTGCGGCAGTTTGAACCAAGGTACCAGCAATGCTTCGTTCACTTCGTTGGGCGGAAGCTTGCAGTCCATGTCTAGGCGGCCGTCAAGAAAGCAAAAACGCATGCGAGTAAAACTGTTGATGGTGTAGCGATAGCGATCCAAGCCAGTTAGCGTCGGGCTCCAGAGATCCGGTGTATTACAGTACATGTTCTCAATCAGCCAAGGCATGTGCTCACTTTGCAGCACGGCTTCGACTTCGCGTGCGCATTGGCGAGCGGTAACCAGATCCCATTGTGGTGAAATGCCCGCATGACACAGTACAAACTCATCATGTTCGAGCAACAATGGCTGTTGTCGCAGCCAGTTGAGCAGTTCATCACGATCACTGGCCTCAAGAATCGCGGTCGTTTGATCTTTTTCTTTGTTTTTGCGCACACCTAAAGCGACAGCCAGAAGATGAAGATCGTGGTTGCCCAGCACAATCCGTGCACTATCACCCAGTGACTTGGCAAAGCGCAGGGTTTGTAACGATTTTGGCCCACGTGCGACTAAATCACCCGCAAACCACAGTGTGTCTCGCTGCGCTGAAAACTGCACTTGCTCTAATAGTAGGGTTAATTCATCAAAACAGCCTTGAATATCACCCACGATGTAATTTGCCAAAACGCCCCCAAAAATCAGTTCAACAGGTTAGGTACCGCCAGACGAAATGGCTCAATTTCTACCACAAACTGATCGCCTTGCGAGTCGCGCATCATGTATTGGCCCTGCATCGCACCGACTGGGGTATCAAGTCCTGTGCCACTGCTGTAGGTATATTCATCGCCGCCATCGATGTAAGGTTGCTGGCCAACGACACCATCGCCTTCGACGGTGATCTGTTTCCCATTCGCATCGGTAATGAGCCAACGGCGGCTGATCAACTGAACCGTTTCTTGGCTGAGGTTTTTAATCGTGATGATGTAGGCAAAGATGTAGCGCCCTAACTCTGGGTTAGATTGCGCTTCGATGTACTTAGTGTGCACCTGAATTTTGATGCAGGGTAGGGAGACATCCATGTTCACTCCTTCTCAGAGAGTCAAAATGAGATGCGAGCAGAGTGCTCGCATCGTGTCATCGTATTACTGATGGTTTGCATCCAACCAGTTTGCCATCGCAACGAATTGTTGCAAGGTAAGATTTTCTGGGCGTAACCCGGGATTGATACCCAGTTCTTCCATCACCTCTTCGCCGAGAAGGCCTTTGTAGCAATTGCGGATGGTCTTGCGCCTTTGGTTAAAGCCCTCACGGCATACGCGCTCAAGCCATTCCAAGCTGGTTGCTGGATGTGGCAAGGTTTCGTAAGGCACCAAACGCACGACCGCAGAATCCACTTTCGGTGGTGGAACAAACGCCGTTGGTGGTACTTCCAAAACAGGGACCACTTTACAGAAGTACTGCGCCATCACAGTCAAGCGGCCGTAAGCTTTGCTGCCTGGGCCTGCCGCCAAGCGGTTGACCACTTCTTTTTGCAGCATAAAGTGCATGTCTTGGATATCTTTATGAAATTCAAAAAGATGGAACATCAATGGTGTTGAGATGTTGTACGGCAAGTTGCCGAAAATGCGCAGCTTGTTATTTGGCTTCACCAATTGAGTGAAGTCGAAACGCATCGCATCGCCTTCGTGGATGGTGAGCTTATCAGCCAACTCAGGATGGTTGCGCAAACGCTCAGCCAAATCGCGGTCCAGTTCGATAACCGTGAACTTATCGACTTCCCGGCCAACAGGCTCAGTGATCGCCCCAAGACCTGGGCCGATTTCCACCAGATTTTGCCCCGATTTCGGATTAATCGCTGAAACGATGCCATCAATAATGTATGGATCGTTCAGGAAGTTTTGACCAAAACGTTTACGCGCTTTGTGTCCTAGATGGACATCATTTCTCATTGTTTCTTCTCTACCAGTTCTATCGCATGCGCGAGTGCTGTCTGAAAGCTCCCTGTATCGGCTTGGCCCGTTCCGGCCAGATCGAGTGCAGTACCGTGATCCACCGATGTTCTTATAAAGGGTAGACCAAGAGTAATGTTCACTGAACGACCAAAGCCTTTGTATTTGAGCACAGGCAGCACTTGGTCGTGATACATGCCTAAGACAGCATCCGCATCGTCTAAATATTTTTCATTAAAAATAGTATCGGCCGGCAATGGGCCGACCAAATGAATGCCTTTTTCACGACGAATTTTTTCCAGCGTCGGCGTGATGGTTTCGATCTCTTCTCGGCCAAGGCAGCCATCTTCACCAGCATGCGGATTGAGCCCGCAAACATAGATCTTTGGCTCTGCGATGGCAAATTTTTCCACCAAATCCCGATGAAGGATATCGATGATTTTTTCCAGGCGATCTTCCGTGACGGCTTTTGACACATAGGCCAGTGGAATGTGCGTGGTGACCAGCGCCACACGCAGCCCTTCGGTCGCCAACATCATGACAACTAACGGGGTGTTGGATTTTTCGGCGAAGAATTCAGTGTGGCCGCTAAAGGCGACGCCCGCACGATTAATCACCCCCTTGTGAACAGGGCCGGTGACAATAGCATCAAATTCGTCATTCATACAGCCCAAAGCGGCTCTTTCCAGTGTTTTTAACACATAATGGCCGTTACTTTCGTTTAACTGTCCGGCGATACACGGCGCGTTCATGGCTATGTGATCGACCACCAGCGAACCCGCTTTTTGTGGCTGCGGCGTGCTCCCTGCTAGATAGTCGTGCAGTTCAACCTCGATGCCGAGCTGTTCGGCGCGCTGCGCAAGTAACGATTTATCCGCGCACACCACCAGTTGGTGATCCCAATCTTGCTTGGAAAGCGCCAGCACCAGATCCGGGCCAATCCCCGCAGGCTCTCCGGCGGTGACGACGATACGTTTAACTGTCATGCTCTTCGTCCTTGACGATTTCAACAAAGGCACCTGCTCGCAGCTCTTGCATCCAAGCGCCCGCTTCTTCGTTAAATTTACGGTTAAACAAAATACGGTAAGCTTTGTTTTTCATCGCCGAATCGGTGCGATCCACTTCGCGGCGATCCAGCACTTCGACAATGTGCCAGCCGTGCACGGTTTGGAAAGGTTCGCTGATCTTGCCGACAGGAAGCGTTTCGACCTGATGCTTAAATTCAGGGACATACAGATCGGGCGTTTGATAGCCTAACTCGCCATTTTGCGCGGCTGAGCCCGGGTCTTGGCTGTATTGCTGCGCTAGCTCAGCAAAGCTGGCTTCACCGGCTTTGATGCGACGGATGAACTCGTTCAGTTCACGTTTCGCCCCTTCATCACTGAGGATAACGGTCGGTTTAAGCAGGATATGACGCGCATTCACTTCGGTCACGGCGATGGTTTCTAACCCTTTGATATCTTCAATCTTCAGGATATGAAAACCGACACCGCTGCGAAATGGGCCAATGACGCTGCCTTTGTTTTGCATCTTAATTTGATCGGCGAAGATGGTTGGCATCTCTTCTTTACGCATCCAGCCCCAATCGCCGCCTTGCAACGCTTTCGGGCCTTTGGAGTAGGTGTAGGCCATGGTACTGAAATCCGCGCCGTTATTGAGTTTTTCAATGATCGCTTTTGCTTGTGCTTCGACGGCCGCTTTGTCTTGGTCATCGGAGAAACGCAGTTGGATGTGGCCAAGCTTGTATTGCACGGTGGCACTGGTTTCTTGCGCGAGCATCTCGGATAAGCTGTCGACTTCGGCAGGCAGAATGTTGATACGACGACGCACTAGGGCGTTGCGAGCTTCAGAAGCCGCAATCTCTTTGCGGATCTGCTCGCGAAATTCCGCGTAGCTTAATCCTTCGCTGGTGATCGACGCGGACAGTTCGGCGACCGTCTGTTGGTTGTTGGCGGCAATCTCACTGATGGCTTGATTGAGTCGATTGTCGTCAATTCGTACGCCGATGCGGTCTGCTTCTTGGGTTTGTAGTGTGTCGAGGATCAGCTTTTCGACGATTTGCTCGTGCAGCACCTCGGCTGAAGGTAAGGCTTGGCCATTTTGCTTGGCGTTGGCCCGCAAGGTTTTCATCGCAGTGTCAATGTCGCTTTGCAAAATCACACCGTTATTGACAATGACGGCAACCTTATCAAGTTCTACAGGAGCGGCCAGTGCACTGCCTGACAGCAACAGAGCGAATAAGATTGTTTTCCAGCTTTTCATTTAATAATCCATTGTTGCATCGATTTAACGTCTGACTACTCAGACGTCGGAAATCACTAATTGTTCAAGTAGAAAGGACGACCATAGACGATGGAATTATCGGCATCTTCCAGCTCTTTGGCGGCGGTATAACTTCTGTTTTTGGTGGCAAAGCCTTGAATACCAAAGTTAACACTGATGTTGGTGTCGTAAACCGGGTCATTGTTGTCACCGCCGACCACGTTGTTTTTCCACTTCACTAATTGATTGGTGTAAGTAAAACCGATATACCAACAATCGGATTGATAACGCAGACTCGCCATCCATTCCAAGTCGATCTCTTCGGTCAAATCATAATAATATTGGCCACTGGCAGACCAGTTGCGGTTAATTTCATAGGCTGCGACCAGACCGGCTTGAGAGATCCCTTTACGAGTGATGGTGTCGAGATCTTCAAACGAAATGGTGTCTTCGATGTACTCTCGAGTAACGTAACGATAGTTACCTTGGACAAAACCATCTTTGAATTGATATTCCAAGGTACTGTTGGCCAATTGCATCGCATTAAGGTCGATGTCGTACTGAACCCCACCGTGATAAAACAGATAGTCGTCGTAGTTAAAATCGGTTTCAATTGCCCATGAAGAGTAGTTCGACGTTTCCTCTTTATCGCCCGTTAGCTTGGTGTTTTTGTCGATGTAGTAGATCTGACCAAAGGAGATGTTGAGTCGCTCCTTATACTCATCGTCAAAAAAGCGCGTACTGGCACCATAGCTGAGCTGATTGGCAGGAGCAACTTTGTCGATGCTGCTGTATTTGCGGCTGCGAAATAGCCCATAGTAGTCAGTTTGCAGCAAGGTTGTGTCGTAATTATATATATTGTCTTGCTTTTCTTCCGGTACATAGAGGTACTGGACCTGTGGCTCTAGGCTTTGGGTGAAACCGTCAAAAACTTTGGCTTCACGTTGCAAAAAAATCCGTGCGTGGCTGCGAAATTCAGGGATAACCCGAGTCACCTGCTCATCCAATTGTGCTTGCAGGCTTGGGTCTTCCAGTTTGCTCAGTTCTTGCTGGTAATAGGTAGCTAAGACGCGCGCTTCCGTGGTCCAAGTTGCCCAAGTGGTTGACAGTGGGATGGTCAAACCGGGTTCTATGTGCGCTCGAACGGCATTAGGTTTGGCTTTGTCGAGTGTATTGAAATGACTCAGTTGGCCTTTCACATCGAAGTTGATATAACGCCCCCAAAGTGGCGTGTAGTAGTTAAATTCCAACTGGGGCAGCAAACGATACGGCTTATTGTTGTCTTCCAATAAGATCTGGAAGTCCCGCACCAGAACAGAGGCATCCCATGAGTTAGAACGGTAAGCTACCTTCCCCTCTTGCACTAGCTGGCCATCTTCTCGGTTACCCAAATCGGATTTGAGATCGCGGAAATAATCGATGTCGCTGACTTTGGAGTAGTCAAGCTTCACCAGCCATTGCTGGTCGATAATGCCATCGTGTTTGTATTGATAGCCCCAACGATCCTCTTCCGCGTATTTTTCATCGCCCGGGAGATATTCGCCTTTGATTTCGCCGCCACCCCATTGACTGGTGAGATAACGGAAATCCGAGTCCAATTTTACTCCGCGCTGTTGCATGTACAGAGTGGTCAGTGTCAGATCATAGTTAGGTGCGATATTCCAGTAGAAAGGAATTTCCGCTTCGACACCATCGCTCGAACCATAAGAGACGGAGGGAAAAAGAAAGCCCGTTTTGCGTGTGTTGCCAATCGGCAGAGTTAAATAAGGCACGTAGAAAATCGGCACATCCATCACTTCAAAGCGTGGATTGTAAAACGTCGCCGTTTCTTCATTTTGGTCAACGTCGATGCTTGATGCGACCAGGCGCCAAGCGTTGTCGTCTGCCGGGCAAGAGGTTATCGAGCCATCTTGCAACTGGTATACGGCTTGTCCGGTCTTGGCGATGTACGCGGCTTCACCGCGACCTTGTTGGCAAAGGAACTGGTATTGGGTGTTTTCCAGCGAGAAGGTTTCTTGTGCCATGTTGTTGGTGACGCGGCTAGAGCTGGCTTTCACCTCGCCATCGTTAAACGTGACGTTGCCTTCGGCCACGACCACTTGTTCTTGTTGATGCAAAGTGACCGAATCGGCAGTGATTTTTTTCTTGCCTTGAATGACTTCCACATCGCCCGAGTAGACGGCTTTATCGCCATTAATCGCTTGTAGACGGTCTGAGTGCACCACAATCGGCGCATTGGCATCATTTTCTTCTGCGCTGACCAAACATTGATCTATAGTGGGCATTTCCTGCACACTATCACCGAGTGTTGTTTGGGCTTGTGTGTAAGGGACAAACAGGGCGGTACTGATAGAGGCCGCTAAAAAAGTGCGGGAGAAATGTTGCATTGAACGGAACTTTCCTATGTCACTACTGCTCGATGGCTATATGATGGCCAGACCGAAAAAATAATTTCCCTATCATAAAGGAAATCGTGGCATCCAGCACTATATGACCGTCATTGACGGGAAAAATTCAGAGATAGAGAACACATAATGCAGATTTTTGGCAAAATACTTGGCGCCTTTTTTGGTTTTTTATTTGGTAATGTTTTTGGCGCTCTGTTTGGCCTGTTTCTTGGCCATCAGTTTGATAAAGCGCGTCGCTTAAACCAAGCGGGGTTTAAAACCTCCGGCTTTGGACAAGGCCCGAGTCAGACCGAAAGACAGGAAGAATTTTTTAAAGCGGCCTTTGCGGTGATGGGACACGTGGCGAAAGCCAAAGGGCAGGTGACGCGTGAAGAGATTCAACTGGCGATGGCGATGATGGATCGTATGAGCCTGCATGGCGAACAGCGTAAAGCGGCGCAAGAAGCCTTTCGTGAAGGTAAAGAGCGTGATTTCCCCTTAGAGCAAGTGCTAGAGCGAGTTCGCATCGCCACTGGCGGGCGTTTTGATTTGCTGCAATTCTTTTTGGAACTGCAGATTTCCGCCGCGTTTGCCGATGGGGATGTCCATCCGAGCGAGCGAAACGTCCTGCATAAAATAGCGCGCGGCTTGGGCTTTTCCTCTGAGCAGCTTGAGCGCCGTTTACATATGCAAGAAGCGGCGTTTCGCTTTCAGCGTCAGGGCGGTTTTGGTCAGCAACAAGGGGGCTCGCAGCGCTCTTCGTCCAACGGTGGTTGGCAGCAAGCCTCACAAACTGATCAATTGGCTGACGCGTATAAAATTTTGGGTGTGGATGCCTCGGCCGATGGTAAAGAGGTGAAACGAGCGTATCGTAAACTGATGAATGAACACCACCCAGATAAGCTGATGGCCAAAGGTCTTCCACCCGAAATGATGAATATGGCCAAAGAAAAGTCGCAAGAGATTCAAAGCGCCTACGATTTGATCAAAAGAGAAAAAGGTTTTAAGTAGACACTGATTTTAAGTAGCTATCGTCATTTTAAGTAACCACCGTCGTTTTAAGTAACTACCGTTGTTTCAGTAACAAACATAAGGGCCGAATGCGGCCCTTTTGTTGACCATGCAAAATGGTTATCTTCAGTCTGCCTGATTCAAGTTCCAGTCATACTGGTATTCAACCTTGGCCGAAAAACCGCGATATTGAGGTGCGTAAGTGCCAATGTGTTCAAACACTTTTTCTTTGCCGCCAAAATCTTCCACAAACCAGTCATAAATCGAAGAGAGCCGTGCCTGATTGCCCTGTATGTCAACGCCTTTCGAGCTATTGATAAATTCTCTTGCCGCCTGTTCAAGTAAGGCGTCACGGTTGCTTGCGGTGAAGGCGTAAGGTTGTAAATTGGGGCAGCCTAAGCTGGCGCAGTTCACCGCATAATGGGTGCGAGGATCGTTCCAGATCGGACGCAAGATTCGATGCTCAATGTCGTTGAGCGTCAGCGCTTTGCCGTTAATGGTGCTTACTTTGTCATTCCACGGGCCAAAACTGAACAGCCCGCCCAGTTTGGTAATCGATTTGACGGGGTAGTGTTGCAAGATAAGGTCGACGGTGATGGCATTGTAAAGGTTCACCCAATAGGCGTACTGTTCGGCGCGTTTCAAGCGCAGTGGATCTTGGGTCGCCAAGTCAGCTAAATATTGCTTGAGGGCTTTTTTATCCGCATCAGAAACGGCAGCATAGCGAAACAGGGTATTTTCCCCTTGGCGCACCAGATAGCGATCGAGTAAGTTCTGCCAAGTTTGGTGGGATACTTCCAGAGTGCTCTGTTCATCGGATGTCTGCCAATAGGGCCAAAGTTCGGATTTAGGCGCCGCGTAGCTGGCAAAAGAAAAGAACAAAAGCAGTAGGATAAGTGGTCGCATAGTCAGGCTCTTCGCTAGGTTATTTATCTAGGTCATTTATCGAGATAACGAATAAGACCGCAGTGCGCGTCCATCCCTTTCATCGGCTCGAAAACAAAATGGGAATAGCGCGCTATTCCCATTGATTTGAACCAAGACATTTTCACGCTTAGCGTAAAAATGCCGGGATATTGGCTTCATAAGCTGCGATCTTCTGTTCATGTTGCAGAGTTAGGCCGATGTTGTCTAAACCGTTTAACAAGCAATGGCGACGAAAATCATCGATTTCAAAGGCGTACTCTTTGCCGTTGGCTCGCACTTTGAGTGCCTCAAGGTCCACTTCGATTTGTGCACCTTCATTGGCCTCGACAAACTGGAACAGCTCTTCGACTTCTTGTTCCGTCAGACGCACGGGCACCATCTGGTTATTGATCGAGTTGCCATAGAAAATATCCGCAAAGCTCGGCGCTATCATGGCGCGAATGCCGTAGTCCGCCAGTGCCCATGGCGCGTGTTCGCGTGATGAGCCACAGCCAAAGTTTTCGCGAGCAAGTAGAATGGATGACCCTTGGTAGCGCGGCGCATTCATCACAAAGTCAGGGTTGGGCTTCTCGCCCGCGTCATCCAGAAAACGCCAATCGTGGAACAGGTGTTTGCCAAAGCCTAAACGAGAGACTTTCTGCAGAAACTGTTTTGGAATAATGGCATCGGTATCGACGTTGGCCGCATCCAGAGGAACCACCAAACCGGTATGTTGTTTAAAACCTTGCATGTTTGCTTCCTCTTATTTCCAATCTCGAATATCAACAAAATGGCCGGCAATCGCTGCTGCTGCTGCCATGGCTGGGCTCACCAAGTGGGTACGACCATCACGCCCTTGTCGCCCTTCAAAGTTGCGGTTGGACGTGGACGCGCAGCGCTCTTGCGGTCCTAGACGATCGTTGTTCATCGCCAGACACATTGAGCACCCTGGCAACCGCCATTCAAAGCCTGCTTGTTTAAAAATAACATCCAAGCCTTCAGCTTCCGCTTGCGCTTTCACCTGTTCAGAGCCCGGAACGATCAGCGCTTGCACATGTGACGCCACTTTGCGCCCTTTGGCGACACTGGCGGCAGCGCGCATATCTTCAATTCGCGAGTTGGTGCACGAGCCGACAAACACTTTGTCGACTTTATAGTCAGAAAGCGATTTGCCCGCTTCAAGGCCCATATAAGCCAGCGCTTTTTCTGCCGAGGCTTTCTCGACCGGGTCGCTGAAGCTTTCAGGTGCAGGAATCGGCTCGTCTACTGCGATCACTTGGCCCGGGTTGGTGCCCCAAGTCACTTGTGGTTTGATTTCTGCTGCGTCGAGTGTGACCACGGCGTCAAAGGCGGCATCTTCATCGGTTTTGAGTGTTTTCCAATACTCCACTGCCGCTTCAAAATCAGCACCTTGTGGTGAGAATTTACGACCTTTAATGTACTCGAAAGTGGTCTCATCTGGCGCAATTAAACCGGCTTTTGCGCCAAGTTCAATCGCCATGTTGCACACGGTCATGCGGCCTTCCATCGACAGGTCAGTAATCGCTTCACCACAGAATTCGACCACATAACCCGTACCGCCAGCGGCGGTGGTTTTGCCGATGATGGCTAACACGATGTCTTTGGCGGTGATGCCTTCGGCCACCTTGCCTTTGACTTCGATTTTCATGGTTTTGGCGCGCGCCTGCTTGAGCGTTTGTGTGGCGAGCACGTGCTCCACTTCTGACGTGCCGATACCAAAGGCGAGCGAGCCAAACGCGCCATGAGTCGCGGTGTGTGAGTCCCCACACACAATCGTCATACCTGGTAACGTGATGCCCAACTCTGGCCCCATGACGTGTACAATGCCTTGATATTTATGGTTTAAGTCATACAGAGTGACACCAAAGTCCAGACAGTTTTTGATCAGCGTTTCCATCTGAATGCGTGCCATCTCGCCGGACGCATTGATGTCTTTGGTGGTGGTAGAGACATTGTGATCCATCGTGGCGAAGGTTTTGCTCACCTGACGTACTTGACGTCCTTTTTCACGCAAACCATCAAAGGCTTGTGGGGAGGTCACTTCGTGAACCAAGTGGCGGTCAATGTACAGGATCGGGGTTTCCCCTGGCGCTGCAACGGCGACATGCGCATCGTAAACTTTTTCGTAGAGTGTTTTGCCCATTGCTCGAACTTCCGTGTTTTTATGAATTTAGAATGTATTGTGCGATCTTATCGCCCATCTCAGAGGTTGTCAGGGCGGGTTTGTTGCCCGCCAGATCCGCTGTCAGCTCGCCTGCAGCCAGTGCTTGAGAGACCGCGTTTTCGATCTCTTGCGCTGCGGTTTCTTCGCCAAGGCTGTATCGCAGCATTAGCGCTGCCGAGAGGATTTGCGCCACTGGGTTAGCGATGTTTTTGCCCGCGATATCGGGCGCACTGCCGCCGGCAGGCTCGTACAAACCAAACTTACTTTCATTGAGGCTGGCGGAAGGCAGCATGCCCATCGAACCGGTGATCATCGCACACTCATCAGAAATGATGTCGCCGAAAATGTTGGAACAGAGCATCACGTCAAATTGCGCTGGATCTTTGATGAGCTGCATGGTCGCGTTGTCGATGTACATATGTGAAAGTTGCACATCTGGGTACTCTTTGGCGATCTCTTCCACCACTTCACGCCATAAAATCGAGCTTTGTAGCACGTTGGCTTTGTCAATCGAGCACACTTTTTTGCGGCGCAGGCGCGCTGATTCAAACGCAATTTTTGCGATGCGCTCTATTTCAAAACGGTGATAAACCTCGGTATCAAACGCTTTCTCGTTAGCGCCTTCTCCTTCACGGCCTTTGGGTTGACCAAAGTAGATACCGCCAGTGAGCTCGCGCACCACCACAATGTCAAAGCCGCGCGCAGAAATATCGGCGCGCAGTGGTGAGAAGTTCTCTAAACCGCTGTGAATTTGCGCGGGACGAAGGTTACAAAACAGTTGGAAGTGTTTACGCAGTGGCAGCAGAGCGCCGCGCTCAGGTTGATCGTTGGGCGGCAGGTGTTCCCATTTCGGACCACCGACTGAACCAAACAGAACCGCATCGCTCTGTTCACAAGCTCTGACAGTGCTTTCTGGCAGCGGGCAACCATGATTATCGATCGCAATCCCGCCGACATCGTGCTCTTCTCGCTCAAAAGTGATGGCATGTTTTTTCTCGATGGCGTCCAGCACTTTATGCGCTTGTGCCATCACTTCTGGGCCGATGCCATCGCCAGGTAAGACGGCGATTTTGTAAGTTTTGTCTGTCATGTTAATCCTTTCGTTTTATTTAATCTTTTTTGAGTTGTGTTTGTCTCAATTCTTTATCTGTGCGCCTGATTGGGCGCAAAGGGCATCAGACGGTGGCAATCTTTTTCTGCTTCAGCTCGGCGATGGTGTCGGCGCGATGAATGCTGTTGATCACGTGCAGCAGAGCTTGTCCAGACGCTTCGACAATATCCGTGGAAACGCCGGTGCCGTGGTATTTTCTGCCTTTGTAGTTGGCGATAATATCCGCTTGGCCTAAACCATCTTCCCCTTCGCCTTTGGCGGTCAGATCAAACTTGTCCAGTACGATATCGTAGCCCGTCAAACGGTAGATACACTGGTATAACGCATCAACCGGGCCGTTGCCAACGGCGGCTTCGCATTTTTCTTCTTCGCCGCATTGCAATTTAATGCTGGTGGTCGCCATCACGCTGCCTGATTGAACGCTTAGATAACTCAATTTATAGAAATCGTCTTCTTCACGCAGGTTGGAAAAATGCATCAACGCTTCTAAATCGTAATCAAATACTTGACCTTTGCGATCGGCCAGTTTTAAGAAATCTTCGTACAAGGCATCCAAATTGTACTCTTCGGTTTTGTAGCCCATTGAATCCATATGGCTTTTCACTGCGGCGCGGCCGCTGCGACTGGTTAGGTTCAGCGCTTGGTTTTTCAGGCCGATCGACTCGGGTGTCATGATTTCGTAGGTGTTTTTGTTCTTTAGCATGCCATCTTGGTGAATGCCGGATGAGTGGCTAAAGGCATTGGCGCCGACAATCGCTTTGTTGGCTTGGATCGGCATGTTGCAAAGCTGGCTGACCAATTTACTGGTGCGATGGATCTCTTCGTGTTTAATGCCAGTGCGCACGCCCAATAGCTCTTGACGTGTTTTGATGATCATGGCGACTTCTTCCAGCGAACAGTTACCTGCGCGCTCGCCGATGCCATTGATGGTGCCTTCCACTTGACGTGCGCCCGCTTGCACCGCGGCAATCGAGTTGGCGACCGACATGCCCAAGTCATCATGACAGTGGACTGAAATGATCGCTTTATCGATGTTCGGCACGCGATTGAACAGCGTTTGAATGATGCCGCCAAACTCGCTTGGCACGGTGTAGCCAACGGTATCGGGAATGTTGATGGTGCGTGCGCCAGCGTTAATCGCCGCCTCGACCATACGGCACAGGTTGTCCATTGGCGTGCGGCCCGCGTCTTCACAAGAAAACTCGACATCATCAGTGTAGTTGCGCGCATGTTTGACGGCATGCACCGCCATCTCAACCACATCATCGTAGCTACGGCGCAGCTTATCTTGAACGTGGATGGTGGATGTGGAAATAAAGGTGTGAATTCGAAACGCCTCAGCGACTTTTAGCGCTTGCGCAGCGGCGTCAATGTCTTTCTCAACGGCACGAGAAAGGGCACAAACCCGGCTGTTTTTAATATGTTTGGCGATGGTTTGCACCGATTCAAAATCACCCGGAGAGGAGACCGGGAAGCCTGCTTCAATCACATCAACGCCCAGCCTTTCCAGCGCGTAGGCAATTTGCAGTTTTTCTTTGACTGTCAAACTCGCTGACAACGCTTGTTCGCCATCACGCAATGTGGTGTCGAAAATTATCACCTGATCGTTCATGTTCGCTTCCTTTTTTCGATAGTTAATCGATTTCTTCCGGTAGATGTTGTGTTTAGATATAAAAAAACCCGCATCTGCGTGCGGGTTTCTTGTCATTCTGTGTGGTTATTTTTCTTCCACAGCCTACCCGCGCGATCTGGTCACGATAAGGAGGAGGTTGAGGAGAGAAAAGTGTGCTGTCATCTTGTTAAGCATTCCACAAAATTAAGTTAACAGATTAGTACCGCACTCGGTGGAGCGCGTCAACCCTAAAGTTGATTTTTTACTCATATCCGATCAGTTCCGCGTGCAAACAGTTTCGCTCGCAAAGAGCGGTGAGGTCTAAAATTCATCGCTGATTAAGCGATGAAGAATAATTGCGATATCACTCTAATCACGACGGGATATAATTCATCGACGATGAATATGGGAGATAAAACGAGATGGCGGAAAAACGCAGAGTAGGGCGACCAAGTAGTAACACCGATGCGCGTAAAAAGTTGATTGACCATGCGCGGGATCTGTTTGTGGTCATGGCGTATGACAAAGTCTCAACGCGGTTGATTGCGCAAAAGGCGGGGGTCAACAGCGCTTTAATTCGCTACTACTTTGGCAGCAAAGAAGGGCTGTTTGAAACCATGTTAAGAGAGACGTTAGCGCCGATGCAGAAGAAAATGCAGCAGTTGGTCATGGAGAGCACAGAGCGCAATCTGCTCGACATTATGAAAACCTACTATCGTGAAATGGTAAAAATGCCGCAATTTCCGCGTTTGATCGTTCAGGTGATGCACATGCCGCCCTCAGACATTCAACGTCGGCTGGTGGAAAAAGTCTTTTTGGATATCACCCAACCGATGCAAGAAATGTTGTTTGGCAAATTGGCCAGCAGTGGCGTGATAAACCCTGAAAGGGATCCGCAGCTCTGTCGTATTTCTTACATCAGCCTAATGGTCTTTCCGTTTATTGCGCCTCCGGCGTTGCTTGCAGTGCATGGCGTTGAAATTAATGAACCGTTTTTGGAGCGTTTGGTGGAACACAATATTCAAGTGATGAAAAGCGGCTTTTTACGGCCTGAACTGGCTACGGTTCTGTAGCCGTCGTAACCTGCTTTCTGCTGCATAGTACGGCAGTGCTCTGTTCACCAAATAGCCAAATTGCCTTCATTGGATTGTCATTAACCTCTTCTAGCTTAACTTTTGTACCCCAAGGTTAATAGGAAGATACTTATGAGGACTCTCGTTTCCCTGAGCCAGCCGATGGAGCGGATCGCGGCGTTGGATTTGGCTTTTTCAAGTCTCTGTCTCAGACACCGCTTTAGCCATCAAGTCGCGACCATCAGTAAAGCGGTGTCGCACAGTGGTGATGGGCACTTGTATCTGGCGCTAGGTTTAGCCGCTTGGTTGATGCAGCCCACTCACGGATGGATGTTCTTGTGCGCAGGATTGTTGGCTTTTGCTATCGAGCTGCCGATCTATTGGTTACTGAAAAATAGCTTTAAACGGCGTAGGCCCGAAGAGTACTGCGCTTATCTCCCCGCTTTTATTACTCCCTCCGACCGCTATAGCTTACCTTCTGGGCACACCGCTGCGGGTTTTGTCATGGCGACGTTAATTGCGCACTTTTATCCTGAGTTGGCTTGGTTTGCTTTCTGCTGGGCAAGTTTAATTGGCTTGGCACGCATCTTACTTGGGGTGCATTTTCTCACCGACGTGTTGATTGGTGCCGTGCTTGGGAGTGCATGCGCATCCTTTGCTTTGTCGCTGCTGTTGGGGTAAAGCATGAAAATATTGTATGGCGTGCAAGGGACGGGCAACGGTCATATTGCCAGAGCGAGGGCAATGGCCAATGCGCTCAAACAACGTGGCGTCGCGGTGGACTTTTTCTTTTCTGGGCGCGAAGCGGAACGCTATTTCTCGATGGAGGCATTTGGCGAGTTTCGAACCTGCCGTGGTCTGACTTTTGCCACGGAGAAAGGTCGAGTGAGCTATGTAAAAACGGCACTGAATAACAACCTGCTACAACTGAAGCGTGAAATCGACAGCCTCGATCTCTCTGCCTACGACTTGGTGATCAATGATTTTGAACCCGTGTCGGCGTGGGCGGCGAAAAAACAGCAGAAAACCTGTATTAGCATCAGCCACCAAAATGCTTTTCGCTATCCGGTTCCACTGAAAGGAGCAAGTTGGTTAGACAAGCAAGTGTTGCAGTACTTTGCCCCTGCGGATATCCACATCGGCTTGCACTGGTATCATTTTGATCAACCGATTCTGCCGCCGATCGTCAATACCGTGCAGCAGAGCTCGGCCCATCGAGATTTCATTTTGGTTTATCTGCCTTTTGAACAGGTAGAGGAGATTTGTGAGTTATTGTGGCGCTTTCAAGGGCAAAAGTTTCTCTGCTACCACCCCGACCTCTTACATACTGAAGTGCTGGAAAATGTCGAGCTTCGTGCCCTCAATCATCAGGCTTTTCAGGCCGATTTACATGCCTGTAGCGGTGTGATTGCCAACGGTGGGTTTGAACTGCCATCCGAGGCCCTCTCCCTAGGAAAAAAATTGTTGGTCAAGCCCCTGCAAGGGCAGTTTGAGCAGCAAAGCAATGTGGCAACACTCGAAACCTTGGGATTGGCGTCGGTGATGGATTCGCTCGATGCACCAGTGGTGCGTGCTTGGTTGGAGGAAGAGCATGCCGAAAGCGTCACTTATCCTGATGTGGCCGCTGCAATCTCAGACTGGCTTTTGCAAGGCGATTGGAGCTCACAGCAAGAGCTCTCCCGACTGCTTTGGGAACGAGTCGATTTCCCCACTTACGTGTCAAATTTATAAATTATTCATTGACGGAATTTCTTGTATCTCATTGTGGTTATATGCCAAATGAATAAGTTCCGTCTTTGTTTTTGTCACGTATACACGAGCTAAATATTACTTATTGAAATGATATTCTTGATTTTTATACTTTTTTATATTTATCTCAACCAATTGAATTTGCTAGTTATTATTTTTTCTTACCTAAAATTTCGTGATTAGTTGTCAATCTGTTTGCCAACCATTAACGGATTCAATGATAGTAGTAGTGCCCTAGCTGACATAGGGGCGATATATATAACAATCCAGGTTATCTATTCCGATTACTACATTCATTTTTGTTGACCGTTAATAATAAGAGGCAAGTCAGATGTTAGATAAAAAAGAAGCGATCAGCGCTATCGCTAGCTATCGGATGGAAAGTACCCTGAGAGGGGTCGATTTGAACCTGTTGACCGTGTTTGATGCCGTGATGCAGGAGCAAAATATTACTCGAGCGGCGCACAATCTAGGGATGTCACAACCTGCGGTGAGTAATGCCGTCGCGCGTTTAAAAGTGATGTTTAATGATGAGCTGTTCATGCGTCAGGGGCGTGGTATTCAGCCAACTCAGCGTGCTCGTCAGTTGTTTGGCCCTATCCGTCAAGCGTTGCAACTGGTGCGCAATGAACTGCCAAGCTCCGTATTCCAGCCTGAATCTTCTACCCGCCTGTTTAAACTGGCGATTTGCAGCCCGTGTGATATGCGTTTCGCACCAAGAATCATGGCCGATATCCACGCCCAAGCACCAAGTGTGCAGTTGCATCTCGATGCGGAATTTGATCGCAAGTTGTCGGAGCGTATGCGTTATCAAGAGATCGACTTTGTGATCGATTACGCGCGTTTTGATGAACAAGGTTTTTCAAGTACCGAGATCTTCAAAGATCAATTGGTGGTAGTGACGTCAAAAGGTCACTCTCGTATCCAAGGCGAGGTGACGGCGGAGCAA
Source organism: Vibrio sp. S234-5 (assembly GCF_000960595.1). Lineage (NCBI taxonomy): Bacteria > Pseudomonadati > Pseudomonadota > Gammaproteobacteria > Vibrionales > Vibrionaceae > Vibrio > Vibrio sp. S234-5. The sequence goes on from NZ_JZAM01000168.1 coordinate 30,252, forward strand.
TTGCTTAGTGAGCGCCACGCCAAGTTATCCAAGACCCATGGGCAGAGAAGTTTTTCTGAACAAGCGTATCGTGAGTTAGAGGTGGAAGCGTATTTTGAAGGCACCAGCTTGAGCAATGTACTTTACGTGGTCGGTCAGTCCGAATTGGTGACGATTGCGCCGCGCTGGATTGTGGAAAATGCCGCCAATCATGACCAATTGCAGATTTTGGATCTGCCGTTTGAAAATTGCGAGATCAGTGGTTACCTCAGCTGGCATGAATCGAGCGAAAAAGACAAAGGCCATATTTGGCTGCGCGATTTGTTGATGGTGACCTGTGGTGAAGTGGTTGCTGTGCAATAAAAGAGACTTCAGCTTGATGAATTAAGCCCTTGACGCTTTAGGCGACAAGGGCTTTTTTCTTGGTTGTGCTTTTTGACAAACTAAGTGATGACGCTCTCTAAAACAGGATAAGTTTGACCCGCATCAGTTGCGTTTTTCTCTTTCATGGCTACACTGTGCCCGCAAATAGAGCTTACAGGTGTAAGCCAAAGGTAGAAGAGATGGCCAATTTAGATTTTCATATTGTAAAACGAGTTCGAGAGCAGATAGCTCAAAGGGCAGAGACGACCGCTTTGAAGCATAAAGTAGGTGACGCCTGGCAAGAGATCAGCTGGAAGCAGTTTGGCCAACAAGTTGACAATCTTTCCCTAGCTTTGCTAACGCAGGGGCTCAATGTACAAGACAAAATTGGTATTTTCTCCAACAACATGCCGCAGTGGACCATTGCTGATTTTGCTGCGCTGCAAATACGTTGTGTCACGGTGCCTATCTATCCGACTAATACGGCCGCTCAGGCGGGATACATTCTGCAAGACGCCGATGTCAAAGTGCTGTTTGTCGGTGAGCAGGCACAGTTTGATGCAGCAGTGACTCTGTTTGCGCAGTGCCCACAGCTTGAATTGATCGTCGCCATGTCGGATGAGATTGAGCTTGGCGATCACCCTAGAGCCAAACATTGGCAACGTTTTATCGCGCAGGCGAACCCAGAACAGCAAAGCGAACTTTTACTGCGCGTTGAACAGGCCAATTTTGCCGATCTTCTCACCTTAATCTACACCTCCGGAACGACGGGACAGCCAAAAGGGGTGATGCTGGATTACACCAACATCGCCGCGCAGCTCAAAGGGCACGACCAAGTACTGAGCCTGAGTGAGAAAGACGTTTCCCTCTGTTTCCTGCCTCTTTCCCATGTATTTGAGCGAGCTTGGACCTTTTACGTGCTCTACAAAGGGGCGACCAACTGTTATCTGCAAGATACCATGCAAGTACGTGCCGCGCTCGGTGAAATCCGCCCGACGGTGATGTGCGCCGTGCCCCGTTTTTACGAGAAGATCTTCTCTGCCATTCATGAAAAAGTCGCCAAGGCCCCTTTAGTGAGAAAAGTGCTGTTCACTTGGGCGGTGAATATGGGGGCCAAAATGGCGGCCTGCCATCAGCAAGGACGCAAGCCATCTTTATTATTGAAAAAATCGTATGCTTTAGCCGATAAAATCGTACTGTCTAAGTTGCGTGAGCTGCTCGGTGGACGGATCAACTTTATGCCTTGTGGTGGCGCCAAGCTAGATGAAACCATTGGTCGCTTTTTCCATGCGATAGGCATTAACGTTAAACTGGGCTACGGCATGACGGAAACTACCGCCACGGTTTCCTGTTGGGGGGATAATGGGTTCAATCCCGATTCGATCGGTGTCTCGATGCCGGGCGCGCAAGTGAAAATTGGTGAGAACAACGAAATTCTGGTGCGCGGTCCGATGGTGATGCGTGGCTACTACAAAATGGCGGAAGAGACCGCCAAGAGTTTCGATGAACACGGTTTCTTGAAAACTGGCGATGCTGGGCATATTGATGAACATGGCAACCTGTTTATCACGGATCGCATCAAAGAGCTGATGAAAACTTCGGGCGGTAAATACATCGCGCCGCAGATGATTGAAGGGACGATCGGTAAAGATCATTTTATCGAACAGATCGCGGTAATTGCCGACACGCGTAAATTTGTTTCCGCTTTGATCGTGCCATGTTTTGACGCGTTGGAAGAGTACGCCAAAGAGTTGAATATCAAGTATCACGATCGCTTAGAGCTGATTAAGCATCACCAAGTGGTGGAGATGTTTGAAAAGCGGGTTAATGAGCTACAAAAAGAGCTGGCCAAATTTGAGCAAGTGAAAGCGTTCAAATTGCTGCCTAAAGCATTCTCAATGGACGATGGTGAGTTGACGCCAACGCAAAAATTGCGTCGTAAAGTGATTAACGATAAATATCAGGATGAGATTGAAGAAATGTATTCGGATAAAGGCAAAAAATAACGCCTTGTTACTCGTTTGATTGTTCAAAGCGCATTGACCGTCTTGTTGGCCTTTCGGCAACCAAGGCGGTTTTTTATCTGAGCATTTTTGCCCATAGTTAACTCGTTATGAGTGCAAGCGTTGGATTATTCATCCTTAATTGCTGGTATCTTGATGTTTTATTCCGCAGAGTGGCGAAGAAGTAACATCAATTTCTTATTAATCTCTAAAATTTAGCATCTTGTTTAAAATTCGATCCAAGTCGCATTAGATCTCCTGATAAGAAAAGGTTACATTTGTTGCGTTACCTTGCTCTTTGTTATGACAAAGGCGGGACATAGCTGAAATTGGAAATATTTCGAATTAGGCTACAAATAAGCCCTAGACTATGTAAAACCAGCACAATTGATTGACCTTATTCGTTGCATGCTGGCAAGGAGAAACGATATGACAGCGATGTTGTCTGGCGCAGAGATGGTGGTGCAATCTCTGATCGAAGAAAAAGTAGAACAGATCTTCGGTTACCCCGGTGGTTCCGTACTGGATATCTACGATGCACTGCATGCCAAAACCGAACAAATTCGTCACGTTTTAGTACGACACGAGCAAGCCGCAACGCATATGGCTGATGGCTATGCCAGAGCCACAGGCAAGCCGGGCGTGGTCTTGGTTTGTTCTGGACCCGGTGCGACTAACACAGTGACAGGAATCGCCACTGCCTACATGGATTCCATTCCGATGATCGTCATTTCCGGCAACGTGCCCAATAGCCTGATTGGTAACGACGCGTTTCAAGAGTGCGACATCGTCGGTGTATCACGCCCTATCGTTAAACACAGTTTTCTCGTCAAGCGTGCGCAAGATATTCCAGAAACGATCAAAAAAGCCTTCTTCATTGCCACCACTGGCCGACCTGGCCCGGTGGTGATCGATCTGCCTAAGGACGTAATGAATCCGCTGGTGAAATTGCCGTACGAATACCCAAAAACCATCAGCATGCGTTCGTATAAGCCAACCACAGAGGGTCACAAAGGGCAGATCAAAAAAGCGCTCAAAGCGTTGCTCGAAGCCAAGAAGCCAGTGTTGTACATCGGTGGCGGCGCCATCATCTCTGGCGCGCACGAGCCAATTCTCAAACTGGCCGAGCATTTAAATCTGCCTGTCGTGAGTACCTTGATGGGGTTGGGGGCTTTTCCTGGGACCCACAAAAACGCTTTGGGCATGCTCGGTATGCATGGTATGTATGAAGCCAATATGGCAATGCATCACGCTGACCTGATCTTCGGGGTCGGGGTTCGTTTTGATGACCGTACTACCAATAATTTGGAAAAATACTGTCCGGACGCCAAGATCATGCATATCGATATCGATCCATCGTCGATTTCGAAAAACGTCAAAGTTGATCTGCCGATCGTCGGCTCTGCTGAGAAAGTGCTCGAAACCATGGTTGGCCTGATGGAAGAGCAGGGAGCGAGCAACGATAGCGCCGCGTTAGACGCTTGGTGGCAAGAGATCCAAGTGTGGCAGGATCGCCAGTGTCTTGCTTATGATACTTCCTCAGAGCGGATCAAACCGCAGCAAGTGATTGAAACCTTGCACAAACTGACCAATGGAGACGCGTACGTCGCATCGGATGTCGGTCAGCATCAAATGTTTGCCGCGCTCTACTATCAATTCAACAAGCCGCGTCGCTGGATCAATTCCGGTGGCCTTGGCACCATGGGTTTTGGTTTGCCGGCGGGTATGGGAGTGAAATTTGCCATGCCAGAAGAAGAAGTGGTGGTGGTGACGGGCGATGGCAGTATTCAGATGAATATTCAAGAGCTTTCCACGGCGATGCAATACGATATTCCAGTTAAAATCATTAACTTGAATAACCGTTTTCTTGGCATGGTTAAGCAGTGGCAAGACATTATCTATCAGGGACGTCACTCGAATTCATACATGAGTTCGGTGCCGAATTTTGTGGCTATCGCTGAAGCGTATGGGCATGTGGGTATCCGCATTGAAACGCCGGACCAACTGGAGTCCGGTCTTCGTAAAGCACTGGAGATGAAAGATCGTTTGGTCTTTGTCGATATCAGTGTGGATGAAACGGAGCACGTATACCCAATGCAGATCAAAGGCGAAGGGATGGACAAAATGTGGCTAAGCAAAACGGAGAGAACCTGATATGAGACACATAATTTCACTGCTATTGGAAAACCAACCGGGTGCTTTGTCTCGTGTGGTTGGCCTGTTTTCTCAGCGTGGCTACAACATCGAATCGTTGACGGTTTCCCCCACCGATGACGAAACCCTATCGCGTCTTAACATCACCACGATGTCGGATGAGATGCAACTGGAGCAAATTCAAAAGCAACTGCACAAGTTAATTGATGTGCTCAAAGTGCAAGAGGTCACCGAGTTTGATCACATCGAGCGTGAGCTGATGATGGTTAAAGTCAAAGCCAGCGGTTTTGCTCGCGCGGAAGTCAAACGCACTGCGGATATTTTCCGTGGGCAGATCGTGGATGTCACCGCTTCGCAATACACCGTACAGTTGGCGGGCAATAGTGAAAAACTCGATGCGTTTATTGATGCGATTTCCGAAGTCACTGAAGTGATTGAAGTCGCCCGAAGCGGCGTCGTGGGCATTGCACGTGGTGAGCGAGCGTTACGCGCTTAACCTGCGTTGATTCTTTTTTCTTTCTGGGCCACATTATGTGGCCCTAGTTATTTACAACGACTTCGTTTGCAACTACTTCATTTACAAAGATTTGATGAGAGTTTGTAGGGGCAAATCTGATTTATGTTATACTTCGCTCTTCATTTAGCCAGGAAGGTGTAGCTCAGAGTGAAAGTCAGAAAACTGTTCGGCATTCTTCTTCTGATCAGCGTCTTTTTTGCAGCACTCATCGCCTTTTATTACCACGACAAATATCGCTCCCTGCTTGATGACAACCTGCAAAGCAGTGCCGAAGATGCGTTGAATCAGCTCGCTTACACTCAGCGCGAGTACACCAATCTCTACGGGCAGATGTTGTCGGTTCTCGATCTGCTCAAATATAACCAAACGCTGACAGACTTCATTCTCACTCCTGATCAAGAACACCAAGCGGCGTTAACCGATTTGTGGTCCTCAGTGCTACTCAATCAGAAGTGGTATACCCGCATTAGCTTACTGGATCTGTCGGGATATGAACGCTTTCGGGTGAACTACGATTTGAATGTGGGGGTTTTCCTCTCCCAAGCCCCAGCGCAAGATGTATCGAATGACCCGTTTTTTGCCAGTGCTCAAGCACTCAAAAATGATGAGACGGGCGTTTGGGGCGTCACGCTGGAAGAAGAACAAGGGCAACTCAAAGAACCTTATACGCCAGTGATGCGCATCTTTGCTCCTGTCACTATCCGTAATCAGCGCGTGGGCTATCTGGTGATGAATCTTAACATTCGCTACATGGCGAGCCGTTTGCACTATTCGCCTGTGCAAGATTTTAACGTCGACATCATCAATCAACGCGGTTACTACGTGGTCAGCGATCAACCAGAGAAGCTGTTCGGGGATTATCTTCCCGAACGAGAAATTTACCGCTTTAGCAAACTCTATCCGCAGAGCTGGCAAAAGTTCTCCCAGCAACAAGCGGGTTATTTTTACGACAATAAGTGTTTGGTCGTTTTTAATACCTTAGTTCTGGGCAGTCATGGTGCGCTGCACTTAGTGATTGATATGAGTCAAGAGCAGTTGATGGCGCGCTCACAGCAGGCGGTCAATGAGTTGATTCGTGAAGCCTTGATCGTTTTTTGTGTGGTGATGCTGTTTGTACTGCCCGTGACCACCGTCGCATTGCATTATCGCCGTCACAGTATCGAAAGTAAGTTAGCGCGCGCGGCACTCAATGGCATGACGGCCGTGATGATCTCCAATACCTCGCACCGGATCATTTTAGTTAACCGAGAATTTGAGCAGATGTTCGGTTACGACAATCAGCAGATCGAAGGCAAGCGAGCATACAACTTGATCTTTTTGAGTGATGATCTCGACATCGTGATGCAGGCTTGGAATGAGTTGCAAAAAAACGATGTGTGGGAAGGGGAGATCCGCTGCCAAACGTATTTCAATCAAGTTCTGACCGCTATCATGCATATCCAAGCCGTCAAGAACTCAGCGGGAAAAGTGAGCTACTACATCACCTCGCTGGTGGATATTACCGCGCGTAAACAGCTTGAAGAGCGGCTGCGCTATTTGAGCGAAAAAGACGAACTGACTCAGATCTGGAACCGACGCAAGTTTGAAGAGCAATTGCAACACCACGCCAGTTTGTTGGAGCGATATCCTGCAACGCCAACAGCCTGTTTGGCCCTAGTCGACATCGACCATTTCAAACGCATTAATGATGAGCAAGGGCATGATGAGGGCGATCGCGTCATCAAAGCCGTGGCGAGCCTGCTACTGCAAAGCCTGCGCAATACCGATTTTCTTGCGCGAGTCGGTGGGGAAGAGTTTGCCATCATCATGCCGCACACCACCATCTCAGCGGCGGAAGTAGTTCTCAACCGGCTACGTATTGCGATTCAAGTTGCAAAAGATTTGGATGTGACAGTCAGCATCGGCTTTACCGACCTGACGGCTAACACAACCCGCAGTTACAAGTGTGCCGACATCGCCTTGTACGATGCGAAAAGCTCCGGACGAAATCGTGTTTCGCTTTGCTACAGTGATGACGACATCGCTTAATTTCTCTGTGCGGCAAATTGTCACAAAATATGTACAGTTAGACTAAAGTCTAATATTTGAGCAAAATTGAACTAGACTGGTTATTAAGTAAACTGTCACTCCTTTTGTGGCTTGTTGTGATCTAAGGCGAATTTCGTCGAGGATTTCGTGCAACCCAGCGTGACACATTGTTCAGTTTGTCCTGTCTTGAACGGATTCAGCGCGCGTGGCGTGTTGGTAAGGAAATACGCAGTTCGGGCATCAGAGGCAGAGTATGGTAAACCATTTTCTAGTGAGACTAACCTTAGGCACTTTATTGATTCTGGGGATTAAGTTGAGTGCCATCTATTTTCTATTGATGGTTGTGCTGCTTAATACCCATCACAAAGAGATCTTTGGTTGGTAAAGTCGTTATAAGCAAAAAATCGGGGTCAACCCGATTTTTTTTGTCATAGAGTCAAGGTCAAGCTCAAGCCGCTTCGATGGCGGATTCAATCACCTTCATTGAACCCAGCAGGTGGCTATCGAGCAAACGAGTGGCCTCCTCGACATTTTTCGCCAGCACCAGCTTCATGATCATCTCATGCTCTTCAATATTAAACAGCGCTTGGCGTTCGCTGTTTGACTGACACAGGGCAAAATAGCGATAACGTTTGATCTGATTGATCAAATCTCGGAAGAACTCAAACATATTGAGCGACTCGGAGCCGGCGAGCAGCGTGGTATAAAATTGATGATGACGCTCTTCCCATTCTGGCCAATGCTCATCGCTCAGTTGCTGCACTTTGGACAGTTTGTGGAATGAGGTTAGTACGCTCAGCTCCCAATTTTCATCACCGCAAGCGATTGCTTTTTTGAGCAAAACGGAAGCGATGACGCGCAGGCTCTCATACAGGTCGTTGAGTTCAAATTTGCACATAGGGGCAACCCAACAGCCTTTTTGTGGTTCAAGTTTTACGTATTTGGTCCAAGAGAGTTGCACTAACGCTTCACGGATCGGAGAGGCACCAACGTCGTACTTTGCTTTTAGGTCAGCAACGACTAACTTTTGCCCCGGTTTCAATGCGCCGCTTAGAATGTCGTCGCGGATCATTTTGGATACTTTGTCAGTAAGAGTAGGACTGGACACAACAAAACCTCATAGATAAAAAACGACGTATAAATAAGAAGTTATCTTTATTTAACAGTACGAAATTCTGACGGTTTTGATGATATAGCGTACAATTTTTTATCGCAAGGCGTTTCATAAAAAAAGAGGGCCGAAGCCCTCATTTCGTTTTATCTTTGTAAATTTATTTACAGTACGTGTACTGATGCTGTGTTGGTTGTGCCTGACGCCACGAGAGCACCAGATACCATCACAACGATGTCGCCTTTGCTGCCTAGGCCAGACTCAAGCGCAAGCTCTTTACCTGCTACGTAGAAAGCATCAGTGTTGTCGATTGATTCAACAACAACCGGTGTAACACCTTTAGTTAGGACAAGTTGAGCGGCTGTTTTCTTGTTGGTAGTCAGCGCAAGAATGTTTGCCGTTGGGAAGTACTTACGTACAGAACGTGCAGATTTACCACCTTCTGTTGCAACGATGATCAGTGGCGCTGCAAGTTTCTCAGCCGTATCTACTGCACCTTTACATACCGCTTCAGTGATACGTAGGCGTGGGCTGTCTAGACGAGAGCCTAGCTCTGCTTTTAGTACAGAATCAGTACGGTTCGCGATTTGCGCCATGATAGTGACCGCTTCAACAGGGTATTTACCTTTTGCTGTTTCACCAGAAAGCATGACTGCGTCAGTACCGTCCATGATCGCGTTCGCAACGTCACCCGCTTCAGCACGAGTTGGACGTGGGTTCTTGATCATAGAATCGAGCATTTGAGTTGCAGTGATAACCACTTTACGAGCACGGTTACATTTCTCGATCATCATCTTCTGCGCGAAGATAACTTCTTCTGCAGGGATTTCTACACCTAGGTCACCACGAGCAACCATGATACCGTCAGAAAGCTCTAGGATTTCGTCGAAGTTGTCCACACCTTCTTGGTTTTCAATTTTAGAGATGATTTGGATGTTCTCGCCGCCGTTTGCAGCGAGAACTTCACGGATCTCTTTCACGTCAGAAGCTTTACGGATGAATGAAGCGGCAACGAAGTCAACGCCTTGCTCACAACCAAATTTCAGGTCGTTTTTGTCTTTTTCAGACAGTGCAGGCAGGTTTACTGAAACGCCAGGAAGGTTAACACCTTTGTTTTCGCCCAGAGCGCCGTTGTTCATTACTTTACACTTAACTTCAGTGGCTGTAGTTGCGATAACTTCCATCTCGATGAGGCCATCGTCAACAAGGATAGTGTTACCTACAGATAGGTCAGCAGCGAAACCTGGGTAAGTGACAGCAACAACATCTTTGTTACCTACAACAGATGTGTCAGTGGTGAAAGTGAACTCTTGACCAGCAACGAGATCAACGTCGTCACCGTTTTCCAGTTTGATAGTACGGATTTCAGGACCTTTAGTGTCCAGAAGAATTGCCAATTGCTTACCAGTTACTTCCATTACTTTACGGAAGTTCGCGATACGAGTGCCGTGTTCAACATAGTCACCGTGAGAGAAGTTCAGGCGCATTACGTTCATGCCTGCGTTTACTAGCTCAGTTAGCTTCTCTACAGATTCAGTTTTCGGGCCAATCGTACATACGATTTTGGTCTTTTTCATGGAAGAGTCTCTCCGGTCAATATAGTTACAATTTGAAAGTCGGTTGTTGTGCTCGGGAGTGGAAAATATCGGCTTCTTGTGGTGTGCGAGCCCATCTTTTCGTGCAAATTCACTGCCTTCCAGAGCTGTAAGTCTTTCATCAAGTTTAGTCATTTTATGACCAACTCAATGAGCAAATATTCAGGTTTTTTGTGACTTCCCCCACCTTATATGAAGAAAGTTGCAAAAAAATAACGGTCAATTCTGTAATTTTTTTTCTTTTCGGGGGCGAATTCTACCATTGAATGATAGCAATATCACTGCCTAAGAATTGTCTTAGGACAAGGTTTTATCGCTATTTATTAATTTTTTGGATCAAAATAAATGGACGAAAAAGTTTCGTTTGGAATATAATAAATTTCATAACGAAACTTTTATTTCAATTAAAGATGTCGAAACGAAACACGCAACTTAGAAGACACGCGATTTCTAATCTGGTAAACGAGAAAGGCGAAGTCAGTGTTGACGAACTTGCCCATAAGTTTGATACCTCAGAAGTCACTATCCGAAAGGATCTCGCCTCTTTAGAGAAAAATGGCCAACTGCTTAGACGCTACGGTGGTGCTATCTCTATCCCAAAAGAAGTGATTCATGATGAACTCAGTAAATATGTTTCGAATCGAAAGATAAGGCTGGCAGAACTGGCCGCGGAGCTGATCCGCGACCACAATCGCATTGTCATCGACAGTGGCAGTACCACAGGGGCACTGATTCAGCAGCTCAATGGTAAACGGGGTTTGGTGGTGATGACCAACTCCTTGCATGTTGCCAACGCGCTGAATGAGCTGGAAAGTGAGCCAACCTTGCTGATGACAGGTGGCACCTGGGATACCCATTCTGAATCCTTTCAGGGTCAAGTCGCCGAGTCTGTATTGCGCTCGTACGATTTCGATCAACTGTTTATCGGCGCCGACGGCGTTGACCTTGCACGTGGCACCACCACGTTTAATGAACTGGTTGGTTTGAGCCAAGTCATGGCCGAAGTATCGCGAGAAGTGATCGTGATGGTGGAGTCTGACAAGGTTGGTCGAAAAATCCCTAATCTGGAGCTGGCGTGGTCGATGATCGACATCTTGATCACCGACGAAGAGCTGCTGCCGGAGCACAAAGCAGAAATTGAAGCAAACGGCGTTCGCGTCATTTGCGCCTAATCCTTATTCTTCGCCATTACTCTTGCTTGCCGAGGGCGAAGAAAACAAAAAATATCAATATGGAGAGATAACTATGTGTGGAATCGTCGGTGCGGTAGCACAGCGAGATGTGGCTGAAATTTTGGTGGAAGGTCTGCGCCGTTTGGAGTATCGCGGTTATGACTCGGCGGGTGTGGCGATTGTCGATGCCGAGCACAACCTAACGCGTATTCGTCGTTTAGGTAAAGTACAAGAGCTGGCGGATGCGGTTAACCAAGCTGAAGTAATGGGTGGTACGGGTATTGCTCACACGCGTTGGGCGACACACGGCGAACCATCAGAAATCAATGCACACCCACATAAATCGGGCGATATCACTGTAGTGCACAATGGCATCATCGAAAACCACGAAGAGTTGCGCGCACTGCTGCGTGAGCGTGGCTATGTGTTTGAATCACAAACCGATACCGAAGTGATTGCGCACATGGTTGAGTGGGAACTGCGCTCCTCTGCTTCACTGGTTGAAGCGGTACAAAAAACAGCGAAACAACTGGAAGGGGCTTACGGTACGGTAGCAATGGATCGCAACGATCCGTCACGCATCGTGGTTGCTCGCTCTGGTAGCCCAATCGTTATTGGTTTTGGTGTGGGTGAAAACTTCCTCGCGTCGGACCAACTGGCGCTGCTGAATGTCACGCGCCGCTTTATGTATTTGGAAGAGGGTGACGTTGCCGAGATCACCCGTCGCGAAGTGACCGTATTTGATGCTTCCGGTGAGCGTGTAGAGCGTGAAATCACTGAATCGAATGCTGAGCATGATGCTGGAGATAAAGGCAAATATCGCCATTTCATGCAAAAAGAGATCTACGAGCAACCAACGGCTCTGATCAATACCATGGAAGGGCGCATCTCTGGCGACTCTGTGGTGACGGAAGCGATTGGTGTTAACGCGGCTGAAATTTTGAGCAAAGTAGAGCACGTACAGATCGTTGCTTGTGGCACATCTTACAACGCTGGGATGACGGCGCGTTACTGGTTTGAAGATCTGGCTGGTGTCAGTTGCGATGTGGAAATTGCCTCTGAATTCCGCTACCGCAAATTTGTCACTCGCCCAAATAGCTTGCTGATCACCTTGTCTCAATCGGGCGAAACGGCGGACACGCTAGCGGCGCTGCGTTTGGCGAAAGAGAAAGGCTATATGGCCGCGATGACCATCTGTAACGTAGCGGGTTCATCTTTAGTTCGTGAATCGGATTTTGCTTTCATGACCCGCGCAGGGGTTGAGATTGGTGTGGCGTCGACCAAAGCGTTTACCACTCAGCTCGCGGCTCTGCTAATGCTGGTCACGGCGCTGGGCAAACAGCAGCAACGCATCAGCAAAGAGAAAGAGAAAGAGATCGTTCACGCGCTGCATCAACTGCCAAAACAGATCGACGCTGCTCTGTCGTTCGAAAAAGAGATTGAAGCTTTGGCTGAAGATTTTGCCGACAAGCACCACACGCTGTTCCTTGGTCGTGGCGAGTTCTATCCAATTGCGATGGAAGCGTCGCTGAAGCTCAAAGAGATCTCCTATATTCACGCCGAAGCCTATGCGGCGGGTGAATTGAAACATGGCCCGCTGGCGCTGATTGATGCCGATATGCCAGTGGTTGTGGTCGCGCCAAGCAATGAGCTACTAGAAAAGCTTAAGTCTAACATCGAAGAAGTACGTGCACGCGGCGGCCTGCTGTATGTGTTTGCCGATGCCAATGCGGGTTTTGAAGCGGATGCCACCATGAAGATCATCACCATGCCACACGTCAGTGAGATCACGGCGCCGATCTACTACACCATCCCAATGCAGTTGCTCTCTTACTATGTCGCACTGATCAAAGGCACGGACGTGGATCAACCACGTAACCTAGCGAAAGCGGTAACGGTAGAATAAATAGCACACTAATTAAGAACCGAGGCACTGGCCTCGGTTTTTTTTGCCTGAGTGTTTGACAAGCTCACGAACAAGGACGCGTGCAAAGGTTGGGCGGTGCTGAGACCGCGAATGGTTATTGCGCGAGTAGCTATTGAGAGAAGGTTGAGGCAAAAAGGTGGCGTTAGAATGGGCTGTCCTTGCCCAATTCATTGCAGATTTCAACGATGGCCAAAGAGAGACCTGAGCGGATCACTTGTTGCCGACGTTGCAGCTGTAATTGATAAAAGCCAAGATCAATGTCGTCATCGGGTTCATCGACGCGCAGTTGCACCATTCCCATGCTTTTCACTAAATGCAGCTTTTGGATCGCTTCTAAAATGTATGGATCGGTGAATTCGTAATCGGTACTGTCGCTGTTAAGTTTATGTTTGAGCTTAATAATGTCTTCGATGTCGTGATAGCAGTGATCGCCCAGCACCCCAAGGCCAAACAGCAGTTTGAGGCGCACGGAGAGATCGCCAAGCGGTCCTGAATCATGAAGTAACGGGCCAACCACCGACTGAACGGCGAAGTTGTCTTTGCGGAAAATACGTTGGATAAGACCGTCAATGGCTTCAGTAAAAATATCTACGCTTTCAACAAAAAAACCTCTGACCGAAGCGGCATTATTCAAGCGTTCTATTATCTCGGTTTCGTTTAGGTTCTCTGCCATATGCTAGGTCAATATATCGTTATTATAGTAGCGGGGAGCTAAGCTCCCCGAACAGATTAAAGTTGTAGGAAAATGGCTTCGATTTGCGCCACTTCCGCACTCTCTTCAGCGAGACCTGTGTAGTGACTTAAGGTCTTTTTCACCCCAAGCTCTCGCAGTGCGTTTTGCAATTCTTGTGCTTGCGGGTCGGTCTCATTTTGGTATTTGAGCGCAGCGGCAATCCCTTTCAGCAGGGTTTGGTTGTCGGTGCCGTACTCAATTGTACCCAGTAGTGGTTTGATTAATCTATCATTTTCGCCAAGCTTGCGGATTGGCTGACGCCCAACGCGATCCACTTCATCCACCAAATATGGGTTGGCAAAGCGGCCAAGAATTTTCTCGATGTAAGCATTGTGCATCTCGCGATCAAAGCCATAACGGCGGATCAGCACTTCACCACTCTCTTGCATCGCCTGTTTGACGTCTGCGTAGATTTCTTCATCCTCAATCGCTTCACGGATGGTACGGTGCCCTTTTAAGCAGCCTAAGTACGCGGTGATGCAATGACCAGTGTTGAGGGTGAACAGTTTGCGCTCGACAAACGCCATCAGATTGTTGGTTTTCTCCATGCCGGCAATATCAGGGATCTCGCCTTTAAACTGCTGTTCATCGACAATCCACTCGCTAAAACTTTCCACGGTGACTTCCAGTGGGTCATCGTTGGCCGCTTCAGCAGGTGGCACGATGCGGTCAACCGCTGAATCGACAAAGCCAATCAGCTCGTCGGCTTGAGCGTGAAGCTCGGGATTTAAATGTTTGTACACTTCGCCTTTCAAATGTGTGGTGCCGCGTACCATGTTTTCACACGCAATGATGTTTAGCGGCGCTTGGTTGCCAGCAGCAAAACGTTGTGCGATGCCTTTGGCAATCGTCTTAGCGATGATATCGAGCACGTTTGGCCCCACTGCGGTAGTGACCAAATCGGTTTTCACAATTTGCTCAATCACATCGTCACTAGCGGAGTTGACCGCAGTAACATGCGTCACGGTGTCGATTTGGCACTCACTGCCGACCACTTTCACTTTGTACTGTTGTTTGTGGCTGAGTTGATCGACCAAGGGAGCGTTGACGTCGGCAAAGGTGACTGCGACATCGGCATCAGCGAGCAGTTTGCCAATAAAACCACGACCAATGTTACCTGCGCCAAAATGAACTGCATTTTTCATATTCTTACCTACCAAAATTAAATCAATGAACGAGACGAAGATGAGGTCAACCGCATAGGGGGTGACAGCTGACCTCGGTTTGCTCAGGAGCAAAAAGGTTGACTCAGAGGCTTACGCGGCTTGTTGACCGCTCAAAATGTTGAGGATTTCTTCAACATCCTGGGTGCTGGTCAGCCTTTCAATCGCTTCTGGCTCGTCAAGTGCGTTGGTAATGGTGGTAATTACCTGAATGTGTTCATCGTTTTTCGCCGCGATGCCAATCACCAACTTAGCCACGTCGTCGGCATCATCGGTAAACTGGATGCCTGCTGGGTATTGGCAGATCACGATCCCGGTTTTCTTCACGCGATCTTTCGCTTCCACCGTGCCGTGCGGTACGGCGATTGATTCGCCCAGATAAGTTGGTACCAGTGCTTCGCGTGCAAACATCGCATCAACGTATTCTGGCTCGGCGTAACCCAATTCAACCAACTTGTTGCCCGCAAAACGGATCGCTTCTTCTTTGTTGGTCGCTTTCAATCCGAGGTGGATGTTTTCACGTTGGATTTGAAAAACCGAAGGTTGCTGAGGGTTGTAATTATCGTCGTTGGCCGCCACCAATGACACTTTCACCGCATTCTCATCGTTTGCCGCCGACGGCTTTTGCGCAGCGAGCAGTTTGGTCACCAGTTGGTTGTACATCTCGCCATCAAGGAAATTCACCAGTGAGATGTGGTAGGCGTTTGGTGCGTGCTTGCGTGCACGGTCAGTGAGATCTTTATGAGTAATCACGATATCGGCACTCTCGGTTAGGCTGTTGATAGCAAGGTTAGTGACGTGGATTGTAAGTCCTGCCTCTTGTACTTTCTTGCGTAGCATACTCGCGCCCATCGCGCTTGAGCCCATGCCCGCATCACAAGCGACGATAATGCTTTGTACTTTGGTCAGATCAACGTTGCCCTTGCTCTGATTGCTTGCACTCACTGTGCCTTTTGACGCCGACTTCATGTTTTTCATTTGTGAGGTTGCTTTGGCCAACGCCGCTTCATCACCTTCTTCTTCGCTTGAGCTCTGGGTTTTCATCAGCAGTGAAGCCACCGCGAAAGAAACCGTTGCCGCCGACGCGATAGACGCAAGAACACCGACGATAGATGCTTTTTGTGTCATCAGCAGTACCGCGAAGATAGAGCCAGGAGAAGCAGGAGAGACGATGCCTGCATCAAATACGGTAAGGACGAATACGCCAGTCATGCCACCTGCGATGGCTGCGAGGATCAAACGTGGATTCATCAGAATGTATGGGAAGTAGATCTCATGAATACCACCGAAGAAGTGGATGATGGATGCGCCGCCAGCGGTTTGACGCGCGGTGCCTTTACCAAACACCATGTACGCCAACAGAATGCCAAGACCTGGGCCTGGGTTTGCTTCAATCAAGAAGAAGATCGATTGACCCATTTCAGAGGCTTGCTGAATGCCCAGCGGTGAGAAAATACCGTGGTTGATTGCGTTGTTCAGGAAGAGAATTTTCGCAGGTTCAACAAAAATGGAGGTAAGAGGGAGCAGGTGTGCTGAAACTAGGAAGTTTACCCCTGCCGCCAGACCGCCAGAAAGGATTTTGACAAATGGGCCAATCAGGAAGAAAGCCAACATGGCACAAAGCATGCCGATGATGCCAGCGGAGAAGTTGTTGACCAACATCTCAAAGCCGCTTTTGATTTTTCCTTCGACTTTTTTATCAAAGGTTTTGATTGCCCAGCCGCCAAGTGGACCGACCATCATTGCCCCCATAAACATGGGGATATCGGTACCGACAATGACACCCATGGTGGTAATGGCACCAACGACAGCGCCGCGATCGCCACCGACCAGTTTACCGCCAGTGTAACCGATCAGCAGTGGCAGTAAGTAGGTAATCATAGGGCCAACCATGGACGCTAAGGTCTCATTGGGTAGCCATCCGGTTGGAATGAAAAGTGCGGTAATAAAGCCCCAAGCGATGAATGCGCCTATGTTGGGCATGACCATGTTAGACAGAAAACGACCAAAATTTTGTATCTTGATCTTTGCATCTGGTGATATCATATCTGTTCCCCGTTTGATGTTCTGATGAATATTGTTGTAGTAAAACGGTTCGCCAAAACCGTCTGATTGCTTAATTCACAGTCAATTTACCACACATTCTCCAATTGGAACTGACAACGGGTTTTTCGTGACCAGTGCCAGATTTTCTCACCCAAGCAAACGTTTTTTAAGTGATGGCGATCAATTAATTGATATGTAACTTAATAACGAAAAGCCAATTCTTTATTTGTCAATGAAAATAGTAGTGACAAGTATCTCACTTAAGTAAATTGTAAATAAAAATATTTTGTGACATATATCACCTTTTATTTATTTCTATACGTGAAATAAAACATTTAAGTTATTTGTGTCACCTTTTGTTTTTTGTGGATCAAATTTGAAATGTGATCTTCGTCAGTTTTTGCTGTTTTTGAAACTTTTTGACAAAAAATGAGCGTGTTTTAGGTGGGGGCGACACTGAAGAAAAACGCACAGTGCCGCCGATTTGTTGCTGTGACTTATTGTGTGTTGCTTTGCAAATAGGCTTGGGTAGAGATGTTGGTCCAAGCGCGAACTTTCTTCAGATACTGCTCTTGTGAGTTGATGATCTCTTTTGCCAAAGGATCTTTGGCCGCTTCTTCTGCGAGCAACTCTTGGGTGGCGGTTCGCATCGCAGCGAGCACCTGCGGCGGAAAGTCGCGCACTTTAATGTCGGGATACTCGCTTTTCATCGTTGCCCAACTGCTGGCATTGGCATCCACCGCTTGGGTGTACATGTCAAACGCCGCGACTCGAAACGCCGTTTCCAAGATCACTTGGAGATCCTTGGGTAATTTATCCCACGTCTTTTTATTGACTAAGAATTGGGTTTCTGAGCCCGGTTCATGCCAAGCGGTGTAATAGTAAGGGGCGATCTTTTGAAACCCCATGCGCAGATCAAACGCAGGTCCGACCCATTCCAGTGCATCTATGGTGCCGCGCTCAAGTGATGTATACAGCTCTCCGGGGGCAATATTGGTTGGTTTGGCGCCGACACGGGCCAGCACTTCTCCAGCAAAGCCCGGAATACGCATTTTCAGCCCTTGCAAATCTTCCAGTGAGTTGATCTCTTTTTTAAACCAACCGCCCATTTGAATATCAGAATTGCCACCGGGAAAGGAGAGCAGGTTATGCGGCGCATACACTTTTTCCATCAGCTCCATACCGCCGCCGTGATAAAACCACGCGTACTGCTCCATGGTGACCATGCCAAACGGCATTGAAGAAAAATAGAGGGTATTCGGCACTTTGCCTTTCCAATAGTAAGAACTGGAATGGCCCAAATCGTATTGACCTGATTTCACCATATCAAACACGCCAAGCGGCGCTTTGTGCTTGTTGGCGGAATCAATGCGGATCTGCAAACGCCCGTTGGACATCTCTTGGGCCAGTTTGGCCATATTTTTCGACGCATCGCCTAAAATCGGCGTGTTTGGCCCCCAAGTTTCCGCGAGCTTGAGACGATAGACTTGGTCGGCGGCAAAGGCGGAAAAGGAGAGCAGGGCGACAGACGCAATCAGCGCGCGTTTTAGTAGGGATTGGCAGGGTTTGTTGGCTGGCATGACTTCCTCGTTATCGATTGTTGTTTGCCAACAGAGTCAAAGCAGATCAATGTCTCGTCAACTGAGTTGCTAGTTAAAATGAGCGTATCGAATCGACTAAATGACTGCGTTTTGATGTTTTATTAATCGTTTGTTGAAGGGTTCTGTGTGATAAGTGGTGCAAAATCGTGATGAATGCCTTATTAGCAAGAGTAAGATCTTGATTTTAAAACTGCCAAAGCAGTCACGGGCCAGTTACTCGCGACTGCTTTCTGTTGATGCTAGTTGAGCTGGTGATCTGGGCTGGTTATTTATCAAGGGCTTGATGGTGCTTGAGATAAGCCTCGGCACCGCTTAGTGTCATGTATTTCGCCAGAGTCTTGTCGGGGACATCACGCAAGTCCACCACGATCAGACCATCCAGTGCGTTGTTAAATGCAGGATCGACATTAAAGCACACCAGTTTGCCATTGAGCCCTAAATATTGCCGCAACAGCACAGGTACGCTTTTCCCTTCATCGAGACGGGCAATAACGCGCGACAACAGTTGCAAATCGCCGAGCGCCGTCAACATACTGGTGTTCCAGCCCAAGTGTGCCTCGGGCAGCGGATTGAGTGGCTTTACATGCTCGGCATTGGCCGTGTCATAGTGGTGCAGCGTCATCGATTGGGCCAGTAGCTGTCGCGCTGCTGGGCTGTAATCGTTACTGATGCTCACCGGACCAAACAGATGAGTGTATTGCGGATGCTGGTGGACAAAAGTGGCGATCCCTTTCCACAGCAGCAGCAGCGCGCTCATGCTGCGTTGGTATTTGGCGGTGATCACCGATCGCCCCATTTCAATCGACTGACCAAGCTGAGAAAGAAAACGCTGATCGTACTCAAACAGAGTGCGCGAGTAGAGGCCGTCAATTCCCAACTGCGCTTGCAGCTCATCTACCAAACCAAGGCGATAAGCGCCCACTAAGCATTGCTGTTCATCGTCCCACACAAACAGATGATGGTAGTAGTGATCAAAATGGTCGATATCTATCGCGTTGCCCGTTCCTTCGCCGACCGCGCGAAAGTTAATTTCTCGCTGGCGGCCAATTTCATGCAGCAAAGAGGGGATTTGCGATGCTTTGGCACAATAGACGCTGAACTCACCTTGTTTCAGTAACCTTGCATCGTGTGGCAGCATGGCCAACTCGCGCAGCAGCATTTTTTTGTCGAGCGGCTGCGCAATCGGTTCTTGACTCACTGGGGGGCTGCTCGGCGTTGTTTGGCCGTCACCTCGATGCCCAAGTAAATAGGTGTTGAGGCGCAAATAACTGACCAATTGCTCGTCATTAAGCGTGGTCACTTCTTTGTATTTGATGGCTTGACCAATGGAGAGCTGGATGGGTTGGTTGTTTTTGTTCAGAAGCTCTCGCCCGAGCATCAGCGTGCGCAGCAAAGGGTGAATTTTGCCCGCCATATAAAAGTGCTGCGAATTTTGCCCATTAATAAACACGGGCACCGCGGTGGCTCTGTTCTTGCGGATCAACGCACTGACAGAGCGGCTCCAGTCTTTATCTTCCACTCGGCGCTGTTTGCGGTCGACCAGTTGCGACACCTCGCCCGCAGGGAAGACCAATAATAAGCCGCCCTGAGCAAGGTGTTTGTTGGCGTCGCGCAGTGCTTTCATATTGGATTTCATCGCATCTTTGCCTTCAAACACATCGACACCGATAAACAGCTTATCCAGCTCCGGCACAGTTTTGAGGTATTGATTGGCTAAGATCTGCACATCGCTACGAATGGTGAGCAGTAGCTCCGCCAAAATAACTCCTTCGACACACCCAAGCGGATGGTTCGCCACCACTACCGTCGGGCCGATTTTCGGTACTGAGTCCAATGACCCGCGCGCGATATGATAGTCGATACCCAGCACTTGCAAGGTATAGCGCAGGAAAGCAGGGGTGTTGCAGCCTACTGGGCGCTGCACATAAAACTTATCCAGTTTACTCAAACCGGTCATCCACTCCGCGACATTTTCGCCGATGCCAAACGGGGTCTTACGTGGGAGACGGAAAGGACTGCTTGTTGCCATAGTCACCTCGAGACAGTATTGCTAAAGGCATGCTAAGGCGGCTTTGTGACAGCCAAGCTGCACAATGATGAGGCTTTAATGACGCGCGCGTGACAGTTCAGTGAAGGGGGTAAGTTCAATGCAACAATGATTAATTTAATTGATATAAATAATCTGTTGCTCACAAAATATACTAATTTTGCATCAAATCCTAAGTTTGGGTGTTAAGTTACAAACGCGGGATAAAAAAATAACGCATAAGTCAATAAACCTTTGTTTTGCTGCTCTGGAAAAACGGGAATCGATATCGGTTCCCGTTTCTTTTTCTTCTTCACGGCGTTTCTTAGCCTTGAAGCAATAAATACGCTATGTTTTAGCCAGTTATCCACTTTCCCCATTAAGGACAGAATAATGAAAGAGCTCAATAGTAGGGCCGCGCTGATTTTGGGTATTTCCCTGATGCTAGGCTTGGGATTGCTCGGTTATTTTTTGCAGCAGACCGCGATTCAGTTTAAAGCGTATGAACGTGTGGTGACGGTCAAAGGCTTGTCGGAGCGAGAATATCCGGCAGATACCGTTATCTGGCCGATCCAATTTACCGTCGCCGACAACGATGTGCAGAAACTGTTTACTCGGGTTGAGAGCCAAACTGCCATCATTGAAACGTTCCTCAAAGAAGCGGGGATTGATGAGAGCGTCACGCTCGCAGCGCCGGCAGTGATCGACAAAAAAGCGCAACAATATGGCGGTGAAATGGAGCCACAATATCGCTATCTGGCGACACAGACGATCACTGTGTTCAGCACCCAAGTGGATGCCGTGCGCCAAGCCATTAGCCAAATTGGCCGTTTGGGTAAGCAAGGCATCGTTTTCAACCAAGATCCTTACTACAACTCTGTGGTGTACAGCTTTACGAAACTTAATGATGTCAAACCCGACATGATTGAAGAAGCCACTAAAAACGCCCGTGAAGTGGCCGAAAAATTTGCCAAAGATTCGCACAGTACCCTTGGCAAAATTCGCAATGCTTCCCAAGGTCAGTTCACGATTTATGAGCGCGATAGCAATACACCACATATTAAAATCGTCCGAGTAGTTTCAACGGTGCAGTACTATTTGTCGGATTGAGCAACACAAAGGGGTAGAATCATTCTGTCCATTTGTTACCTATCGGTTACCCAATACGCGGGTTAATCGCCGAACAACTATTCGCTGGCGCTGGCAATATCAACGACGATTTCAACAACCGAAGAACCCTTATATCTTTGCCGGAGATGCACCCGGTAGACCTATCGCCCATCCGAAGAAGGCATTTGCACGGATTAAGAAAGCTGCAGGGATTACTGACAACTTCCGAATTCATGATTTGAGGCATAGCTTCGCATCGATCCTGATTAACTCAGGTAATGCCACGCTTTATGATGTTCAGCACTTATTGGGCATCAATCACCGCAGACCAGTACGAGATATGCTCATTTAGCTAGTTCAAGACTGAGGGAAGTTAGTGCGAATGTGGCGGAGTTGGTGGGGAATGTGAGCCACGGTTAGATCTAAAAGCAGTGGGTATGTTGCTCGCTGTTTTTTTAGCATTAAGAGCATCAGGTTCATTATCACACTGGCTTGCTAGAAAGACTTTTACTTATATTGTCAATCAGATACCCTTATGACAGAAAGGTTCTCGGTGTCTGTTAGTGATGAAAATACTATATAAATATGTAGAAAATCCAAATTTTATTTTGAAGGATGGGTACATCCGAGCTTCACAATTATGCGCGTTAAATGATCCTTTCGAAGGGAACTACTGTGAGGAAGGGCTAAGTAAACTTGCCGAAGAAATTAAGTTTGGTTATGGGATTGTTACAAATTTGCGTGAGTTTGTTGAAAATAACAAACACAAAATTGGTATTGTTTGCCTTACCGAGTCTAAAGAAAACCTGTTAATGTGGTCACATTATGCCAAAGAACATAAAGGCTGTGTAATTGGATTTATTGTTAGCTCTAAACATGAAACAGAGCCATTTCACTTATTTGATAACCTTTTTGAACATGATAATTTTGAGATAGTTCCATCACCATTCAATGGAGCATTTGAAGCAGTTAGTTACAGAAAGCAGCCAAGGTATCGCATAGATAGCTTTGATTGTGATTACTCGAACTTTCATGAAGAGCAAATTTTGTACGAGATTTTTCAAAGAAAAAGCGATGAATGGATATATGAAAAAGAGCACAGAGCGATTTTAAGACTATCACAAGCGGATAAAGTCATTCTTACGGAAGAGGCATTACTAACACACAGAGATCCTTCACACTTTCTAGAGATGGCGAACGATTTAAAATGCTACGAAAAAGTAAAAAATGAGCATCATTTCTTACTAGAAAAAATTTCAGATCGTTGTGAGCGGGGAGCTATGGCAGATGCATTGGAGAATTTTTCAAAACGTAGAGACGCATTATATTTGTTTAAGCTTAATAAATCATCAATTAGATCAATAACGTATGGGTACAACTGTTCACTTATCGATAGCGCTTGTGAATTTAAAGAAATTTTCCCTACTAGATTTTTTGAACACTGGCAAACCTGTTTGAATAAGACTAGTTATACGCTTGATTTTAAAGAAATTGATTTTATTTAAAATGTTACCCCGACTCGTCCCCATTAACACCCACAACAACAAATCCTAGATCGCTGGGTCGGTCACACCTTACTGGCCCTGTAATCTCTCTCTAAGATCCCGCCTAACTTCCTGCATGCTTTAGCTGTAATTATCGCGACGGTGCCGTCGACGGTAATTACATCTGATTCCACTAACCCAACTCTACACCTTAACTCATAGCAGATTCGCGCTGTAATCCAGTGTGCCGTTAGTTTTTCCGGTTCCAGTATGAATCCTGTAATTAGCTGCTGTTTCTGGGGTTGTGGTTGATGAGTGTGGTAATTTTCGATGCTACGTGGACCTGATCATCGAAAGGGATGTGTGGCGAAATTGGGAAACCAGTGTGTTTCCATTCATCTTCATAGATGAATGAAAACTCTGTTTCTGTTCCGACAGGAAGAATCAAACGACCAATTTTGGTATTCGTACCGATAAACACGTCTAACTGTTGTAACTTACTCATACCAACCGCCCTCACTGTTTCTCACGCTGTTTTCAGCTTGGGAGGTTATTTGGCTATGTGGACGAACAACTAGTTTTAAGTCGATAAGGCGTAACGATAGCCCTAAAATATCCATGAGGACGAGTACATTGGCAAAGGTGACACTGGTATCGCCATTTTCTACCTTCATGACTGTTCTACGAGATAAATTGGCTTTTGAAGCGAGATCATCAATACGCCAGCCTCTATCGGTGCGCTTTGAGCGAATGGCGCTCCCCAGCGTTTCCATACTGAACTCGGTATTCAAATCAGGCATAGGTTGTGCCTTTACCATCTTACCTTTTCTCATAAGTGTCTTTTAATGTACTTTTGTCATTATTGGGTCCATCTTAACATATAAGTTCACTATAACTCACTTTTGTCATGACTGTATAAGAAATTATCTATAAGTGCAATTTAAGTTACTTATGGTTGGTTTGCGAGTTTAATCTCTCTCTTTTTTCTCTATGAGAGATATTTATCAGCCAGAAGGACATATTTGGCAACAGCGTAGTATTCGGATTAGTATTGGAAGAAGACAGAGAAGAGTGCGTGATCGGGGCTTACCTGACCCATTACTTGACCCAAAATCGTCAGGTACAAAAAAAGGTTAGTAAACACTACGCTTACTAACCTTCTAGAATTTGGTGGCCCCTATGTGACTTGAACACATGACCAATCGATTATGAGTCGACTGCTCTAACCACTGAGCTAAGGGGCCAAATAAGAGCCAAGATTATAGGAGAACTAGGGCAGGGTGTCTAGACGTTGTGACGGCTAATTGCGCTTAGTTTTTATTCACTTAGCACAATAAATAACAAAAAAGGTGAGCCGAGGCTCACCTTTTGTCTGAAACACGCTGTGTTATTCGTCTAAGAAGCTGCGCAGCGTTTCTGAGCGGCTTGGGTGACGCAGTTTACGCAGTGCTTTTGCTTCGATCTGACGGATACGCTCACGCGTCACGTCGAACTGTTTGCCCACTTCTTCTAGAGTGTGGTCGGTGTTCATGTCGATACCAAAGCGCATGCGTAGTACTTTTGCTTCACGAGGTGTTAGGCCAGCAAGAACGTCTTTAGTCGCTGCTTTTAGGCTGGTGGCCGTTGCAGAGTCGAGAGGCAGTTCGAGCGTGGTATCCTCGATGAAATCGCCTAGATGAGAATCTTCGTCGTCACCGATAGGTGTCTCCATTGAGATTGGCTCTTTGGCAATTTTCAGTACTTTACGGATCTTGTCTTCTGGCATTTGCATGCGCTCAGCCAGCTCTTCCGGTAGTGGCTCACGGCCCATCTCTTGTAGCATTTGACGAGAGATGCGGTTGAGCTTGTTGATCGTTTCGATCATGTGTACCGGAATACGAATAGTACGTGCTTGGTCCGCGATAGAACGAGTGATCGCCTGACGAATCCACCATGTGGCGTACGTTGAGAACTTGTAACCACGGCGGTATTCAAATTTGTCTACCGCTTTCATCAGACCGATATTGCCTTCTTGAATGAGGTCGAGGAATTGCAGGCCACGGTTGGTGTACTTCTTCGCGATAGAAATAACCAGACGTAAGTTTGCTTCCACCATCTCTTTCTTCGCACGGCGTGCTTTCGCTTCACCGATAGACATGCGACGGCTGATGTCTTTGATGTTGTTAACAGACAAAGAAGTTTCTTCTTCAATCGCTTTCAATTTGGCGATTGAGCGACGAATGTCTTCTTCATGTTGGCGGATTTTTTCTGCGTATGGTTTGTCAGAGGCGAGGATCTGATCTAGCCATGCCTCGTTAGATTCGTTGCCTGTAAACAGAGCAATGAACGATTTTTTCGGCATCTTGGCGATTTCGACCGCTGATTTCATGATCAAACGTTCTTGGGTACGAACGCGATCCATTGCCGTGCGAAGCTCGTTAACCAGATGATCAAACTGCTTTGGTGTGAGACGGAATTCTTTGAATACTTCCAGCATCACTTCATGCGCTTGAGCAACCTGAGCGCTGTCGTAGCCGTGCTCGTTGATAGCAAGCTGAACGTTCTGGTAGCTGTTACGCAGTTGTGAGAACTTCTCAAGCGCCACTTCAGGATCGATGCCGATCTCTTCATCAGAATCTGAGTTTGAATCGTCGCCGTCTTCATCCTCGTCTTCATCGTCGTCTATATCGTTGCTGTCTTCATCTTCCAGATCCGCTTTGGTCAGCTCAGAGCCGATGTGTGTTGCGGTTGGCGCTGCGGTTTCGTCAGCGTTAGGATCGACAAAGCCACTGATAAGGTCGGTCAGACGAAGCTCTTCCGCCTGAACTTTATCAAATTGCTCAAGGATGTAAGGAATGGTACCTGGGTATTCGGCAACCGAAGATTGTACTTGGTTGATACCATCTTCAATGCGTTTAGCGATGTCAATTTCGCCTTCGCGTGTTAGTAGTTCTACCGTGCCCATTTCGCGCATGTACATACGCACGGGATCCGTGGTACGGCCAATTTCGCTTTCTACACTCGAAAGTGCAGCCGCTGCCGCTTCGGCTGCGTCTTCATCGGTAATGTTTGTTTCATCACTCAATGACAGGTCATCAGCATCAGGAGCAGTTTCTACTACTTTGATGCCCATGTCGTTGATCATCTGAATGATATCTTCCACCTGCTCGGAATCGACGATCTCAGCAGGTAGGTGGTCATTTACTTCGGCGTAGGTCAGATAGCCTTGCTCTTTGCCACGAATGACAAGTAGTTTTAGCTGTGACTGCGGATTATGATCCATAGACGGTATCCAACTTCGTAATCTGGTGAAGGAATTAGTATGCGAAATGCAAACCACTAACTATAGCAAATAAAATCGTTGCTGACTAATTAAACAGGGTTACGCTTTTAAATCTAGCATCAGCGCTAGCAGCTCCCTTCTTTCATCGGCTGATAAGCCGATACTTCTATCTTTTGCCTGCAGGTTTTCAATTTGCTTTTCGATGCACTGGGCAAGAATTTTATCCAGTGAATCCAAAAATATATCTTCTTCGTTATCTTCATCGAGTGGGATTTCCCAGCTCGCAAGACGAGACAGAAGGGTCTCATTCTGGCTACCACGCCAGCTTTCTAACAATTGGCCCGTAGTGATATTGGGACGTGTTTGACATTTTTCAAGCACTTCTATCAATAAACTTAAGCCGGGTATGGTTAAGTGAGCGACTGAGCTTAGGTCTGGCACTAATTGAGCAAAATCTGGGCGCTGGATTAACAAGGCGATGACTTCACGCATCGGAGTTCGCTTCAGCTCTCGGTGAGGCTGCGGCTTCTGTTCGCTTTGAGCTTGGCGCGCAATGAGTTGCTGCAATTGACGCTCATCAACCAAACCAAGCCGACGTCCCAACAATTCTCTCAAGTATAGACGTAAAGTTCCGCCTGGCACTTTATCAATTAATGGAACAGCGAGTGTACTGAGTTTTGCCATGCCCTCTTTGCTGCTCATGTCCACCTGTTGAGCAAGGGAGCTAAACATAAACTCGGACAATGGCGTGGCGCTGGCAACTTGTCGCTCGAACTCTGCTTTTCCAAATTGGCGGATGTAAGAATCCGGGTCTTCGCCATCCGGTAGAAACATGAACTTAAGTTGTCGCCCATCGGTCAGGTACGGCAGGGCGTTTTCCATTGCGCGCCAGGCCGCTTCTCTGCCTGCGCGGTCTCCATCATAGCAACACACCACTGTGCTGGTTTGTCTGAACAACACTTGCAGGTGATCGCCAGTGGTGGAGGTGCCAAGGGACGCGACGGAATAATCTACGCCATATTGCGCCAAGGCGACAACATCCATATAGCCTTCGACCACCAAAATTTGTGGTGGCTCTCGATAGGCTTGCAACACTTCATACAGGCCGTAGAGTTCTTTGCCTTTGTGGAAAATCGGTGTTTCAGGCGAGTTGAGGTATTTTGGCGTACCTTCGCCAATCACTCGCCCACCAAATCCAATGACTCGACCACGGCGATCGCGGATGGGGAACATCACTCGGCCGCGAAAACGGTCGTATCGATTGCCTTTGTCGTTTTCGATCAACATGCCGCCTGAAACCAACATCTCTTGAGCTTCATTGTGTTGGCCGAAGTTTCTGCGCACCAAATCCCACTCATCGGCGATGTAACCGATGCCAAATTTCTGCACTATTTCGCCCGAGAGGCCACGATTTTTCAGATAATCAATCGCTACTTTGCCTGTAGGCTGTTTGAGTTGGCCACGATAAAACTGTGCGATGCTCGCCATCAAGTCATACAAGCTGCGTTTTTCGCTGCTGCTGGCTTGAGGGGCTTGGCTAAAGCGTCCACTACCTTGAGCGCGCTGTTCTCTCGGGACATCTAAACCGAGATAAGAGGCGAGTTCTTCAATGGCTTCAACAAACTCAAGTCGCTCGTATTCCATCATGAAGTCGATGGCGTTACCGTGCGCACCACAGCCGAAACAGTGGTAAAACTGCTTTTCCTGACTGACGCTGAACGAGGGGGTTTTCTCGTTGTGGAAAGGGCAGCAAGCACCGTAGTTCTTGCCTTTTTTCTTAAGTTTTACCCGTGCGTCAATAATATCGACGATATCTAGTCGAGCTAGGAGGTCATCAATAAAACTACGAGGGATGTGTCCTGCCATAAAACCTAATAAAAAAGAGAAGAGTAGATACAAACAAGCCGTGCGCTCCAAAGGATAGCACGGCTTGCTGCAAACAGGTGTGGGTATTAAGCCAGTTTAGCGCGAACTAAACCGCTCACTTTACCCATATCTGCACGACCTTGAATTTGCGGTTTTAGCACAGCCATCACTTTGCTCATGTCTTGCATGCCCGCAGCGCCAGATTCAATAACGGCAGCTTCAACAAGCGCGGTTACTTCGTCTTCGCTAAGCGGTTGTGGCATGAACTCTTCAAGCACAGTAATTTCGGCTTTCTCCGCATCGGCCAAGTCTTGACGACCTGCCGCTTCAAACTGCGATACAGAGTCGCGACGTTGTTTAACCATTTTGGTCAGCACGGCGAGAATGTCGTCATCGCTCAGAGTGATCTGATCGTCAACTTCACGTTGCTTAATGGCTGACAAGGCTAAACGGATTGTGCCAAGGCGCTGTTTGTCCTTGGCTTTCATCGCTAATTTTTGCTCTTCTTTGAGAGTGTCAATCAGAGCCATAACTAAATTCCTTAACCAGGAGCTCAGTTATTAGTACAGGCGAACGCGACGAGCGTTTTCGCGAGCTAGCTTCTTAGCGTGACGCTTTTGAGCTGCTGCTTTAGCGCGTTTGCGAACTGTAGTTGGTTTTTCGTAGTGCTCACGACGACGCACTTCAGAAAGGATACCTGCTTTTTCGCAAGAGCGCTTGAAACGACGTAGAGCAACGTCGAACGGTTCGTTTTCACGTACTTTAACTACTGGCATATGCCTTTCACCTCAGAGGTTATTCGTTAGCGCTGGTAATAAACAGACAAATCACTAGCGATTGGTCTCTAACCAGCTTGATCAAAAATGGTGCGGAATTTTAATCCGATCACAATGGCTTTGTAAAGCCTTTTGTCGACTATTGTCTGTACAAAATTTGTTTGTCAGAGCCCAGCGAGGTAATATGTCGCCAATTTTCAATTAGCACTAAGCATACCGAGAACACCATGCGCATTATCGGCATTGAAACCTCCTGTGACGAAACAGGCATCGCCATTTATGACGACGAGAAAGGCTTGCTAGCCCACCAACTCTATAGCCAGATTAAACTGCACGCCGATTACGGTGGTGTGGTGCCTGAGCTGGCCTCCCGTGATCATGTAAAAAAAACCATTCCGCTGATCAAAGAAGCGCTCAAGGAAGCCAATCTGACCGCAAAAGAGATTGATGGTGTGGCGTACACCGCAGGCCCAGGTCTGGTTGGTGCGTTATTAGTTGGCGCGACGATTGGACGCAGCCTCGCTTACGCGTGGGGCGTGCCCGCCGTGCCCGTGCATCATATGGAAGGCCATTTGCTTGCGCCAATGTTGGAAGAGAACCCGCCGCCGTTTCCGTTTGTGGCGGTGTTGGTTTCTGGTGGTCATTCGATGATGGTGGAAGTTAAAGGCATCGGTGAGTACAAAATCTTAGGCGAATCGATCGATGACGCAGCAGGTGAAGCATTCGATAAAACCGCCAAGCTGATGGGGCTGGACTATCCAGGGGGGCCGTTATTGTCCAAGTTGGCGGAAAAAGGCACTCCAGGTCGATTTAAATTTCCCCGTCCCATGACAGATCGCCCAGGGTTAGACATGAGTTTTTCAGGTCTTAAAACGTTCACCGCCAATACCATTGCGGCCAACGGGGATGATGAGCAGACTCGTGCCGACATCGCCTTGGCGTTTGAAGAGGCGGTGTGTGAAACCTTGGCGATAAAATGCAAACGTGCTCTTGAGCAAACGGGCATGAAGCGTATTGTGATTGCGGGCGGGGTGAGTGCCAACAAACGCTTGCGCGCTGAGTTAGCAAAATTGGCTAAGAAAATAGGCGGTGAAGTCTATTATCCGCGCACCGAATTTTGCACCGACAACGGAGCGATGATCGCCTATGCCGGTATGCAACGTCTGAAAAACAATGAAGTGTCAGATTTAGCGGTTGAGGCGCGTCCGCGCTGGCCGATCGATACACTGACGGCAATTGAACAATAACAGAGACAAACGGTCGCCAAGGCGGCCGTTTTTATCAGTCAAAAGGGTAATAAATGAAGACATTCGAGATTGATGGTCACCAGATGGCGTATCAGGATGTGGGCCAAGGTCCTGTTTTGCTGTTTGGTCATAGCTATTTATGGGACAGCGAAATGTGGGCACCACAAATTGAGTGGCTAAGCCAATCCTATCGCTGCATCGTGCCTGAACTGTGGGCGCACGGGCAATCACAGGCGGCGCCAGCGAACTGCCATTCATTGGGTGATTACGCGCGTCATGTGTTGGCCTTGATGGACCATTTAGCCATTGAGCAGTTTTCTGTTGTTGGCTTATCCGTCGGCGGCATGTGGGGGGCGGAGTTAGTCTCGCAGGCACCTGCGCGGGTCAAGTCTTTGGTACTGATGGATACCTTTATTGGTCTGGAACCTGAAGTGACGCATAAAAAATATTTCTCCATGTTAGACGCCATTAGCCAAAGCCAACTGGTGCCGCCACCAATAGTTGAAGCGGTGGTGCCGCTGTTTTTCGCCAACGATGCGAAAGAGAAAAATCCTCAGTTGGTTGATGATTTTACACAAAAACTTGCCTCTCTTTCCGGAGAACAAGCGGTGCAAGTAGCAAGAGTGGGACGCATGGTATTTGGTCGCAGAGATGTGATTGAAGATGCTGAGAACTTTGCCTTGCCGACGCTTATTGCTGTGGGTAGAGAAGATAAGCCGCGTCCGGTGTTCGAGTCCTATCTGATGAAAGATGTGATCACGGCTAGCCAATTAATCGAGATCCCCAATGCAGGCCACATTAGCAATCTGGAGCAGCCAGAGTTTGTTAACCGTATGCTGAGCGATTTTTTTGCGCAGGTTTATGCCTAAATGTGTCAAAAGCAGCGGGCTGATGTTGAGGTCGCTGCTTTAAATCGTTGTTGAGCATCCGTGATTACGGTTTGGGGAAAGGCAATTTTTTTTCGCCGATTTTCGGCTCTTCACCAGTAAAAAGGCGGCGGATATTTTGATGATGGCGCAGCACAATCAAGCAGCACAGCATGCCGACAGGTAAGGTGTAATGAGGTTTGATCATCCACGTATAAAATGGTGCAAGCAGTACGGTGATGAGCGCGGCCAGTGAAGAATAGCGAAACAGCAATGCCACCGTCAGCCAAGTGACCATGATCATCGCAGTCAAATCAAGGCCGATGGGCGCGATCGCGCCAAGTGCGGTAGCCACACCTTTACCACCTTGAAAATGAAAGAAAATTGGGTACATATGGCCTAAACAAGCCGCAATGGCAATCACGCCAAGTAAGATGGGGTCGATACCGAAGTAGTAACCGCTCCACACCGGAATGGTGCCTTTGAGCATGTCACAGAGCAAAACAGCGGCTGCGGCACCTTTTCCGCCAATGCGCAGCACATTGGTCGCGCCAGGGTTATTGGAACCCACACCTCGTGGATCAGGCAATCTTAGCAGACGACAAATCAGTACCGCACTGGAGACAGAGCCCAGTAGGTAGGCGATGATGGTCATTGTCACTGCCAGTGCGTCCATGTGAGTACCTAAATATTTGGAAATTAATGCTCATTTTTCGCGTAGTTGCTATCATAGCGCGATTGCGAAAATAATACGATGAATTTACCCCAAACGGGTATCCGACCTCTAATAAGGACAGAACATGGCGCTGGACAAAGTGTTTATTGAACAGTTGGAAGTGATCACCACCATAGGTGTGTACGACTGGGAGCAGGAGATCAAACAGAAGCTGGTGCTGGATATTGAGATGGCTCACGACAATCGCCCTGCTGGCAAAAGCGACGATGTGTGTGACGCGCTCGATTACGCCAAAGTGAGCGAGGCCGTGCTGACACATATCGAAGGTGGTCGTTTTCTGTTGGTCGAACGTGTCGCCGAAGAAGTGGCTGAGTTGATCATGAGCCGTTTTAACGTCCCTTGGATTCGTATCCGTCTGGCCAAGCCCGGAGCCGTGCCACAGGCACGCGCGGTGGGCGTTATCATTGAACGAGGTCAGGCATGAACACCGCGTATATCGGCGTGGGTAGCAATCTAGAGCGAGAGAAACACGCCCGCGCAGCTTGGCAAGAGTTGGCGGCATTGGGCAGTGATTTACGCGTTTCGCCGATATACGAATGTGCTGCGGTCGGTTTTGATAGCCATCCTTTTTTTAACTTTGTTATTCAGCTCAATACTGACCTCGCACTGCCGGAGTTTGTCGCACGTTTGCGCGCGATCGAACATAAGTGGGGTCGAGATACGAATGCGCAAAAATTTCAAGATCGCACCTTAGATCTCGATATTGTGTTGTTTGGCGACTGCATTTGCGCGCAAAATCCGCAGTTGCCTCGCAGCGATATTTTTAAATATCCTTTTGTCATTCAACCTTTGTATGATTTGCAACCGGAGTTGACCATTCCGGGTGATGGCCGAACCGTCGAGCAAATTTGGCGCAGTGCAAAGGATCTCGACTCTTTGCAAAAAATTGATTTTTCATTATAAAAAACCGAGTAAACCATGAGTTATTTTGAAGCGTTTGTGTTGGCTTTGATCCAAGGCCTAACGGAGTTTTTGCCGATTTCCAGTTCGGCGCATTTAATTTTGCCCTCGGCGATTTTTGGCTGGGCAGATCAAGGATTGGCTTTCGATGTCGCTGTGCATGTAGGGACGTTGGCCGCAGTGGTCATCTACTTCCGCCATGAAGTGATCACGCTGTTTTCGGCTTTGTTCGCCTCCATTTTCAAAGGGGATCGCAGCAAAGAAGCGAAGTTGGCGTGGATGATCGTGCTGGCAACCATTCCTGCCTGTATTTTTGGCTTATTGATGAAAGATGTGGTTGAAGTTTACTTACGCAGCGCTTATGTGATCGCAACCACGACCATCATATTCGGCTTGTTGCTGTGGTGGGTTGATAAGAATGCCACGCTGCTCAATGATGAGTATCAAGCGGGTTGGAAAAAAACGCTCTTTATCGGCCTTGCTCAAGCAGTGGCCATTATACCTGGCACTTCTCGCTCAGGAGCCACCATTACCGCAGCGCTTTATCTTGGTTTTACCCGTGAGGCGGCGGCGCGTTTCTCTTTCTTAATGTCGATCCCGATTATTACCTTGGCGGGTTCTTACCTTGGTTTGAAACTCGTCACTAGCGGTGAGCCTGTGCATGTTGGTTTCTTACTGACCGGGATTATCACCTCATTTTTCAGTGCTTATCTGTGTATCCATCTGTTTTTGAAGATGATCTCACGCATGGGTATGATGCCATTTGTGATTTATCGTTTGATTCTGGGCGTCGGTTTGTTTGCCTACCTGCTCAGCGCTTAAGTGTTTAGTTAGCTCAAGCTCAATGTAAAAGGCCCGCGGATTGCGATCCGCGGGCCTTTTTCTTGCACTCTATGGTCTGCTTTATGACACTAGCGGCCAAGCGCGTTAGCCACCGCTGCAATGCGCCGTTTTTCCAGTTCATCGCGAATCGCAGAACCTTTGAAACCCGCGTCGATCACCGTTTGCACCTCAACGGATAACGCGGCTTGGTATGCACGCATCATGAGTTCTGACTGCGGATAAGGTTCGTTCTCCAGCCCTTTTCTACCGGCATGATCCGCCTCGCAGCACAATAGGATTTCCTTTAATCGCTCCGCCTTGCGCCACACATCAAAACCATTGAGGATCTTGATGATGGTTGCTGGTTTAAGTTCAGCGGCGCGGTGAATGTTAGAGTGTTGCTGACAGACTAACAGCGCCAAATCGCGAAACTCATTGGGAATGCGCACTCTTTCACAAAGGCGTTGGATCAGTTTTTGTCCGGTGTGGCAGTGCAGCTTATGGCTTGGCCACTCCTCTTTGGGAGTCACGCCTTTGCCTAAATCGTGCACTTGCGCGGCGAAACGGACCACAGGCGATGGGCTGCGCCTGGCGGCTTGCTCAGCGACCTGTAAGGTATGAATGCCCGTATCAATTTCCGGGTGCCACTTTTCTGGCTGAGGCACGCCAAAAAGCGCGTCGATTTCTGGCAGCACGACCGCCAAGGCGCCGCACTCTCGCAGTACTTGCAGAAAAACTTGCGGCGCGTCGCTATTGAGCGACTTGAACCACTCCTGCCAAACTCGTTCGGCAGTTAAGGCTTGCAGCTCACCGGATTCTACGATGTTTTTCATGAGCGCCATCGTCTCCTCGGCGACACGAAAACCCTGCGGCGCGAGTTTGGCGGCAAAGCGTGCCACGCGCAGAACGCGCAGCGGATCTTCGGTAAATGCGCTGGAGACATGCCTTAATAGTTTATCGGCGAGATCTTGCTGTCCGCCATAAGGGTCGATGATCTGGCCTTGCGCATCCATCGCCATAGCATTGATCGTCAGGTCACGACGCAGGAGATCTTCTTCCAAGGTCACCTCTGGCGAGAAAAAGCACTCAAAGCCTTTATAACCGGCCGAGGTTTTTCGTTCAGTACGCGCGAGGGCATATTCCTGTTTGGTTTTGGGGTGCAGAAATACCGGAAAATCGCTGCCAACGGCGGTGTAACCGGCACTGAGCATCGCTTCGGCGGTTGCGCCGACCACGACCCAATCGTTATCGTAAACCGGGATTTGCAGTAATCGGTCTCGGACTGCGCCACCGACTAAGTAAACTTCCACGTGTGACCTCGAATAATTGCTGATCTGACTGGACATTGTAGCAAGCAATGGTACTTTGCTCCCTATTGAAATGAGCCCGTTGCGTTTGGATTGTGTATGTATAAGGACTTTTTTGGCTTTTCCGAGTTGCCATTTTCGATTGTGCCGAACTCGCGTTATCTCTATTTGAGTCAACGTCATCGTGAAGCCATCACCCATTTACAGGCAGGACTGGGCGACGGTGGTGGTTTTGCCATGCTGACTGGCGAAGTGGGGACAGGCAAAACCACCGTGGCCAAATCGATGTTGGCGAACTTAGGTGAAAATAAATGCGCCGCGCTGCTACTCAATCCGACCTTCTCCAGCTTGGAACTGCTCGAAGCAATCTGTGATGAGTTCAATCTCAGCTACCCGCAGCAGGCGAGCCTCAAGCAACTCCATCAGATCATCCATCAGTTTTTATTGCGAAATCACCAGATGGGAAGGCAAACACTGCTAGTGATCGATGAAGCGCAGCACCTCGCGGCGGAGGTATTGGAACAACTGCGCCTGCTCACTAACTTAGAAACCGAGAGCAGTAAGCTGCTCAAAGTGTTGCTGGTCGGTCAGCCTGAGCTGCAAAAACTGCTGCAAACCACCCAACTGCGTCAATTAGCTCAGCGCATTACGGGCCGCTACCATTTGTTACCCTTGGATGAGCGAGAGACGGCCGACTACATCGCTTTTCGTCTGCATACCGCCGGAGGTGACAAGCAACTGTTTGACCGCAGTTCGACCACGTTGATTGCCAAATACAGTCACGGTATTCCGCGTTTGATTAACTTGATTTGCGATAAAGCGCTGCAATTGAGTTTCTACCAAAGTACGCTGCTGGTGTCCAAAACCAATGTGCATAAAGCGTGTGAAGAGGTGATGCAGTTTCAGGCGCAAATCTATCAGCAGCCACAAATAGGCCGCTCCACAACAAGATGGGCAAAAAGTGCCGTGGCGCTGAGCGTCATCGCGCTGCTGGCAAGCGGTGGTTACTGGTACACCACGCAGCTAAGCCCAAATCAAGCCGCAGTGGCTAGCGATGTTGAGCCCGATGCACCAAGCAGCGCTCTCGTGATTGAACAAGCGCCGTCAGAGGATATCGTCGATTTGCTAATGGTTCGGCAAGATCCGCAGCAGGCGCTAAGTGAGCTGTATCAAGTGTGGGGATATCAGGCGAGTGAGCAAGACAGCTTGTGTCTTAATGCACCATTGTCGGTATTTCGTTGTGCTCGCTTGCAGAGTAATTGGCAGGAGATAGTGCAGGCCAACCGTCCAGTGGTGTTAACGCTACAGCAGCAGAATCAGCGTGGGTATGTGGTGCTTTGGCGCGTGCAGCATGAGTGGGCGGAGGTGCTCAATGGCGATGCGCGCCTGCGAGTACCAGTGAGCGAATTGCTCACTTTGTGGCGCGGAGAAACGATGGCTATTTGGCGTGCGCCGCTGCGTGACACCTTAAAGCTCAACATGAGCGGCGAAGCGATTGCGCAATTGGACCAGCTACTGGCGAAAGCGCTCAATGATGATCCGCTAGGCGGTGAGCACTTTGATAGCGCGCTGCAACGCCGTGTGGAATGGTTCCAACAGTGGCAGGGGATTGGTGTCGATGGCATCGCCGGGCCGAATACCTTGTCGCGTTTGCAGCAGTTAGTTCAATTGAGCGCGCCGAGTTTACAGCAAGGGGCTGAGTTAGACGAACAAGAGAAGGTGGCGCAACGCGTGAGCTATCCGCCGTTCGGTTATCTATCACCGTTACCCAGAACTTTTCCGCAGGCGTCGCTGGTAGAAGCCAAACCTACGCCTATACTGCTCACGCAAAATGCCTCTTCACCCGCGCAACCGAGCGTGGATAAGGCGCAAGACTTACTCGATAACTTAGATCTCTCAGGTTTTTCACCAGAATTGGCGATGAAAGTGGAAAGTGCGTTGGCATCGCCATCACCCGAACTCAGCCTGACAACACAAGGGGAAGTGCATTCGCTGGAAATGGAAGCGGCACGCTGGCGCGGGCGTTTACCGGCGCTGAATCTGCAATCGCATATTTACTCCAATGACAGCCAACGACGCTGGTTGAAGATCAATGGTACAGAGTATCGCCAAGGCGATTGGATTGAGCAGCAAGTCAAGCTGGTCGAAATTTTACCTCAGTCGATTGTGGTGGAGTTTGACGGTGAGAAGATCGCCATTCCGGCTCTGTATGAGTGGAAGGGATGAGCGTAGAGAAAGATAAAAATCAGGCCGCAATCGCGGCCTGAACGTTTCGCATTATGTCCAGCCTGACGGGGACTTCTTACGGCGTGGGATCAAGTGAGGCAAGATCAAGCCAAATAACAAACCACCACCCGCGACACCGCCGCCATACATAAAGTATTTCAATAGCAGATCGTCTTTCTGGGTATCCAGTTTGGCGCGCAGTTGGCGATTTTCCGTTTGAACAGCGGTGAGCTGCTCGCTGATTTCGCCATACTTCATCTCCAGTTCGGAAATTTGTTGATTACGGTTTTCCAGTGAATCGACCAAGCCCGCTTTCTCGGTGTCGGCACTTTGGCGCGCGTTGGCCAGTTGTGCTTTCACATCTTTAAGTTCTTTTTCCAGACGCGGAAGGCGAATCGCCATGCTTTCTTGGCGAGTGATAAATTTCGTTTGAACCCAGCCTTTACGGCCGCGTTCATCAACCACTTCGCTGTAGCCTGTCTCGCTGTTGCTTTGCAGCAGTTGTACTTTACTGCCTGCATCAATACTTCCGATGATGCGGAAAGTGTTGTTTGGTCCTGAGTGCATATAGGTAAACAGTTCATCTGCAATGTAGCGGTCTTGTGCGAAAAGTGACGGCACAGAAAAGACAGTCAGCAAAACCGTAACGATGAGTTTTTTCACAATAAATCCCTTAACGATTTCTTTAGAGTCGGCGATAAATGCCCCGATGGACGAATAGTAAAAAGTTTCCCAAACTCATGCAACAAAGAAGGGAGGCAAAGCCTCCCTTAATGTGCGTTTGAGTCAAATATGACAAGGTGCTTACAAAATCTGTCCTTGCTTTACATATTTCTGACGCTTTGTGTTAGCTAAAAGCCGCTTGCATCACATAGAAGAAGACGACCGCCAACAGGGCGCCCGCAGGCAGTGTGACCACCCAAGAAGCGACGATATTGCGTACAACGCCAAGGTTAAGTGCAGCGATACCACGTGCGAAACCGACACCTAGTACAGCACCGACAAGGGTTTGAGTGGTTGAAATTGGCAAGCCAGTGCCTGATGCCAGTACAACTGTTGATGCGGTTGCTAGCTGCGCGGCAAAGCCACGACTTGGCGTGAGCTCAGTAATTCCTGTTCCGACAGTAGCCATTACTTTGTGACCAAGGGTTGCCAAGCCGACCACGATACCAAAACCGCCGAGAGGTAGGATCCACCAAGCAATCTGGCTTTTCGCCGTGATTTGACCCATGTGCTCAACGGTAGACACGACCGCAGAAAGAGGACCAATCGCGTTGGCTACATCGTTTGAGCCGTGAGCAAACGCCATGGCACAGGCGGTAATCACCATCAAGACGCTGAAAATGCTCTCTACGCCAGCAAAGCTGTGGTCATCTTCACGGTTGGCAAATTTCTTCTGGATATAAAGGTAACCGCAGACCATTACGAGGGCAGAAACGGCGACCGAGGCCATCCACGCTTCAGAGCTGCTAAGGTGCAAACCCACGTGCTTGAGGCCTTTTTTGATGGTTACCAGCGCGATCACCATGGTGGTGATGAACATGTAAACCGGAACGAAGCGCTTCGCGTTTAGCAGAGGTTTTTCGGTATCGAAGATCAGACGCTGCGCGCTGACGAAGATAAGATAAGCAAAAAAGCCTGAGATAAGCGGAGTGATGATCCAACTGCCGACAATGCCTTTGACACTGCTCCAGTCAACCGCTTCGGTGCCTACAGAAACACAGGCAAAACCAATGATGGCACCAATAATCGAGTGGGTGGTAGAAACAGGCCAACCCATGTAAGACGCCAGCAACAGCCAGCTACCCGCCGCCAAAAGAGCGGACATCATGCCAAAAACCAGAATGTCGGGCTTGTCGGCAAAAAGAGACGTTTCGATTACACCTTTACGGATAGTGTCGGTTACTTCACCGCCTGCAAGGTATGCGCCCGCAAATTCAAATATCATCGCAATGATGATGGCTTGTTTTACGGTAAGTGCTTTCGAGCCGACTGAGGTGCCCATGGCGTTGGCAACGTCATTTGCACCAATACCAATCGCCATCATAAATCCGAAAGCCGCTGCAACAAGAATCAGGACCGTGCCGTAGTTCGCAAGGATATCCATCGTAATACCTAGTTGATTTATAACAAGCGGAGCAAAATCAAACATGCGTTTGTCCTGTTTCGGCCTTTTGCTGTGATGACCAAAACAGGTTTGACTATGCTCTTTGTTATTTTTCGTTTACTTAATGTTTTAAGATCGAGATAGCATCAATTCCAGACGTGCGCCTACGCGCTGAGCCTGGTCTGCAATACCGCCAACCCATTCGAAAATCTTGTATAGGAACATGACATCGATAGGGTTCATCTCCGATTCAATGGCCATCAGCTGCTGACGTAGAGTGATTTGCATCGCGTCGGTATCGTCTTCGATAACATCCAGCTGATGGATCATCTCAGCGACCAGAGTCACTTCACGGCCTTTAAATCCGGTTTCGAGGAGTTCATCAAGCTCGTTGATGACGTTTTGAGCCTGGTTAGCGGCATCAAGACAACGTTGAACGTAAGCGATGAAATTGGATTGGAGTGCTTCAGGAATCACCAGTTTGCGACCATAGGCGCGACCTGCGATGTCCTTTGCCAGATTGGCCAGTTTGTCTTGCTGAGTGAGGAGCTCCAGCATGTCGGTAC
The DNA here is from genome assembly GCF_000960595.1 of Vibrio sp. S234-5. NCBI lineage: Bacteria > Pseudomonadati > Pseudomonadota > Gammaproteobacteria > Vibrionales > Vibrionaceae > Vibrio > Vibrio sp. S234-5. The sequence continues at coordinate 69,945 of NZ_JZAM01000168.1, forward strand.
GATCGACCGGTAAGAACAAACCGCGAGGAAGTTTGAGACGAATTTCTCGTTTCAGGACGTCCGCTTCTTTCTCAAGATGAGAGATTTGTGCGCGAATTTCCGCTGCTTTTTCCCAATCGCCCTCTGAACAGACTTCAAAGAACTTGATTAGGTGTGAGCAACACTCGTTGACACAAACCACGTGACGCTGCAAAGGCTTTATAGGGGACTTTGCAAATAACCCCATAATTGTATTTACTGGCATGGTCATTCAACCTAATAACTATAACCTTAAAAGAACATACACCATTTCATGGTGAAATGTTGAGCGATGGCTATAAAGGCGCGCATGTTAACGCATTCAATCCAGCATTAAAACTGTTTTAGATCATCTCTAGTGCGATATTTCTTTCTTGCCCCATAAGAATTTAGGCAATATCCTGTTCCAGTCTGCTTTGAAAGGTATAACTATGGAAACCGAGATAGAACTGAAGTTTTTTGTTTCTCCTGAATTTTCAGAAACTTTGCGAGAAAAAATCGCCGAAACCAAAGTACTTCAGCACAGTTGTCGAGATCTGGGTAACACCTACTTTGACACCCCAGACAACTGGCTTCGTCAACACGATACAGGCTTAAGGATACGCCGTTTCGATGACGTTTTTGTTCAGACTGTCAAAACAGCCGGACGCGTCGTTGCAGGCTTACACCAACGTCCCGAATACAACGCAGAACATAACTGCAATATCCCCGACCTCTCACTGCATCCACTTGATATCTGGCCGCAAGGCAAAGAGATTGAAACCTTGCAAGCCGAATTGATGCCGCTTTTTTCCACCAACTTTAGCCGTGAACAGTGGCTAATTGGTATGCCGGATGGTAGCCAAATCGAAGTGGCGTTTGACCAAGGGTTGGTCAACGCACAGGACAAAGAAGACACGATTTGTGAAGTGGAACTGGAGCTCAAATCTGGTCAGACCGACGCACTGTTTACCTTGGCTCGTTTGCTGTCTGAATCGGGTGGTATGCGTCTTGGTAACTTAAGTAAAGCAGCCAAAGGCTATCGCCTCGCGCAAGGTTATCAAGGCGATGAGGTGAAATCGCTCAGTTTGGTCGATACAGGCAAGCTCGATAACGTTGAGTATTGTCTGATCAATTCACTGGAGCATGCGCTGTCGCACTGGCACTACCACGAACAGATTTACGTTGAGCGCGAATCAGTGGAGGCTCTGCGCGAAATCAATCATGCCATCAGCTTTATTCGGCAAACGTTAACCATTTTTGGCGGGGTTGTGCCGCGCCGCGCCAGCGCCATTTTGCGCCAAGAGCTGAAATGGTTGGAAGAAGAGCTGGCGTGGTTGGGCGAGCATGCGCATTTAACCGAACTTCTGGAAGACAAAGGTCATGTGCTGCGCAAGCTGGACGCACGTAAATTTCTCGTCGCTGAGCTCACTCAGCAACTTGACAACCTGCCGGATCGTGAAGAGATGCTGCGTCTATTAACCAGTGCGCGTTACACCGGCTTGTTGCTTGATTTGAGCCGCTGGATTCTAACTCGTGGCTGGCAGCCGTTTTTGGATGACAAAGCGCGTGAGCAGATGGCAAGTTCGGTCAAAGAGTTTTCCGTAACGCAGTTGGACAGAACTTGGGCCGAGTTGATGGAAGCGTTTCCCGCCGAGCAAGAGATGTCGGCGCAGGCGTATATTGATCAACGCTATCGCTTAGCGCGCAATCTTTACACTGGGGTTGGCTTTGCCAGCCTTTACGATGCCGAAGAGCGTAACGGTTTTCGTATGCCTTGGGCCGATCTGATCCACGGTATTGATGATCTCCTCATGCTGCGCCACTTGCATCCTTTGTGTGAGAAGCTGGAAGCGGAAGAGCGCGAGCAATTAGAGCGCTGGTTGCTGCGTCAGGAACGCTCCATCTTGCACGCGATGGATCAAACGCGCGCCATCGGCATTGAAGCAGAACCTTACTGGCGACGCTAACTGGGTTGTTTAAGAAAATAGGGCATTTGCCCTATTTTTTTATCTGCTGTTCCAGACGCTCAAGCCTATTGAGGATCTCTTCTTGGCGCTGCAACATCGTCTCTAGCATCTTCTCTTTATTTATAGAGCGGGAAGTTTGCTGGTGGGTCGGGCTGGTGAGTAGCGAGGTGATAAGGCCGGAGATCATGCCAAACAGCCCTACACCGCAGAGGATTACAATCACTGCGACGATCTTTCCCCCATCAGTCACTGGGTAATGATCGCCATATCCGACGGTGGAGATGGTGACAAACGCCCACCACAACGCATCAATGCCCGTCTGAATATTCGCCCCTTCCTCCTTGCCTTCCATAAAAAGCACCAGACCCGAGCCGAGCATCACCAGCACCACCATCAAGAGTAAAATAGAAGCTAACGTCGTCTCTTTACGATTATTTTTCAGTTGCTTAAAAACGGAGTGGGATGAGCGCAGCACCAAAATGACGCGCAGAATGTGAAACAGCCTGGCAAAGCGCAGTGGCTCAACTAATGGGATGCTGGCGAGAAAATCGATCCAGTGAGTTTTCATAAAATTGCGCTTGTCTGTGGCGCGGATCAAATCTACGCTCAGTTGTAGCAGGAAAATGCTACAGATTATGAAATCCAGTCCGATAAGGATTTGGCGAGTTTCTTTATCGATTGGAAAGAACAACAAGCCAGAGATCACAAATAGCGCCATAAAAGACAAGATTAGTGATAACAGACTCATAGGTTTGGTGCTGTCTTTGATATCATTGCTATTCATACGGGGCTCGAAATAAATAGATTGGCTCAAGTTTTTGAGAGTCAGCGCATTTGGTTGCTCGGGCAACACGCTTCGAAATAGGACTATAAAAGACTTGGTGGAGAACTGACAATGGAAAAGCTGGCGTTTAAACCCTGGGAAAGGGTGATTTCAGACATTCGCCTGGTTCCCAAGATGGTCATGCTGATGGTGTTCAGTACGATCTTAATCGTGGGGAAACAGCTGTGGGATGCGAGTACTTTTTATCAAGCCTTGTTGGCAGCAACGCAGAATGAGCAGCTTGCGCAACATCATTATGATGCTTATTTAGTGCAAGTTGCTTGGCAAACCGCACTGTTGATTGTGTTGTTTATTGTTCTATTGATGGCGGCAGCGAGTGTGATGCTGCGTCAGACTCGTTACCTCAATGATGCCATTAAGCTCATGGCGCAGAAGAACCTCTCCGTTCCCTTCGGTATGGAGTGTAAAGATGAATACGGTGACGTGGCGCGTGAGCTGGAGAAGGCCCGTAAACAGTTACACGATGTGATCCAAACCCAGATCAACGCCTCCGATGAGCTTGCAGGGCTGACCGAAGTGATGACGCTGAGTATGTCGGAGACCAAAGAGTCTGCCCAAGAAGAGTTCAATGAAATTGACCAACTGGCCACGGCAATGAGTGAGATGACGTCTACGGTACAGACGGTGGCCGAGCATGCGCATAATGCCTCTTCACTGACTGAACTGGCGTCAGAGCAGGCGAAAAAAGGCCAGCAATTCCTCAAAGGCACCGTGAATAAGATGAGCCAACTTTCCTCCGATATTTCGGCGTCGGCGCAAGCGGTGAACCAAGTTGAAGAGCGTGTGGATGCGATTGGCAGTGTTGTTGGCACCATTCAAGGCATTTCTGAGCAAACCAACCTGCTGGCATTGAACGCGGCGATTGAAGCGGCGCGTGCTGGTGAGGCTGGGCGCGGGTTTGCAGTGGTTGCTGACGAAGTACGTAACCTAGCGCAGCGGACTCAGCAAGCGACGGTAGAGATTCAAGATATGATCTCGCAGTTGCAAAGCAGTGCGACTTCGGCGGTTGAGTTGATGGAAAAAAGTGTGGTTGAGGCGGCTGAAGGGGTCGAGTTGGTTTCTAATGCGGGTCACGAGCTTGACGGCATCGTGGGTCAAGTCACCCAAATTAATGAGATGAATCTGCATATTGCCACCGCAGCAGGTCAGCAAAGTAGCGTCGCGGCCGAGATGGATCAGAACCTCACCAATGTACGGGAACTGGTGGAAGCCTCGGTGGTGGTGGTGAGTGAACTCCTTGAGACCTCGGAAATCATGCAAAACAATGCCGAAGAGCTGGATAAAAAGATCAAGTTATTCCGCGTCTAACACACCGAGAAAAAGCTGAGAAAAAAGCCGAGAAAAAAGAGAGAACGCCCACATTGTCGATGTGGGCGTTTTTTATGGCTGCAACTCTGATATAAATAGCACAAAGTAAAACATTACAAGGAAGAATCATGCACTTGCCTTCGTCATTACAGCCTGTCGCAGAACGGGCGATGCAAAGCGCCCAACAAGCGGGCTACCTCGAGCATTGGTCGGCGGAGTTTACTGAACACTATCGCTATGTCGCAGGACTCAGCCCTTTTATCGTCGAGGCGCTGCAGCGCGATAGTGTGCTTGCCAAGCAACTGCCGACGATGTTGGCGGATGTGAGCCGTCAGGAATCTTACCGCGCTCAATTGGCGGCACAGCTGGCGGAGTGTCGTGACGAAGCAACCGGACAGCGCGTACTGCGTCAGTTTCGTAATCGTGAGATGGTTTACATCGCTTGGAAAGACTTCAGCCAAAGTTGGAGTTTGCAAGCGTCACTGAGCCATCTTTCCCAACTGGCCGAGGCGATGATTTTTGAGACTTACCAGTGGCAATACGCTTTGTGCTGCCAAGAGTGGGGAACGCCGACCAATGCGGCGGGTGAAGCGCAGCCGATGTTGATCATCGGCATGGGGAAACTGGGCGGAGGCGAGCTCAATTTTTCATCCGATATCGATCTGATTTTCACTTATCCGGAAAACGGAGAGACCCAAGGCGCACGGCGTAGCATTGCCAACGCGCAGTTTTTTACCCGCCTTGGCCAGCGGATCATCAAAGCGCTCGATCAACAAACCTTTGATGGCTTTTGTTATCGGGTGGACATGCGTTTACGCCCCTTTGGTGAGAGTGGCCCACTGGTGATGAGTTTTGCTGCATTGGAAGATTACTACCAAGAACAAGGGCGTGATTGGGAACGCTACGCGATGATCAAAGCGCGCGTGATGGGACGGGAGATGTACCCGCAGTATCAAGAGCTGCGCCAGATGCTGCGTCCTTTTGTCTTCCGCCGTTACATTGATTTCAGCGCGATTCAATCGCTGCGGCGGATGAAGTCGATGATCAGCAGCGAAGTGCGCCGCCGGGGTTTGACCAACAACATCAAGCTCGGTGCTGGCGGCATCCGCGAAATCGAATTTATCGCTCAGGTCTTTCAATTGATCCGCGGCGGGCGCGAACCCAGTTTACGCAAGCGTGGGCTCTTGACCACACTGGAAGCGGTTGCCCAACTGCAACTGCTGACTCAAGAAGAGGTCAGCAGCCTGACGCTGGCCTATCAGTTTTTGCGCCGTTTGGAAAACTTACTGCAAGCCATGGCCGACAAACAGACGCAAACCTTGCCAGAAAGTGAATTGGAGCAACTGGCTCTTGCTACGGCGATGGGGTATACCAGTTGGCCAAGTTTATTGCTAGAGGTCAATCACCACATGGCGGCGGTGCATCAAGTGTTTGAAACCTTGATCGGTGATGATGAAGAGGAAGTGAGTCCGGTAGCGCACCACTTCAGCGAGCTATGGGACATGGCTCACAACCCAGAAGTGATTGAACAGATTCTGCAAAGCGATCTCTCCCTTGCCGACCCCGCCACCGTTGCCCAGCAAGTGATTCAATTTAAAGCCGATCTGGCGAAAAAGACCTTAGGACCGCGTGGACGCGATGTGCTCAATCACTTGATGCCGAAAGTGTTTAGCGCGGCTTTTGCTCATCCTGAAGCGCAATTTGGTTTACCGCGGGTGTTTTTCTTATTGCACAGCATCGTCACCCGCACCACGTATCTGGAACTGCTGGACGAGCACCCAGCTGCGTTAACGCAGTTGGTGCGCTTGTGCACCGCCAGCCCGATGATTTCACAGCAGTTAGCGCGTTATCCTATCTTGCTCGACGAGCTTATCGACCCGCAGCAGCTGTATAACCCCATTCCTCTGGAATCCTATCGCACCGAGCTGCGTGATTTCCTCGCCCGTATTCCCGAAGAGGATATGGAGCAGCAAATGGAAGCGCTGCGCCAGTTTAAACAGATCTGCATTTTACGCATTGCAGCGGCCGACATCGCAGGTGTATTGCCGGTAATGAAAGTGAGCGATCACTTAACCTATTTGGCCGAAGCGATTGTTGAAGCCGTTGTCCATCAAGCTTGGCAACAAGTGGCGGAAAAATATGGTGAACCAACCCATTTGAAAGAGAGAGATGGCAAAGGTTTTGCGGTGGTCGGCTATGGCAAAGTGGGGGGCTGGGAGTTGGGGTACAACTCCGATCTGGACGTGGTTTTCCTCCATGACTGCCCAACCAATGTCTATACCGATGGCAAAAAGGAGATCGATGGACGCCAATTTTACTTGCGTCTGGCGCAGCGCATTATCCACATTTTCTCGACTCGTACTGCGTCGGGCATTTTGTATGAAGTGGACACGCGCCTGCGCCCGTCCGGTGCATCGGGTTTGCTGGTGTGCCCAGTGGATGCGTTTGATGAATACCAGCGCCAAGAAGCGTGGACTTGGGAGCATCAGGCGTTGGTTCGCGCCCGTATGATTTATGGTGATGACGAGCTCGCAGGCGAGTTTGCCCGTGTTCGCCACGAGGTACTGGCGTTGCCGCGAGATGAAAGCCAACTGAAAAAAGAAGTGGTGGAGATGCGAGTAAAAATGCGCGAACACCTGGGTGGTAAGAAAGCCGATCGCTTTATGCTCAAACAAGATCAGGGCGGGATCACCGATATCGAGTTCTTAGCTCAGTACTTGGTACTCAATTTCAGCGCGAGTAAGCCGAAAATGACGCGCTGGAGTGATAACGTGCGAATCTTTGAAACCTCGATTGCACAAGGCGTAATGAACGAATCACAGGCGCTGGCGCTAACGCAAGCCTACACGCGCATGCGTGATGAGATCCATAAACGCAATTTGCTTAATCTGGATGCGGATGTGGCTTTAGATAAATTTACCGCAGAGCGACAGGTAGTAATGGATGCTTGGCACGCGTTGCTGAGCTAGCACCTTCAACTATTTAGCCCGCAAAAGGGCTGTGCTAAACTCTGCGCAGCAAAAAATTTGGAGATCGACAATGAAACCTATCCTACCTGATTACAGCAATGCAGGCGTTTTGATCATCGGCGACGTGATGTTAGACCGCTACTGGTATGGACCTGTTAACCGCATTTCCCCAGAAGCGCCAGTGCCTGTAGTCAAGGTCGACAACAACGAAGAGCGTCCGGGCGGCGCGGCAAACGTGGCCATGAACATCGCCTCACTGGGTGGCCTTGCGCACATCGTTGGTCTGACGGGTGAGGACGAGCCTGCCAGAGTGCTGAAGGAAACCCTCAGTTCACTCAAGGTGAAGTGCGATTTTGTCTCTCTTCCTGACTACCCAACCATCACCAAACTGCGCGTAATGAGCCGTGGCCAGCAATTGATCCGCCTCGACTTTGAAGACAAGTTTGCCAATGTCGATCAAGAGTTGATCCTCTCGCGCATGGAGCGCACTTTGCCACAGGTGCAGGCCGTGATTCTCTCTGACTACGATAAAGGCGCGTTAGAGCACGTTGAAGCGTTGATCGCCAAAGCGCGCGCCGCCAATGTGCCGGTATTTATCGATCCTAAAGGCACTAACTTTGAACCGTATCGCGGCGCTACTCTGCTGACACCGAATATGTCGGAGTTTGAAGCGGTGGTCGGCAAAGTCACCTCCGAAGAGGATTTGGTGGCCAAAGCACTGGCGTTGATTGAGAAGTTTGATTTCTCTGCGCTGTTGGTAACTCGCAGTGAACACGGCATGACGTTAGTGCGTCAGGGGCAAAAGCCATTCCATCTGCCAACACAAGCCAAAGAAGTGTACGACGTGACAGGGGCTGGGGATACGGTAATCTCCGTTCTTGCTGCTTCGGTTGCGGCAGGTAAACCTCTGGAAGAGGCGTGTGCCCTAGCGAATGCCGCCGCAGGAGTGGTTGTCGGCAAACTGGGCACTTCGACCTTATCTACCATCGAGCTGGCCGAAGCGATTCATGGCAGCCGTGATACCGATTTTGGCGTGATTACCGAAGCAGCACTGATCGATGCCGTCAAAGCAGCGCAAGCTAAAGGCGAAAAAGTGGTGATGACTAACGGCTGTTTCGACATTTTGCATGCGGGTCATGTTTCCTACCTCAACAATGCCGCCAAACTGGGCAATCGCTTAATTGTGGCTGTGAATACCGATGAATCGGTGAAACGCCTCAAAGGGTCGGGTCGTCCGGTCAACCCAACCGATCGCCGTATGGCGGTCTTGGCCGGATTGGGCGCAGTCGATTGGGTGGTGCCTTTTAGCGAAGATACGCCGCAGCGTTTGATTACCGCGATATTGCCGGATCTGTTAGTTAAAGGTGGCGATTACAAACCCGAAGAGATTGCCGGTGGCGCAGAAGTGATTGCCGCGGGCGGCGAAGTGAAGGTACTCAACTTCGAAGATGGCTGCTCCACCACAGAGATCATCGATGCGATCAAAGGCGGCAAAGGTTAATCACCCGCCAAGATGAAGATCAAAAAAAGGGTTACTGGTGAGGTAACCCTTTTTATTTCGCACTTTCTTTTATTTCGCACTTTCGTTAAGCAAGCCAGTAGAGACACTGGCTCACCATGGGCGATTATTTTTTCGCAATCAAACCCGCATCCACATCGAGAATATCCTGTTCACTCAGGGTTCCTATGGCTTGGCGCAATTGAAGTACGCTCAGAATGTAGTTGTAACGAGCATCAGAGAGGTTTTTGTTGGCATCGTAGAGACGGCGAGTGGCGTCTAACACGTCAACGATGGTACGAGTACCCACATCAAAGCCCGCTTCGGTTGCTTCCAGAGCTGACTTCGCTGAGACAACGGATTGCTCATAAGCGCGTAGCGCACCGATTGAAGCATTGATGTTATTCTTCTGTGCGCGCACTTCTTTGACTACACCACGGTAAGTGGCTTCCAAATCTTGGCTGGTTGCTACGTAGTTGAACTCAGCTTGTTTGGTTTGTGAGGTGATATTACCGCCAGTGTACAGTGGCACATTCAGGTTAAGGCCAATATTAAAGTTGTTGGTTGTGCCGTCAGAATTTTCACTGCTACCAATATCGGCGTAGTTGTAGCCACCATCGAGCGTGAGAGAAGGCAGATGACCAGAGCTGGCCAGAGAGATGTTCTCTTTGGCGATGTCAGTGGCAATACGTGCTGACAGCAAGCTGAGGTTTTTCTCTTGCGCCTCTTCGATCAACGCTTCTGCAGGAGTGCTCGAGCGGCTAGCAGTGAAACGTTTGGTGTCCAGCACATTCAGGTTTTTGTGCTCTTGTCCTGTGATCTCACGCAGCGCTTCGTAGCTGTTGGTTAGGCTGTTTTCGGCCAACACTTCATCAGCCAACACGCCATCGTACTGCGCTTGCGCGTCGTGTACGTCGGTAATTGCGGACAGGCCCACTTCAAAACGCTGTTTTGTTTGTTCAAGCTGACGCGCAACGGCGGCTTTTTCTGCGCGGACAAAATCCAAGTTATCTTGCGCTTTAAGAACCGCAAAATACGCTTGTGCGACACGCAGGATCAAAGCTTGTTGTGTTGCCGCGTAAGAGGCATCCGCTTGACGAGCAGTTTTCTCTGCGTTGTCTAGCGTAATCCAAGAGGAACGCTTGTAGAGTTCCTGAGAAAAACTGATGCCTGCGGAGAGCGCATTTTGGTCATTATCACGTGAACCGCCCGCGTCTAAATCGGTATCCCCACGGGTCAGGTTATACCCAGCAGTCAAATTAATTTGTGGCAACAAGCTGCTGCGACTTGACGTGATCGCTTCAAAAGCAGCATCACGTTTTGCTTTGACACTCAGCAGTTGTGGATCGTTTTGTTTGGAGAGATCGTAAATCTCCGCAAGAGAATCAGCCCAAGCCGATGTGTTGAGGCCGCCGAGTACTGCACCAATAAGCAGTGGAAGCAGTTTTTTCATTTTTTCATTCCTGCCGTTTATAGTTTGATTAATTCCCAAGAGTCTAACCTAAGTTGCTGGATATTTATCCTAAATTCTGCATTTTTTCTAAATAATTGTCCACTTGTATAATAAAAAAGTTGTCGCTACTAAAAAATTTTAGAACAATTATATAAAAAGTTGAGCCAAGTCCTTTGAGTCATGTTTAAACAGTGAGTAAACTACAAGATTCACTCAGTGAGGTGTCCGATGCAACAGTATGACAATAAACCCGGTGTTTTTACTTCCAACGATGTAGACGTGCTGGCCAAAGAGACCTTATTTAAAGGCTTCTTCAAAATGGTGAAATACCGATTTCGCCACAAATTGTTTGCTGGCGGCTGGAGTAATGTGATCGAACGCGAAATGTTTGAACGTGGTCATGCTGCTGCAATGCTGCCTTATGATCCTGTGCGCGATGAAGTGGTATTGATTGAGCAGATCCGTGTCGGCGCCTTAGAGCACAACCATCCGTGGCAGATGGAAATCGTCGCAGGCATGATCGATCGCGACGAATCGGCTGAGCAGGTGGTACGTCGAGAGGCGGAAGAAGAAGCGGGGATTTCGGTCAAAAATATCCACGCGATTGTCTCTTACTACCCTTCTGCGGGCGGATGTTCTGAAAAACTGGATGTATTCATTGGTGAAGTTGATGCGTCTCAAGCATCTGGCATTCATGGTTTAGACTATGAAGATGAGGATATTCGTGTTCACGTGATGAGCCGCTCGCAAGCGTATGATTTAGTAAGAGAAGGTAAAATCGAGAACGGTGCCTCAATTATCGCTTTGCAATGGTTGGAGTTAAATCACTTGCAGGTAAAGTCGCAGTGGTTGGAGAAGGGTTGATGGTGCAGGTCGCAGTTAAAAAGCCGTATTACGTTGATTTGGCAGGGTTAATGAGAACCTACGAGACCAATTATGCCAAATTGAACGCGCTGTTGCCTTTTCAAGCAGAGGTAGGCGAGGTGCGCTGTTACCAAGTGGCCAATATGGTTTATCAACTGACAGTGAAAGAGGTCACAAAATACACCACGATAGTGGAGGTATGTCAGAGTGATGAGGCGCCAGTATTTCCTTTGCCAACGATGTCTGTCAGGCTTTATCACGATGCCAGAGTCGCTGAGGTGCTCTCCAGTGGCGACCACTCCCGTTTTAAAGCGAAATACGACTACCCGAATGACAAGTTAATGCAGAAAGATGAAAAACATCAGCTCAATGCATTTCTCGGTGAGTGGCTCACGTTTTGCCTCAAGAGCGGCATCAGTCGAGCGCCAATAACATTTAAAGAAGAATAACAGAGTCAGGTTTTCATTTTGCAACATACAACCAGCGACACGAGCAGCATAAAGCTGCTGCAAATAACCGATACTCATCTGTTTGCGACCGATGAGGGCAGTTTATTAAGTGTCAAAACGCTTCAGAGTTTTCAGGCGGTCGTCGAGCAGGTCATGCAACGCCAAGTGGCGTTTGATTATGTGCTGGCAACCGGTGATATCTCACAAGACCACAGCGCACACTCCTATCAGCATTTTGCAAAGGGCATCGCGCCACTGCAAAAGCCGTGTTTCTGGTTGCCGGGAAACCACGACTATAAACCGAATATGTCGAGTGTACTGCCTTCAGCGCAAATCACCGCGCCAGAGTATGTCGCGTTGGGCGAGCATTGGCAGATGGTCTTGCTGGATTCTCAGGTGGTTGGCGTGCCGCATGGTCGTTTAAGCGACAGCCAACTGATCTTATTGGAAGAAAAACTGGCCAGCAACCCAAGCAAACATACCTTAATTTTGCTTCATCACCATCCGCTGCTGGTGGGGAGCGCTTGGCTTGACCAACACACGTTGAAAGATGCGGAGGTATTTTGGGAGATCGTTTATCGCTATCCCAACGTCAAAGGCATAGTGTGTGGCCATGTGCATCAGGATATGAATCGTATGCACCGCGGCATCCGCGTGATGTCCACGCCATCAACGTGTGTTCAATTTAAACCCAACTCTGATGATTTCGCTTTGGATAATGTCTCTCCCGGTTGGCGAGAGTTGCAGTTGCACGCCGATGGCGAGATCACGACCCAAGTACAGCGTTTGAGCGCTGGAAGCTTTTTACCCGACTTTACGTCGAGTGGATATTGATATGGCAGAGAAAAAGCCCTCTTTATTACTGTATATTCACGGCTTTAACAGCTCACCGCTGTCATTGAAAGCGCAATTGATGCAGCAATACTGCCAGTCGCATCGTCCGGATATCGAAGTGGTGGTACCGCAACTGCCCTGTTTCCCTAAACAAGCGGCCGACTTTTTGTTGTCCCTGGTTACGCAGTATCACGCAACGCACCAAATTGGTTTGGTCGGCAGTTCGCTCGGAGGGTATTTGTCGACTTGGCTCAATGATCAATTTGCTTTTCGCGTCGTGGTAGTTAATCCGGCCGTCAAACCTTACGAGCTGCTGGTAGATTATCTTGGCCCGCAAACCAACCCCTATACGCACGAAAGCTATACACTTGAAAGCGTGCATATTGACGAGCTTAAAGCTCTTGAGGTAAAACGCATCGCTTCGCCAGAAGATTTCTGGCTGCTGCAACAGACCGGAGATGAAGTGCTCGATTATCGTCAGGCGGTGGACAAATTTTCTGCCAGCCGACAGACGGTGGAAGAGGGGGGCGATCATAGTTTTGTTGGTTTTGAACGTTATCCTGAGCAAATTATCACTTTCCTTGAGTTATAACTCCCTTCACTTTGTACAGGATTGGGGAAGGCTCATAGTTTTGCCGCTCATATCCAACCGTTTCTTGACATAGCCGGGTCGCTTTCCGACTATGTTTTCCGAATCCAGCTACCGTGTAGTACACAGGGCCAAACCTGTGAGTAACAGGGTAGCTTTTTCGTTGTCTGTGTTTAAGATGAGCAAGTTCTACAGACAACAGGTAAATATTGAGAACGATTCCGTATTATGACTGAACAATATAATGCTGGTGCCATTGAAGTACTGAATGGTCTAGAGCCAGTACGTCGCCGACCAGGGATGTATACGGATACCACGCGCCCCAACCACTTAGGTCAAGAGGTGATCGACAACAGTGTCGACGAAGCGCTGGCCGGACATGCCTCCAAAGTACAAGTCATCTTGCATGCAGACCAATCACTGGAAGTGATCGACGATGGTCGCGGCATGCCTGTCGATATCCACCCGGAAGAAAAGGTCTCGGGCGTTGAGCTTATTCTCTGTAAGCTGCACGCTGGCGGTAAATTTTCCAATAAAAACTATCAGTTTTCCGGTGGTCTACACGGGGTAGGCATCTCCGTGGTCAACGCTCTGTCCAAACGGGTGGAGGTGACGGTACGTCGTGATGGTCAAGTTTACGAAATTGCGTTCGAACATGGTGACAAAGTTTCCGATCTTACCGTCACGGGCACGTGCGGCCGACGCAATCGCGGTACCAGTGTGCACTTTTGGCCAGACGCCAAATACTTTGATTCCGCTAATTTTTCCGTCACACGCCTTATCAATAACTTGCGTGCTAAAGCGGTGCTGTGCCCAGGATTAGAAATCACTTTCAGCGATAAAGTGAATAACCAAGAGTATCAGTGGCTGTATCAAGACGGGCTGAAAGACTACCTGTTTGAAGGCGTGAAAGGCTACACCCTGTTGCCCGAGGAGCCGTTTACCGGCGCTTTCTCGGCGGAAACTGAAGCCGCAGATTGGGCGGTCATTTGGCTGCCGGAAGGCGGTGAAATGATCACCGAAAGTTACGTTAACCTCATTCCGACCGCGCAAGGCGGCACGCACGTCAACGGCTTGCGCCAAGGTTTATTGGACGCGATGCGCGAGTTCTGCGAGTTCCGCAATCTGCTGCCACGTGGGGTAAAACTGACAGGGGAAGACGTTTTTGACCGCTGTGCCTACGTTTTGTCGGTGAAGATACAAGACCCGCAATTTGCTGGCCAAACCAAAGAACGTCTATCGTCTCGTCAAACCGCTGCGTTTGTCTCTGGTGTGGTGAAAGACACTTTCAGCCTGTGGCTTAACGAAAAGCCGCAGCTCGCTGAGCAACTGGCTGAAGTGTGCATTGCCAACGCCCACCGCCGCATGCGTGCCAGCAAAAAAGTGGTGCGCAAGAAGATTGCATCAGGCCCCGCTTTACCCGGTAAGCTGACCGACTGTACCGTACAAGACCTAGCCCGTACCGAAATCTTCTTCGTCGAAGGGGACTCGGCAGGCGGCAGTGCTAAGCAAGCACGCGATCGCGAGTTCCAAGCGGTGATGCCGCTGCGCGGTAAGATTTTGAATACATGGGAAGTTTCGGCCGATCAAGTGCTGGCTTCACAGGAAGTGCACGACATTTCGGTCGCGCTAGGCATTGATCCCGACAGCGACAACTTAGAAAGCCTGCGCTACGGCAAAATCTGTATCCTCGCTGATGCGGACTCCGATGGATTGCACATCGCCACACTGCTGTGCGCGCTATTTACCCGCCATTTCCGCGCTCTGGTCGAAGCGGGTCATATCTACGTCGCCATGCCGCCGCTGTATCGTATCGACTGTGGCAAAGAGGTGTTCTACGCCCTCGATGATGCAGAAAAAGAGGGTATTTTGGAGCGCCTCAGTCAAAAGAGAGCCAAGATCAACGTGCAACGCTTTAAAGGCTTGGGGGAAATGAACCCGCTGCAATTGCGTGAAACCACGATGGATCCGAATACGCGTCGTCTGGTGCAGCTCACCATCGATGATTCCGAGGCGACGATGGAAATGATGGACATGCTGCTGGGTAAAAAACGCGCCGACGATCGTCGTTCTTGGTTGCAAAACAACGGCGATATGGCAGAGGTTTAATAGATGTCTACAGAAATTACCTACGATGGCGTCGAACAGTTGCCAATGCGCAAGTTCACTGAAGACGCTTATCTCAACTACTCGATGTACGTGATCATGGACCGTGCCTTGCCATACATTGGCGATGGTTTAAAACCGGTTCAGCGTCGCATCATTTATGCGATGTCAGAGCTCGGCCTTTCTGCGTCTGCAAAATACAAAAAATCGGCGCGTACGGTTGGTGACGTGCTGGGTAAGTATCACCCGCACGGTGATTCTGCCTGTTACGAAGCGATGGTGCTGATGGCACAGCCATTTTCTTACCGTTATCCGCTAGTGGATGGCCAAGGAAACTGGGGTGCGCCGGACGATCCGAAATCGTTCGCCGCCATGCGTTATACCGAAGCGAAACTGTCTAAATTTGCCGATGTGTTGCTTGGCGAGTTGGGCCAAGGCACGGTTGAGTGGCAAGCAAACTTTGACGGCACGATGAAAGAGCCGAAAATGTTGCCTGCGCGTTTGCCGCACATTTTGCTTAATGGTGTGACAGGCATTGCGGTGGGGATGGCGACCGACATTCCACCGCACAACGTGCGTGAAGTGGCGGACGCAACCATTCATCTGATTGACCATCCACAGGCAACGCTGCCTGACGTGATGCAGTTCGTCAAAGGACCGGATTACCCAACCGAAGCGGAAATTACCTCACCAGCGTCAGATCTGGAGAAAATCTATCGCACTGGCCGAGGCAGCATCAAAATGCGCGCGGTATGGCATAAAGAGAGCGCTGATATCGTCATCACCGCGCTACCACATCAGGTATCTGGCGCTAAGCTACTTGAGCAGATCGCCGGGCAAATGCGCGCTAAAAAGCTGCCGATGGTCGAAGATTTACGTGATGAATCGGATCACGAGAACCCAACGCGCATCGTGATTGTGCCACGCTCTAACCGTGTCGATTGTGAACAACTGATGAACCATTTGTTTGCGTCAACTGACTTGGAGAAGAGCTACCGAGTAAACCTCAATATGATTGGCCTCGACAACCGTCCTCAGGTCAAAGGTTTAGTGCAAATTCTGGCTGAATGGATTGAGTTTCGCCGCGAAACCGTTCGCCGCCGCTTACAATATCGTTTGGATAAAGTGCTGGCGCGTTTGCACATCTTAGAAGGTTTATTGATAGCGTATCTCAACATCGATGAAGTGATTGAGATCATTCGTACCGAAGATGATCCAAAAGCGGTATTGATGGCGAGATTTGCCATTACCGATATTCAAGCTGACGCGATTCTGGATACCAAACTTCGTCACCTAGCGAAGCTCGAAGAGATGAAGATCCGCGGTGAGCAGGATGAGCTGGAAAAAGAGCGTAAGAAGCTCGAAGAGTTACTTGGCTCAGAGCGCCGTTTGAATACGTTGTTGAAAAAAGAGATCAAGGCTGACGCTGAGAAATTCGGTGATGATCGCCGCTCTCCGCTTATTGAACGTGAAGAAGCGAAAGCGCTCACCGAGCGTGATTTGCTGCCAAATGAAACGATCACTGTGGTGCTGTCGGAAAAAGGTTGGATCCGTCATGCCAAAGGACATGAAGTCGATTGCGAAGGGCTAAGCTACAAAGCGGGCGATAGCTATCTTGCTCATGCATGCGGTAAGAGTAACCAGCAAGTGGTGCTGTTTGGCTCGGATGGGCGCAGCTATTCACTCGAATCACACACCTTACCGTCCGCGCGCGGGCAAGGAGAGCCAATTACTGGTCGACTCAACATCACGCCGGGTAGCAGTATTCGTCAACTGGTGATGGGAGAAGAGGATCAACTGTGGCTGGTGGGCTCAGATGCCGGTTACGGCTTTGTGTGTAAAGGCAGCGATCTGCTGTCGAAAAACCGCAGCGGTAAAGCGCTCGTCACCTTACCAGAAAATGCCGAAGTGATGACGCCATCGGCGGTGCTGGATCTGGATAATGATGACATCCTTGCGATTACTAACCAAGGGCGCATGTTGATGTTCCCGATCAAGGATTTGCCGCAGCTTGGTAAAGGCAAAGGCAACAAGATCATCAATATCCCCGCGGCCAAAGCCAAATCGAAAGAGGAAGTGTTGTCTCACCTTGTCGCGTTGCCCAAAGGGGTGTCATTAACCCTATATGCTGGCAAACGTAAACTGGGACTCAAACCGAGCGATCTGGAGAATTTCCGTGGTGAACGTGGTCGTCGTGGTGGGTTGCTGCCGCGTGGCTTGCAGCGGGTTACTCGGATCGAAATTGAATCCTCCGACACTGAGCTTGCGCCAGAGCAAGAGTAAAGCAGACCCCAGCATAGCGCTGGGGTTTCTCATTTTATACGGTTAGATTTCTCGCGCATCTTCGGCGATGGTCACTTGCAACGTGATTTCTTGGCCCTTGCGAATCACACCAACATCGGTTGTTGTGCCTGGGCGTAAATCGGTGACAATGTCCATCACGCTTTGCCGTCCTTGGATCTTATTGCCATCAATACTAATGATGATGTCTTGTGGCTGAAAGCCCGCTTTGGCCGCCGGGCCGTTTGGATCAACGCCTAACACCACAATCCCGCCAATGTGCTCATTTCCCAATAAACGAGCGGTTACGGCGTTGATGTCTTGTCCATCAATGCCAATGTAGCCGCGAATGACTCGTCCATCGGCGATGATCTTTTGCATGATTTTATCGGCCAGCAAATAAGGAATAGCAAAAGAGATACCGTAGGTTTCCATGTCGGTAGCTTGCTGGAAAGAGGCGGTATTGATGCCGACCAACTCTCCGCGAGTATTGACCAAAGCCCCACCAGAGTTACCTTCGTTGATGGCGGCGTCGGTTTGAATAAACGCTTGACGGCCATCGGCACTGATCGAAGAACGACCGGTCGCAGAAATAATACCAAATGTGGTGGTTTGGCCTAAGTTGTACGGGTTGCCAATCGCCAAAACGACATCACCGACCTTGGCTTTGTAATTGGGATTTAGCGGAATAACCGGAAAGTTGCTGCCTTCAATACGCAAAATAGCGATGTCGGTGCGGCGGTCTTTCCCCACTAATTGAGCCGCGGCGACTCGACCATCCTGCAACGCGACCACAATTTGATCGGCCTGAGCGACGACATGATAATTGGTGATGATGTAGCCCTTTTCGCTGACAATCACCCCAGAGCCTAACCCTTGCGTGGAAAGCTTACTGCGATCATTTTCTACATATTTACGGCTGTAAATGTTCACCACCGCTGGCGCGGCATTGTGCACGGCTTGGTTAAAGGAGATTTGCATCGTTGCGGCATCTTGAGGGACCGGATCTAAAGGGGTGGTCAAGACTTTGCTGCGTAAAGAGGGAACCGCCAGCAACACCAATGCTGCTGTCATCAGCCCCAATAAAATAGAACGCAAAAGAAAGTTCACCATACCCTCTCCACAAAAACGGAACAATTTGCAAACAAGGGTGAAGAATAGCACTACCGACAGAAATAATAAAAGGGCAGCCTATGCAAGACTGCCCTAAGTTAGTGAAGTCTCAGCGAGATTAACGAATCACGAGGTAGATAGTGCGTTCACCACGCTGAATATTCAGTGCCAGTACACCGGTTTGTTTTTCCACTATGGTGCGGAAATCAGCTAAGTTTTTCACGCGCTGGCGGTTCACGCCGATAATGATGTCATCCTTTTTCAACTGGTAGCGGGCAGCCGGTGAATTGTCTGCGACTTCAACCACTTTTACCCCAGCAATACGGTCTGAGCTGCTAGTATTGGCTAACTCCGCTCCTGCTAGCCCTTCATGCATTTTGTCCGCTTTGGCTTTGGTTTGCTGGGATTCACCCAAGGTGACTTTAAACTCTTTGTCTTTGCCATCACGGATAACACCGAGTTTGATCTCTTTGCCAGCGCCTAGTGTCGCAATTTTGGCTCTTAGTTCAGAGAAGGTCTCAATCTTCTTGCCGTTGAGCGAGACAATAATATCACCAGCCTTGATGCCCGCTTTATCGGCTGCCGAATCTTCGACGACTTGGCTGACAAACGCCCCTTTGCTTGAGTGATAACCCAAAGCGTCAGCAAGCTCTGAGGTGATTTCACCGCCTTGTACTCCGAGCATGCCGCGCTTCACTTCACCAAATTCCAGAATTTGGTCGGTGAGGTTTTTCATCATGTTCGATGGAATGGCAAAGCCGATCCCGACGTTGCCACCGCTGGGGCCTAAGATAGCGGTATTGATGCCAATAAGCTCACCGTTCAGATTGACTAAGGCACCACCGGAGTTTCCGCTGTTGATGGCGGCATCCGTTTGAATAAAGTTCTCGAAATTTTCGATATTAAGGCCGCTGCGCCCCAGTGCTGAAACGATCCCTGAGGTGACGGTCTGCCCTAAACCGAAGGGATTACCGATGGCAACGCTAAAATCTCCGACGCGCAGTTGATCGGAATCGGCAATCTTAATCTCGGTCAGATCCTTAACATCGCTCACTTTCAGCAACGCGATATCCGACATCTCGTCTCCACCCATCAGCTCAGCATCGGCTTCACGGCCATCATGAAGTTGTATACGGATGCTATCCGCGCCTTTGATGACGTGATAGTTGGTGACGATGTAGCCCTTATCCGCATTAATGATCACACCAGAACCGAGTCCGCGAAATGGTCGTTCGCGCACTTGCTCTGTGGGAAAGTCTGGACCGAAGAAAAATTGAAATTGCTCGGGAATGCGTGAGCGTTCAACTTGTTTACCTTCCACGGCAATACTCACGACCGCGGGGGTGACGCGCTCAAGCATGGGGGCGAGGCTGGGTAACTCTTGTCCATTCACTGCGGCAGGAAAAGCCGCACTGACGGGGAGTGGTGCAAGCGCAGAGCTTAAGCTCAGTGAAAGGGCGGTTAAAACAAGCAAAGGTTTTTTCATCCGATAACTCCTCATAAATAAGGTCTATTGCAAGGGAGATTGGCTCAAACGAATAAGCTTATTGCTATTCATATTGGCGCCACAAACAGTTTTCAATAGACACTAGTGTGAGTTGGGACTCAAAAACCTTTGAAAAGTTCAGCAGAAATTTTACGACGCTTTAGCGGTTACTGCGTCAGTTGCCGTTAAAATCTCTTTTTTCTCACCGCTAAAAAGGCCAGTTGCTCCATTGGCATAATCTTTCGGTTGCTCCGTCATGCCTTCAGACTGTGCCTCAGTTGTGGTTTCACTCTCTGAAGTAATCGCTTTTTTATCAAAAGGATTATCTTGTTCGGGCAGGTTTGGCAGCAAGTCAGCTGAGGTCTTCGCCATGTGCTGATACAGCTTACTGTAGTCCTTGCCTAGCGTTTCAAGTAATTCTGCGGTTTGAGCAAAGTGGTCCGCCAGTTCTTGACGTTGCTGTTCCAGCGCATATTTAGCGACTTCCAGCTCCTTTTTGACCGATTTCTGTTTCTTGTATTCGGGGGTAGTCAGTCTGGAAATTATAACGCCGACAATCGCACCGACCAGCAAGCCTACGATGGCATACATCCAAGGCATAACAGCTCCTTATAGTTGTTTTAACATGTTTTTTACTGCTTAGTTACACGTATTGCGTGACCATGTTACTATGGGAAAAGTGGTCAATAAAGAAAAATAGCAACACCGATTTCTCATCCTAGTAATTGTATCGCTTTGTCCTGTTTTGGTATGACAACAATGAGCCCATTAGAAAAATACGAACACGATATCGAGCATCAAGGCTTTAAAAAAGATCCTGCTCAATACCAAGCCGTGCGGGCGTTAGACTCGCTTTTTCACCAATTTATCCAATATTCCGCTACGCCAGTTGAAAGTGTGCCTCGCTGGCAACAATGGCTAGGAAAGAAGCCATCTCGTCCTAAGGTGCCTCAAGGGCTTTACTTCTGGGGCGGCGTCGGGCGGGGCAAAACCTATCTAATGGATACCTTTTTCGACGCTTTGCCAACCCAGCGTAAGATGCGAGTGCACTTTCACCGTTTCATGTATCGGGTGCATGACGAGTTGAAAAAACTGGCTGAGGTGGAGAATCCGCTAGAAAAGGTGGCGGAGCGTTTTAAACAGGAAGCGGACATTGTCTGTTTTGATGAATTCTTTGTTTCCGATATTACCGATGCCATGATCCTTGGTACCTTGATGCAGGAAATGTTCAAAAGAGGGATGATTTTGGTCGCGACGTCGAATATTGAGCCAAAAGATCTCTATCGCAATGGTTTGCAACGTGCACGTTTTCTACCTGCGATTGAACTGATCGAAACGCATTGTCAGGTGATTAACGTCGATAGCGGCATCGACTATCGCCTAAGAACCTTGCAGC
Organism: Vibrio sp. S234-5; assembly: GCF_000960595.1. Taxonomy (NCBI): domain Bacteria; kingdom Pseudomonadati; phylum Pseudomonadota; class Gammaproteobacteria; order Vibrionales; family Vibrionaceae; genus Vibrio; species Vibrio sp. S234-5. The sequence continues at coordinate 91,101 of NZ_JZAM01000168.1, forward strand.
AAGCTGAAATTTATCATCACCCGTTAGATGCAGATGCAAGCCGCAATTTGCAACGCTACTACCAACAACTGTCGGGTGACGATAGCCATAAGCACACCTCAGTCGAGATCAATCATCGCCAGATAGAGGTGGTTGAAGCCAGTAATGGCGTGCTGTACGCAACGTTTGCTCAGCTTTGTCAAACGGCAAGAAGTCAGAATGACTATATAGAAATATCAAAGATATACCACACAGTGTTGTTAGCGGACGTTCAGCAAATGGACAACAAAATTGACGATGCGGCTAGGCGTTTTATCGCGTTGGTGGATGAGTTCTATGAACGTCACGTCAAACTGATCATTTCTGCCCAAGTGCCGATGGCGATGCTCTACACCCAAGGACGGCTAGAGTTCGAATTTAAACGGTGTTTGTCTCGCTTAACGGAAATGCAAAGTCATGAGTACTTAGCTAAAGAACACTTGGCTTAGGTTTCAGCCTTTCGAGGAAAATACGCAGAAAAAATTAGTGATTGAGTGCAAAAAAAGGTGATTTTTTCTTCGCCCTTCTCTATAATCCTGCGACCCACCGTTACTGCAGACCTGATTATCGAAGTTATTCGAGATAGAAGGTCGAGAGTGCCAACCGCTCGAAGGGGTGATGACTGGGCTCTTAGACAGTGTGGGAGCACAGCGGTGTGTTCCTTTAAAGTTTAAATTTGAATTAACGGGTTATTATTAGCATGAAAACTTTCGTTGCTAAACCAGAAACTGTAAAACGCGACTGGTATGTTGTAGACGCTGAAGGTAAAACTCTTGGCCGTCTAGCAAGTGAAATTGCATCTCGCCTACGTGGCAAACACAAAGCTGAGTACACTCCACACGTTGACACTGGTGATTACATCATCGTTGTAAACGCGGAGAAAGTTACTGTAACTGGTAACAAAGCTGCAGCAAAAACTTACTACCGTCACACTGAATTCCCTGGTGGTATTAAGTCAATCACTTTTGACAAGCTGATTGTTCGTAAACCAGAAATGGTCATTGAGCTGGCAGTTAAAGGTATGCTACCACGTGGTCCTCTAGGCCGTGCTATGTACCGTAAGCTGAAAGTTTACGCTGGCGCTGAGCACAACCATGTTGCTCAACAACCAAAAGTACTAGACATCTAATTGGGGATTTCGAAAATGGCAGAGAATCAATACTACGGCACTGGCCGTCGCAAAAGCTCAGCTGCACGTGTTTTCATCAAACCAGGCAGCGGCAACATCGTAATCAACAAGCGTGCGCTTGAAGAGTACTTCGGTCGTCCAACTTCTTGCATGGTTGTTAAGCAACCTCTTGAATTGGTAGACATGGTAGAGAAACTAGATCTATACGTAACTGTAAAAGGTGGCGGTATTTCTGGTCAAGCGGGTGCAATCCGTCACGGTATCACTCGTGCTCTAATGGAATACGATGAATCTCTACGTCCTGCTCTACGTGCTGCTGGCTACGTTACTCGTGACGCTCGTTGCGTTGAACGTAAGAAAGTGGGTCTACGTAAAGCACGTCGTCGTCCACAGTTCTCTAAGCGTTAATCTTACGCTTACAGAGAATTTCTCTTGGATTTATCCATGGAAATTGTGGTTCAAAGCTCGGCTATATGCCGAGCTTTTTGTTTATTTTGAATTAGTTATTCTCCTTTCTTTGTTACACCTCACATCAAATATTTAGAATTTTGCCGCTTTTGTGACGACGTGAGCGATTTGCCTCACAAATGTTACAAAAAGGTAGCTTTATCTTGTCAAAAAGTAGGGTTTTATTTATCATTTCTCGTCAATAAATAGAACTAGATTCATATTTTGTTAGCCATGCTCTATTAGCGGAACAATCACGATCCAAAAGGAGCAAATGGGAGAATGTTTGGATGAGCAACGCGCCTTTAAATAACGGCCGCAGGCGTTTTCTGACCGCAACAACCGCAGTGGTTGGTGGGTTGGGGGCAGCTGCCGTCGCCGTTCCTTTTATCAAATCCTGGAATCCGAGTGCCAAAGCGAAATCAGCGGGTGCGCCGGTGGAAGTGGATATCAGTAAAATTGAAGCCGGTCAGATGATTCGCGTCGAGTGGCAAGGCAAACCTGTTTGGGTTGTACGCCGCACACAAGAAGTTCTGGAAAACCTGAAAACGATTGGTGGTCAACTTCGTGATCCTCAGTCCGAAATGGAACAACAACCAGCTTATGCTCAGAATGAGTTTCGCTCAATTAAGCCTGAGTTTTTCATTGCGGTTGGTTTTTGTACACACTTGGGATGTTCCCCAACGTATTTACCGGATTCTTTCTCAGAGCAAGTTCAAGGGGTTAAGTCGGGCTTCTTCTGTCCATGTCATGGTTCTAAGTTTGACATGGCTGGGCGAGTATTCCAGGGCGTTCCTGCTCCATTGAACCTAGTTATTCCTAAACACATGTATTTGAGCGATGACAAGCTTCTTATCGGTGTTGACGAGGGAGATGCATAATGCAAGCACTGTTAGATTGGGTTGAGAAACGAATCCCAGCGATGAATGCTTACAAAAAGCATTTATCCGAATACCCTATGCCAAAGAACTTCAATTTTTGGTACCTTTTTGGTTCTTTAGCCATGCTTGTTCTTGTCAATCAGATCCTAACGGGGATTTGGCTGACGATGAACTACGTTCCTTCGGGTGAAGGTGCGTTTGCTTCAATCGAATACATCATGCGCGATGTGGAATACGGCTGGTTGTTGCGTTACATGCACTCAACTGGCGCGTCTGCATTCTTCGTGGTGGTTTATCTGCATATGTTCCGTGGCTTGATTTACGGCTCATACCAGAAGCCACGCGAGTTGCTATGGATCTTCGGCATGTTGATCTTTTTGGTGCTGATGGCAGAAGCCTTTATGGGTTACCTACTGCCTTGGGGCCAAATGTCTTACTGGGGCGCGCAGGTAATTATTTCGCTGTTTGGTGCGATTCCGGTTATCGGCGATGATCTTACTCTGTGGATTCGTGGTGACTACATCATCTCAGGCGCGACGCTAAACCGCTTCTTTGCGCTGCACGTTATTGCTTTGCCGATTGTATTGCTACTACTTATCGTGTTGCACATTCTTGCTCTACACGAAGTGGGGTCGAACAACCCAGACGGTATCGAGACCAAGTTGCCAAAAGGTAAAATGGGCGCGGATTACAAGTCGCAGTTCAAGTTCCATGAGTACTACTCAAACAAATACGACATCATCGATTCGATTCCATTCCACCCATACGGAACGGTGAAAGATTTGGTGGGCGTCGCAGGCTTCCTATTCTTGTTCTGTTACGTGTTGTTCTTTAATCCAGAGATGGGCGGTTACTTCCTTGAGCCACCTAACTTTGAAGCAGCAAACCCATTGAAAACACCAGCACACATTGCACCAGTGTGGTACTTCACCCCGTTTTACGCAATTTTGCGCGCGGTACCTGACAAGTTGATTGGTGTCGTTGCGATGGGACTTTCGATTGTCTTCTTGTTCCTACTACCGTGGTTTGATCGTTGTAAAGTTCGCTCTTACCGTTACCGTAGCAAAATTCATTTGATTAACATCATCCAGTTTACGATCAGCTTCATTGCTTTGGGTATTCTTGGTGCGTTGCCTGCAACCCCAACATACACATTGCTCGCGCAGATCTTTAGCTTAGGTTATTTCATGTTCTTCATTCTTCTGTATGTGTACAGCAAGAACGAAGCAACAAAACCATTACCAGAGAGGGTGACATTCAAATGAAGAAATGGATTGTAATTCTGTTTGCGATGTTGCCATCACTGGCGATGGCGGCGGGTGTTAATGTTCACTTGGATAAGGCAAATGTTGACCTATCCGATCAGGCATCGCTGCAAAACGGCGCTAAACTGTTTATGAACTACTGTTTCGGCTGCCACTCAACGCAATATCAGCGTTATGAGCGAGTTGCCAATGACATCGGTATTCCAACAGATCTGATGAAAGAAAACCTGATGTTTAATCCGGAGTCGAAAATTGGTGACTTGATGGTCAATGCCATGCCGCCTAAACAAGCGGCAAACTGGTTTGGTGCTCCACCACCAGATTTGACCCTGGTTGCTCGTGTGCGTGGTGCCGACTGGATTTACACGTACTTGCGTTCGTTTTATGTGGATCCGTCGCGTCCGTTTGGTGTGAACAACATCGTTTTCCCAAGCGTAGGTATGCCTCATGTGCTAGAAGAGTTACAAGGCATCCCAACACCAGTGTACGAAACCAAAGTTGTTGACGGTCACGAAGTGCAAGTTGTGGTTGGCACCGAAAGTGACGGTACTGGTGAGCTGAGCAAAGGCGAATACGACAGAGCTGTGCTTGATCTGGTTAACTTCCTCGTTTACTCGGGTGACCCAGTGAAACTCGAGCGTCATAATCTTGGCTGGTGGGTTATGGCCTTCCTTGTGCTGTTTACTATCGTGGTTGTGATGCTGAAGAAAGAGTATTGGCGCGATGTGCATTAATTGTGCTATCATGCTGCGCTAATTCTCAATTTTATTGACAGATCAATGGAGGCTTAGCCTCCATTGTTTTTTTCTATCCTAAGTGTACTGGAGGGCCCATGGCTTTAGCTGCCAATAAACGTTCTGTGATGACTTTATTCTCAAGTGCATCAGATTTGTACAGCCACCAGGTGCGTATTGTTCTGGCTGAGAAAGGGGTAAGTGTTGAGGTTGAACTGGTTGATGAAACCAACTTACCAGCAGAGCTTATCGAGCTAAATCCTTATAAGTCAGTGCCAACTCTGGTTGATCGCGAACTGGCATTATACGACTCTAAGATCATCATGGAGTACTTGGATGAGCGCTTCCCACACCCACCATTGATGCCTGTATACCCTGTTGCTCGCGGTAACAGCCGTCTGATGATGTACCGTATCGAACGTAACTGGTATTCGTTAGCACAGGTAGTGGCGAAAGGCAACGGTGAAGAGTCAGAAAAAGCGCGTATCAAACTACGTAATGATCTACTGACATTAGGGCCACTTTTTGGTGAGTATGAGTACTTCATGAGTGAAGAATTCAGCTTGGTCGATTGCTATCTTGCCCCATTATTGTGGCGTTTGCCTCAATTGGGTATTGAGCTAGTTGGCCCTGGTTCCAAGGAAATAAAGACTTACATGAACCGTGTTTTTGAACGTGATTCATTCCTTGCTTCTTTGACTGAAGCTGAACGTGAGATGCGTCTGGTTCGTTAAGTTATGGAAATTGCTAATATGACTGCCCGCCGCCCATATATGCTCCGTGCATTTTATGATTGGCTGGTGGACAACGATCTGACCCCACATTTGGTGGTTCAGGCGACAATGCCTGGTGTTAGAGTGCCGCTTGAGTTTGTTCAAGATGGACAGATCATCTTAAATATTGCGCCAAGAGCGGTAGGTCAGCTTGAACTTGGCAACGAGGCGATTTCGTTCCATGCTCGCTTTAGTGGTCGTCCTCATTCCGTCATCGTGCCGCTTCATGCTGTGTTGGCTATTTATGCTCGAGAGAACGGCGCAGGCACCATGTTTGAGCCAGAAGAAGCCTACACTAACGTGACTGGTGAGATTGAAGAAGAGTGGCTTGAAGACGTAGATGATTCGGAGTTGTCATTAGATGACCTTGATTCAGACACGGCTTCAACAGAAAACTCTAATCCTGAACCTACTCGACCTAAAGGCAAGCCAAGCTTACGAGTGGTCAAATAAGTGTGATCAGGTAAAACAAAAAGCAGCGAACGCTGCTTTTTGTTTTTTTGCAACTTGTGATTTATCCGTTACTGCTCTTCGGTTTTCGCGTTGCCATATTCAAAGGCGCGGATCACTTGCTTAACGCCAGAAATATTGCGAGCGACTTCAGTGGCCTTTTTTGCTTGAGCCTCTGTGACGTAGCCAAATAGAAACACCTCTTTATCTTCGGTAATCACTTTAACTTTGACGCCATTGAGCTCCGACTCGGCCAACAATGCGGATTTGACCTTAGTGGTTATCCAACTGTCGTTACTGATCTCTGACACACCGAGTGGCGCTTTCACTCTAACCTGATTGTGCAGTACGCTGACCCCTTTAACGTTGCGAGCTTGGCTTTCGAAACTCGCACGCTCTTCGGCGCTGGAAGCTTGCCCCATCAAAACTACCGTGCCGTTGTATGAACTGGCGACGATTCTCACTTTGCCCACGTATGGGGCTTTGTTGCCGATAGCGGCAATTTCAAACTCGATATTGTTGTCCTGCCAAATCTCTTTGGTGGTTCTGGTGTCAGTGACGATGTTAGCGGTGGTTGCCGCCCCAGCAATAAATAGCCCTGCGCATCCACTGAGCATTAGCGTTGTGAGCAGTAATAGTGAGTAACGCAACATTCTTATTCCTCATGAGTTGGAAAGAGCACCTGATCGATCAGATCGCACAAGCAGTGCAAGGTCACCATATGAACTTCATGGATACGTGCAGTACGATGGGAGGGAATGCGAATTTCCACATCGTTTTCACCCAGAAGCCCAGCCATTTCACCGCCATCTTTGCCGGTTAGTGCAATGATCGTCATGTCACGCGTTACCGCAGCTTCCATCGCTTTGATGATATTTTTACTGTTACCACTGGTGGAAATAGCGAGAAGAATGTCGCCTGGTTGGCCAAAGGCCCGCACCTGTTTGGAAAAAATTTCTTGATAGTGGTAGTCGTTTGCCACGGCGGTTAGCGTGGTGTTGTCGGCGGTCAGTGCCATCGCGGGTAAACTCGGCCGTTCGGTCTCAAAACGGTTTAGCAGGCAAGAGACAAACTGTTGGACATTGGCTGCTGAACCGCCGTTGCCGCAGCAGAGAATTTTGTGTCCGTTGAGTAGCGTGGCGACCATCGCTTGCGCGGCATGGGTAATCGCATCGGGCAGCGCTTCTGCGGCCGCAATTTGAATCTGAATACTTTCGGTAAAACTGTCTTTAATGCTGTCGAGCATTGGTTATCCTTGCGTGATGGCGTTATCTATCCAATGGAGATCGTCGCCATTATTGTGTATTGCAATCACATCAAAGCGGATCGCGGTGTTACAAGCGTTGTATCCGTGTTGATCTAGCCAAAGATAAGCGGTTTTGAGTAACTTGTTTGCTTTTGCGGCAGAGACCATTTCGGCGGCGTGGCCGTAGTATACGCTTTTCCGGTATTTAACTTCTACAAACACAATGGTCTCGCCATCGCGGAAAATAAGGTCAATTTCACCCAATTTAGTGTTGAAGTTTTGTTCAATAAACACCAATCCCTGGCCAATAAGCCAACGCTTTGCCAGGGATTCGTATTGTTCACCGACAGCGCGGCGATTAAAGAGAGCCATGCTCTGACCAACTGATCTCGCGCTGCACCACACAGTTGTTGTCGATGGTGAGCAGGCCTGTTTTGCCATTGACGGAATGGCTAGGGACCACTTTCATCTGCGGCAATTCTGCCATGAGTTTGTAAGAGTCCATCCCGAGTGCCTGTAAGCGCTTTTGGAAGTTTGACTGTTCTGGCCACAATTGGTTCATTTGATTATCCAGCGCAGGGTTTGCCTGGATTAGCAGCGGAATGTCACTGTAAGCGATGCCAGAGAGATCTTCATACTGCTTCTCACCACTGTTACTCATGGAGTTGGAGAACAGTTTCGGCGGCTTAGTATCTGGGTTTATGGCCACTTCAATAAAGGGTTTAATGAGTGTCAACTCAGAGCTGCGCGCGGCAATATACACCGCATCGATATCACGGCGGCTGCGTGGTTGAGTTTCCATCGGCACATTCATCAGGCTTTCCATCTGCGCGATGCGCTGCTGGCTCTCTTGCAAACCAAATACAGAGTTGATGTCTCGTTGTAGCTGGCGTTTGTCACCAAAGTAGCTTAGGGCTGGTTTATCTGTGCTGTACTTTTGCCATTCTTGCTCAAACGCGGCGACTACGCGCTGACCAAATGCACCTTGCGGAGCCAGAATGAGCGGGTATTTGTAGCCTTCCGCAAACAGATGTTTCGCCGCTTGCGCTACCTCTTGTTCGGGTGAGAGGGCGACGTAGCAGATGCCTGTACCTGGCTGAATGGTGTCGGGGATATTCAATGCCAAAGATGGAATTTGTGTCTTGCCGTTTTCATCTTGCAGTTCTTGCTGTAAAGCCTCGATCATCTCTTTGCGCAGTGGCCCAACGACAAAATCGATTTGCTCATCAATCAGGCGCTGCTTGATTTGCTTGGCTTGGTAGAGGTTGGTATCAATTACGGTCAATGTGGCATTTGGATCCCGCCCACTGTCATTCATCATGGCAAAAATGAAACCGTCACGAACCAGTTGTGCTTGTTTGGCAAACTTGCCGCTGAGCGGAAGAAGCAAGGCAGTATTGACCGGTTTAATGATCTCCAACGCCAGAATTGACTGTATTTCGACCGGTGTATAAGTCGCGGCCGGATGGTTTGGATTCTCGGCGAGCCAATGCTCTAGGGTATTTTTTAGCTGAGGAACATTCCCCGCCATGTTTTTCATGTAAATCGCCAGTTGCAGCCAGCCGTCCAGCACCTCTTCATCAGATTCGGTATGCAGTTGCGTGATTTCGTACTGTGAATAACGGCTGAAATTGGCCCAAATCTGTTCCGCGATGGCACTTTTTTGCTCTTCTGGCACGTATTTGCTGAGCGCGACCCATTGGCGGTTGGCTTCAAAAGGGCGATCAAGCGCTTGAAAGGCTTGCGCACGCAGGGTGTAGTACTCTTGCCATTGGCTGTCGGCCAGCGTCCACCATGCCTTAAAATTGAGCAGCTCGGTGATCAGGCGAGGTTGATTTTTCTTTTGATGGTAAGTAGCTCGGGCAAGTTGCCATTCGGCTTGCTGTTTCTCGCTCATGGGCAGACGAGCTAAGCGCTGGATAAGCAAATCGGCTTGCTCTAACTGATTGGCCTGTAATGCCGCTTTGGTGGCCATAATTAGCCAGTCGGTTTGCAAACTGCCTTCGCTGCTGTCGGCATTGATAATGTAAGCTTCAACGGACTGGCTCGGCTCAAGGGTAATGTCAACACTGGTCGGCATCTTCGGCGCCGAAGAACAGGCCGCTAAGGTAATTGCCAGTGCAACAGGGGTGAGTAGGCGTGGTACACTGAGTCTCTTATGGTTAATCATTGCCGTGAGTTCTCTATAATTCCGTACAAAATTGTCTCTATCTTAATCGTTGAAGTGATGGTAAACAAATGACAGAAAAAAATAACTTACCCGCCACGGGTGCCACCCTCTACATTGTTCCTACTCCAATTGGGAACTTGGGGGACATCACCCATCGCGCCATCGAAGTACTATCAACGGTCGATCTCATCGCGGCCGAAGATACTCGTCACACAGGTAAATTGTTGTCTCACTTCAATATTCAAACCAAAACTTTTGCCTTACATGATCACAATGAACAGCAAAAAGCACAGGTGCTGGTCGATAAACTGCTCGCTGGGCAAAACATCGCTTTGGTCTCTGATGCAGGGACGCCGCTGATCAGTGATCCAGGGTACCATCTGGTTTCCCAATGTCGTCAGGCTGGCGTTAAAGTTGTGCCGTTACCTGGCCCTTGCGCGGTCATTACCGCTTTGTCTGCATCGGGCTTACCTTCGGATCGATTCAGTTTCGAAGGCTTCCTACCTGCCAAAAGTAAAGGTCGTAAGGATAAATTGCTTGAGATTGCAAAGGTAGAGCGTACCTGTATTTTTTATGAGTCACCACACCGAATCATCGACTCACTGCACGATATGCTGGAAATTCTTGGGCCAAATCGTGAAGTGGTGCTGGCGCGGGAACTGACCAAAACCTTTGAAACTATCCAAGGAATGCTGTTGGGTGAGCTAGTCGACTGGGTGAAAAGCGATGAAAACCAGCAGAAAGGCGAAATGGCGTTATTGATTCATGGTTATCGTGACAGTGCAGAAGATGCTCTGCCGGAAGAAGCGCTGCGCGCGTTGACCATCTTAGTTAAAGAGTTGCCACTCAAACGTGCCGCTGCCATGGTCGCGGAAATTTACAACGTGAAGAAAAATGCCTTGTACAAATGGGGTTTGGAAAACCTCGACCAGTAATGGTTCGCGTATGTAGGCGAGTTGATTGTGCAAATGAGCGCTAATTTGCGCCGATAATGTGATCTGACTAGACACCTTGGTGAGAAGGCTATACAATCCGCCCTCGGAGCTGACTGGGTAGTCGCTGCTTTGTTGATGTCCTTCGGGAGACTGACGTTGAGGTCCTTTAGGAAACTGACGTTGACGTCCTTCGGGATACTGACAAAGGGGAGGAAAGTCCGGGCTTCATAGAGCAAGGTGCCAGGTAACGCCTGGGGGGCGCAAGCCTACGACAAGTGCAGCAGAGAGAAGACCGCCGATGGCTTTTTTTTTCGTTAGAGAAAAGGGGATCAGGTAAGGGTGAAAGGGTGCGGTAAGAGCGCACCGGACGACTAGTAATAGTTCGTAGCAGGGTAAACTCCACCTGAAGCAAGACCAAATAGGCCTCCACATTGCGTTGCTCGCGTAAGGAGGCGGGTAGGTTGCTCGAGCCAGTGAGTGATTGCTGGCCTAGACGAATGGCTACCGCCGCGCAAGCGGAACAGAACCCGGCTTATGTGTCGGCTCCACCTCTTTAAACCCATCATTACTTGTTAATGATGGGTTTTTTGCTTTTTATTGACGTATTTTATTCACCAACCCATAAACTTGGCGCTATATCACGCCTAGGCCCAGTCTAGTAGTGGCACTGGTGATGGAAATCAGTACACTAATGATTCGCCGTCCAAGGCTTAGCTTATTCAACGAGAAGACCATGACCAACACATTCCAGCACATCTCCGTATTACTCAATGAATCGATCGACGGCTTAGCGATCAAGCCAGACGGGATTTACATTGATGGAACGTTTGGCCGCGGTGGTCACAGTCGGACAATTTTGTCGCGCTTGGGCGAAAATGGCCGCCTTTACAGTATTGATCGCGACCCACAGGCGATTGCTGAAGCGGGAAAAATTGACGATCCACGTTTCACCATTATCCATGGCCCATTTTCTGGCATGGCCAAGTACGCTGAGCAGTACGGTTTAGTCGGCAAGGTGGATGGTGTTTTACTCGATTTAGGCGTTTCTTCCCCCCAGTTGGATGACGCTGAACGGGGCTTTAGCTTTATGAAAGATGGCCCACTCGACATGCGCATGGATCCCACGTCGGGCATTCCAGTCTCGCAGTGGTTGCTTGAAGCGGATCTTGATGACATCACGTGGGTGATCCGCGAGTTCGGCGAAGACAAACATGCCCGCCGCATCGCCAAAGCGATCGTCGCTCATCGGGAAAATGAAGAGAAAGAGCCGCTCACACGTACGTCACATCTGGCCAAATTGATCTCTGAAGCGGCGCCAAAAAGTTTCAAAGAGAAAAAACACCCAGCGACGCGCACATTCCAAGCTTTTCGCATCTACATCAACAGTGAATTGGAAGAGATCGACACCGCATTAAAAGGCGCAGCATCGATCTTGGCTCCACAAGGGCGTTTGTCGGTCATCAGCTTTCATTCGCTGGAAGATCGCATGGTGAAACGTTTCATGCGTAAAGAGAGCAAAGGGCCAGAAGTGCCTTATGGGATCCCCCTGACCGAAGCGCAAATTCAAGCGTTAGGTTCGGCCAATATGAAAACGGTTGGCAAAGCGATTATGCCAACGGAAGCGGAAATTGAGATGAACCCTCGTTCGCGCAGTTCGGTTCTTCGTATTGCTGAAAAACTCTGATTCATGGCCAAGCGCACGCCCAATCTCGCCAAATTAATTTTACTCGACTTACTCACTGTAGGTCGGGTGACACTTTTGCTGCTGCTGTGCATTTTTGCCACGGCAATGGCCGTGGTCTTTGCCACGCACCACACTCGTCAAGCGATCACCTTTAAAGATCAAACCTTGCAAGAGCGTGAACATCTCGACAGTGAGTGGCGTAACTTAATGCTGGAAGAGACGGCACTGGCTGAGCACAGCCGAGTACAGGAACTGGCGAAGAAAGAGTTGGAAATGCGCCGTCCGGATGGTGACAAAGAAGTGGTGATCAATCTGAAATGATGGCGAAAAAGAGCAAAAGTAAACTTCAGTCGTCAGAGAGAGAGCAAGCGAGCCCGGTACTGATCCGTTGGCGCTTCCATCTGGTGCTGTTTTTTGTCTTCTTGGCGTTTGCAGCCTTGGTGGCGCGTTTGGCGCTGATCCAGGTGGTGGAGCCTGATAACCTGATTCGTGAAGGGGACTTGCGTTCGATTCGCGTCAAAGCGCTGCCTTCTGCGCGAGGGATCATTTCGGATAGGAATGGAGAGCCGCTGGCGGTAAGTGTCCCGGTGGAAGCCGTGTGGGCCGATCCGGTGACCATTTTCAAAGAAAACGGCTTGGATAACCCGCAGCGATGGTATGCCTTAGCGGATGTACTCGGGCTTGAGCGTGACGAATTGATCGAGCGAATTCACCGCAATGAAACTCGGCGCTTTATCTACTTGCAGCGTCAAGTCAGCCCTGCGATGGCCAACTATATTCGCGAGCTGAAATTGCCGGGCGTGGGGCTGAAAGAGGAGTCTCGTCGCTATTATCCCGCCGGAGAAGTGAGTGCGCACCTAGTGGGCGTGACTGGTATTGACGGCCACGGTTTGGAAGGGGTTGAGCGCAGTTACGACAATTGGCTGACGGGCGAAGCGGGGAAACAGACCATCCGTAAAGATCGCTATGGCCGTGTGGTGGAAAACATCGCGCTGGAAGAGCGTCAAGAAGGCAAACCGCTCAATCTGACCATCGATCAACGTTTGCAAGCAATCGCCTATCGCGCCATCAAACAGGCGGTGGCGGATCATCGCGCGACGTCGGGGTCTGCAGTCATGTTAGATGTCAAAACAGGCGCGGTACTGGCGATGGTCAACGCCCCATCTTACAACCCCAATAACCGCAGTGACTGGCAAAGCTATAAAATGCGCAACCGCGTGATTACCGACTCCTTAGAGCCTGGCTCGACCATCAAACCGTTTGTTATTCTCGCGGCACTGGAAAACGGCGTTGCGACTAAAGATACCGTAATTGATACGGGCAACGGCATTTTGCAAGTAGGAGGCAGCCGAGTACGTGATGTCTCGAAAGTCGGTAAGGCTAATCTCACAGAAATTCTCAAAAAATCCAGTAATATCGGCGTGACGAAACTGTCGATGGAGATGCCGATTGAAGCGCTACTTGGAATGTATAACTCGGTCGGTTTAGGTGAACTGTCCGGGCTGAACTTAGTGGGGGAAGTGACGGGTATTTTCCCCACGCGTACTCGCTGGTCACCGATTGAACGCGCTACGCTCGCTTTTGGCTATGGCTTGTCTGTGACACCAATCCAGTTGGCGCACGCCTATGCCACTTTAGGTAACGAAGGCAAATATGAGCCGATCCACATTATCGAAAGTCATGAACGCGACATGGCCAAGCAGGTGGTGTCGCAAAAGCATGCGCGAGAAGTGCTTAATATGTTGGAAACCGTGACGCAAAAAGGCGGCTCAGCTCGTCGTGCGGCTGTACCCGGCTATCGGGTCGGGGCGAAAACCGGAACCTCGCGCAAAGCGAGCGCGGGTGGATACAGTGATGAGTACATCACCTATACCGCCGGCGTTGCGCCAGTGAGCGATCCGCGCATTGCGCTGGTGGTGGTGGTGAACGAGCCGCAGGGCGATGATTACTACGGTGGCTCGGTCGCTTCGCCAGTCTTTTCCGAAATTATGAAAGGGGCGCTGCAAATCTTAAATGTCGCTCCAGATGAAAACCAGTTCCAGAATTAACTTGATACCTGAGCTTAGCTCGGAGAATTGAAACCATGACAACATCCATCAGTTTGGCCAGCTTGTTATCGCCTTGGGCGATTTATCCAGAGCTCAACGCCGTAACGGTCACTTCCCTTGAGTTGGACAGTCGCAAGATTCGTGCAGGGGATACCTTCGTGGCAATGATTGGCCAGCAAACCGACGGTCGCCGTTTTATCGATACCGCCATCGCCAATGGTGCCAATGCGGTGATCGCCAGTGCTTGCTCTCAACATTCGCACGCCAGTTTGGAGTACCGAGGGGATGTGCCCGTGGTGTATGTCGAGCAGCTCGACATACAGCTTTCGGCCATTGCCGGGAAACTCTATCCGCATCCGCAGATGCGCTTGATTGGCGTGACGGGCACCAACGGTAAAACCACCATCACGCAATTGATCGCCCAGTGGCTGCAACTGCTCGGTGAGTCGGCGGCAGTGATGGGGACGACAGGCAATGGTTTTCTGCATAACTTGCAGCCCGCCGCCAATACCACAGGTAGCGCTGTCGAAGTGCAGAAAACGTTGGCGACGCTAGCGCAGCAAGGCGCACAAACCACCGCGTTGGAAGTCTCTTCTCACGGCTTAGTGCAAGGGCGAGTGAAAGATCTCAACTTTGCCGCAGGCGTGTTTACTAACTTAAGTCGTGACCACCTCGATTACCACGGCACGATGGAGGCTTATGCACAGGCCAAAATGAGCCTGTTTACTGAACATCAATGCCAGCAAGCGATCATCAATGTCGATGATCCGATTGGTGCTCAATGGTTTGCCGAGCTTGAGCGCGGTATTGCTGTCTCGCTGCAGCCACAAACGTCCGCAGAGCGCACCCTTTGGGCAACGCGTGTCGACTACGCGCAAAGCGGCATCACGCTTGAGTTTGATGGCTGTTTCGGTACTGGCCGTTTTCAAGCGCCGCTGATCGGCGAATTCAATGCCACCAATTTGATGTTGGCACTGGCCACCTTGCTCAGTCTCGGCTTTGATAAACAAGCGCTGCTCGATAGTGCGGCCCAATTGCAACCCGTGCTTGGTCGTATGGAGCTTTTCCAAGCTCCGGGCCGAGCAAAAGTGGTGGTGGATTATGCTCACACGCCCGACGCTCTGGAAAAAGCCTTGCAAGCGCTGCGCGTACATTGTCAGGGTAAGCTGTGGGCCATTTTTGGCTGCGGTGGTGACCGAGACAAAGGCAAACGGCCGATGATGGCGGAAATCGCCGAGCGGCTCGGGGATTGTGTGATCCTCACCGATGACAATCCACGCAGTGAAGATGCCTCGCAGATCATCGCCGATATGTTAGCCGGTCTTGCCTCGCCGCAGTTGGCCGTTGTGGAGCATGATCGCTTCAAAGCGCTGCAACACGCCTTGCAGCATGCCCATGCCGACGACATCATTTTATTGGCGGGCAAAGGGCACGAAGATTACCAAGTGTTATCCCATCAGACGATTCACTATTCTGATCGTGAATCGGCGCAGCAACTTTTAGGAATTCAGCCATGCTAGACACCACGCTTAGCCATTTGGCTCAGCTCACTGAGGGCCAGCTTATCGGTGAGGATGCTCTTTTTTCCAGTGTTTCCACCGACACCCGTCAGATTGAAAAAGGGGCGCTGTTTGTTGCCTTAGTGGGAGAGCGTTTCGACGCGCACCATTTTTGCCAGCAAGCGTTGCAGGCTGGCGCAAGTGCTTTATTAGTGCAACGCGCGCTTGATCTGCCTGTTGCGCAAGTGGTTGTCCAAGACACGAAACTGGCGCTCGGCCAGTTAGCGGCCGATGTGCATCAGCGCTGCCAGACGGCGACGGTGGCGATCACCGGAAGCTGCGGGAAAACCACCGTCAAAGAGATGACCGCCAGTATTTTGCAGCAAAAAGGCAAGGTGCTGTTTACCGCCGGTAATTTTAACAACGACATCGGCGTGCCGCTTACGCTGCTGCGCTCACAAGAAGATGATGACTACGCGGTGATTGAGCTGGGTGCCAACCACATTGGCGAGATTGCTTACACCACCCGTTTAGTCAAACCGCAAATTGCCCTGGTCAATAACGTGGCGGCCGCGCATCTGGAAGGCTTTGGCTCGATTGACGGAGTGAAAAAAGCGAAAGGTGAAATCTATCAAGGGCTTGCTGCCGGCGATGTGGCAGTGGTCAACCTAGATAGTAACGGCGGAGACGCATGGCAATCGGTGTTGGCCGATAAAAAAGTCGTGACCTTCTCGGCGCACGATCCAAATGCCGACTTTTATGCCTCTGACGTTTATCTTAATGAAGAGGGCCTAGCAAAGTTTGTTTTGCACACGCCACAGCAAGCTTGGCCTATCTCGCTGGGGATCATTGGTCAGCATAACGTCAGTAATGCGATTGCGGCTTCGATCATCGCGCTGCATTTTGGTGCGAGTAAGGAAGAAATTCAGGCAGGGCTGCGCAATTTGATGCCCGTAAAAGGCCGCGTGGATGTCCAACGTCTCACCGATAAGATTAAACTGATCGATGACAGCTATAATGCTAGCGTCCCAGCAATGAAAGCCGCCGTGGATCTTTTGGGGAGCTTTTCAGGTACGCGCTGGCTAATTTTAGGCTACATGGCCGAATTGGGGGATGAAAGTCTTGCACTTCATCGTCAAGTCGGTGAACATGCTGCCCCATTTGGTTTTGAGCACGTTCTTACTTTTGGTGAGGACACAAGAATGATTAGCGATCTGTGTCAGGGGCTTCACTTCGCTGACCATAGCGCCATGATCGATTATATCAAGCAGCATCTCGCTTCTGACACCGAATCGAGCCATACCTTATTGGTAAAAGGGGCGAACTCGGCTGGCATGAGTAACGTTGTGGCTGCTTTGAAGGAGAACTTTAAATGATTATTTGGCTTGCCGAGCTGCTACAGCCATATTTTTCTTTCTTCCGCTTGTTTGAATACTTGTCGTTTCGCGCCATCTTAAGTGTCCTAACGGCGCTTGGCCTCTCGCTTTGGATGGGGCCTAAGATGATCAAACGGCTGCAACTGCTGCAAATTGGTCAAGTGGTGCGCAATGAGGGGCCGGAGTCCCATTTCAGTAAGCGTGGTACCCCGACCATGGGCGGCATCATGATCCTAACGGCAATCACGGTTACCGTATTGCTGTGGGCGAACCTCTCGAACCCCTATGTGTGGGCGGTGCTGGCTGTGTTGCTTGGTTATGGCGCAGTTGGCTTTGCCGACGATTATCGTAAAGTGGTGCGCAAAAACACCGATGGCCTGATTGCTCGCTGGAAGTATTTCTGGCAGTCGGCGATTGCGCTCGTTGTGGCGTTTGCTCTGTACGCGTATGGCAAAGACACCGCTGCCACTCAGTTAGTGGTGCCTTTTTTCAAAGATGTGATGCCGCAGCTTGGCTTAATGTACGTTATCCTCACCTATTTTGTGATTGTCGGAACCGGAAACGCGGTCAATTTGACCGACGGATTAGATGGTTTGGCCATCATGCCAACTGTACTGGTATCGGCCGGGTTTGCCGTGATTGCCTGGGCGACTGGCAACGTCAACTTCGCTCAATATCTGCATATTCCGTATCTGCCGCATGCCTCTGAGCTGGTGGTGGTGTGTACCGCGATGGTGGGCGCCGGGCTGGGCTTTCTATGGTTTAACACTTACCCAGCCCAAGTGTTTATGGGCGATGTCGGCTCGTTAGCGCTTGGTGGTGCACTGGGCACCATCGCCGTGTTGGTGCGTCAAGAGCTAGTGTTGGTGATCATGGGCGGTGTGTTTGTGATGGAAACCCTGTCGGTCATTCTTCAGGTTGGCTCATACAAGTTACGTGGCCAGCGCATTTTCCGCATGGCACCGATTCACCATCACTACGAATTAAAAGGTTGGCCAGAACCGCGCGTGATCGTGCGCTTTTGGATCATCTCTATTGTTTTGGTCTTGATTGGTCTTGCGACGCTGAAAGTGCGTTAAGCGCCGTCTCGCCGCACAATTACAGTGTGAAAGAATATGGAACGTTGGCAATCGATAAAAAATGTGGTGGTCGTAGGGCTCGGAATAACCGGGCTCTCTGTCGTTAAACACCTGAGAAAAACACAACCTCAGTTGCAGCTTAAGGTGATGGATACTCGCCCGACGCCGCCGGGCGCAGACAAACTGCCAGCAGGCATTGAGCTACATACGGGTGGCTGGAATGACGCTTGGCTTAGCCAAGCCGATCTGGTGGTCACCAATCCCGGAATCGCTTTAGCAACCCCACAGATTCAGGCCGTGCTTGCGAAAGGTACGCCTGTGGTTGGTGACATTGAGCTGTTTGCCTGGGCGGCAGACAAGCCAGTGTTGGCGATTACCGGCTCCAACGGCAAAAGCACCGTTACCGACCTGTGTGGTGTGATGGCCAATGCCTGCGGGGTAAAAGCAGCCATCGGTGGCAACATTGGTGTACCTGCTCTTGATTTGTTGCAGCAAGAGGTCGAACTCTACGTGCTGGAGTTGTCGAGTTTTCAGCTGGAAACCACCGCCAGTTTGTCACTGGTGGCGGCGGCGTTTCTCAATCTTTCCGAAGATCACATGGATCGCTATCAGGGCATGGACGACTATCGCCAAGCCAAACTGCGCATTTTCCAACACGCGCAAACCGCCATCGTCAATCGTGATGATGTGCAAACTTATCCGCTCTCGCCGATGCCATTGATCTCGTTTGGCTCTGATGCAGAAGAATTTGGCTTAATCACTTGGCAAGGTCAGTCATGGTTGGCGCAAAACGGTCAGCCCATCTTGCCAAGCAGCGAGTTAAAACTGGTGGGTCAGCATAACGTGGCGAACGTGTTGGTCGTGCTAGCCCTACTAAGCGCGGCAGGAATTGATTATCGAAAAGGGCTGGAGGCGCTGAAGTCTTACACCGGGTTGACACACCGGTGTCAGGTTGTCGCCGATAATCGCGGCATTAAGTGGGTCAATGATTCGAAAGCGACTAATCTGGCCAGCACTCAAGCAGCTTTGTCGGGCTTGCACTGCACGGGCAAGCTCTATCTTTTGGTCGGTGGCGACGGCAAAGGGGCCGATTTTTCACCGTTAGCCCCTGTTTTGGCCAATTTGCCCGTCGAACTCTGCTGTTTTGGTGCGGATGGCGATAAGTTTATGCCTTTGCATCCGTCGGCCAAACGCTTTGAACGGATGGAAGATGTGATTGAGCAGATATCTGTGCAATTGCAATCGGGAGATATGGTGATGCTTTCGCCTGCCTGTGCTAGTTTTGACCAGTTCAGTAACTTTATGGCGCGCGGCGATCGATTCGCTGAACTGGCGCGCCAGTACGCATAGTAATAGGTTCACCGTTTGGTCAAGGCAGCACATTTCAGAACAACTCTGCTCGGATGGTTTGGTCACAGCGCACCAGAGGCGCTGTTTGATCGCCAACTGGTGTGGATCGCGCTCAGTTTAATGTTGATCGGGCTGGTGATGGTCACGTCGGCCTCTTTCCCGATCAGCTCGCGGCTGACGGATCAACCGTTTCACTTTATGTTTCGCCATGCCACGTTTCTTTTTCTGGCATTGGTCACGTCGGCGGTGGTGTTACAAATGCCGTTGGAAAAGTGGCAGCGCTATAGTCCGTATTTGCTTGGCCTCTCTTTCACTCTGCTCGTGGTTGTGTTGCTGGCGGGGAAATCGGTCAACGGTGCATCGCGCTGGATCCCGCTAGGGCTGTTTAACCTTCAGCCTGCGGAAGTCGCCAAACTGTCGCTGTTTATCTTTATGTCCAGTTATCTGGTGCGTAAACAAGATGAAGTGAGAGCGACTTTTTTTGGCGGCTTTATGAAACCGATCATGGTGTTTGCGGCGCTGGCGGTGTTGCTGTTAGGTCAGCCGGATCTAGGCACAGTGGTGGTGATGCTGGTGACACTGTTTGGCATGTTGTTTATTGCCGGAGCAAAGCTGAGCCAGTTTCTCGCCTTAATGGTGGCAGGCGTCAGCGCGGTCGTTGGACTTATCCTGATAGAGCCATACCGAGTGCGCCGAGTGACGTCGTTTCTTGACCCGTGGGAAGACCCGTTTGGCAGTGGCTACCAGTTAACGCAATCCTTGATGGCATTTGGCCGTGGCGAATGGTTTGGTCAGGGCTTAGGTAACTCGATTCAAAAACTTGAGTACTTGCCAGAGGCTCATACCGACTTTGTTTTTGCCGTGATGGCCGAAGAGTTGGGTTTTATTGGCGTCGTGCTGGTGTTGATGCTGATCTTCAGCCTAGTACTGAAAGCGGTATTCATTGGTAAGAAAGCCTTTGAGCATCAGTTTCAGTTTGGTGGTTATCTCGCTTTTGGTATCGGTATCTGGTTTGCCTTTCAAACCTTAATTAACGTTGGTGCGGCTGCGGGGATGGTACCAACCAAAGGCTTAACCTTGCCTTTGATCAGTTACGGTGGCTCCAGTTTGATTATTATGTCGGTGGCGGTCTCAATACTGCTGCGAATTGACCATGAATGTCGGCTGATGCCAGCCGTGAAAAAAGCAGAGTCACAAACACAAGATGAAAAACAATAAACGACTGATGGTAATGGCCGGCGGAACAGGGGGACACGTGTTCCCGGGCTTGGCTGTTGCCAAAAAACTTCAGCAACAGGGCTGGGAAATCCGCTGGCTGGGCACGGCCGATCGAATGGAAGCTGAATTGGTGCCGAAACACGGCGTTGAGATCGATTTTATTAAAGTCAAAGGACTGCGTGGTCAAGGATGGAAGCGCCTACTGGTTGCGCCGTTTCAAATCATCAACGCTATTTTACAAGCGAAAGCGCACATCAAAGCGTGGCAGCCGGATGCGGTACTGGGGATGGGCGGCTACGTCAGTGGTCCGGGTGGCATCGCGGCCTGGCTATCCGGCATTCCAGTGGTGCTGCATGAACAAAACGCGGTGGCGGGTTTAACCAATCAATGGCTGGCAAAAATTGCTAAAAAAGTGTTCCAAGCTTTTCCAGGCGCATTTCCACAAGCTGACGTGGTCGGCAACCCGGTACGCGATGATGTGGTCGCTCTCGCTGAACCGCTACAACGCATGCAAAGCCGCCAAGGGCCAATCCGCATCTTGGTGATGGGCGGCAGTCAGGGCGCACGCATTCTCAATCAAACCATGCCTGCGGTTATGGCGACCTTAGGTAGCGGCTTTGAGATTCGCCACCAAGCTGGAAAAGGTAATGCGCAAGAGGTCGAACAAGCCTACCAACAAGCGGGCGTCAAATACGCACAAGTGAGTGAGTTTATCGACGATGTCGCCGCCGAATATGCATGGGCAGATCTGTTGGTGTGTCGCTCTGGTGCGTTGACGGTATCTGAAGTTTCTGCCGCGGGCGTGGCAGCCATTTTTATCCCGTTTATGCATAAAGATCGCCAACAGGCATTAAACGCAGATCATCTGGTCGCCTGCGGCGCAGCGAAGATGATTGAGCAACCGCAGCTTACCGTGGAAAAGCTGGTGGCGGAGATTCAGCCGCTGGATCGCAACCGCTTACTCGCGATGGCAATAAAGGCCAGAGCCGCGGCGCAGACCAACGCAGACCAAGTGGTTGCCGACGCGATCATCGCGCTGACCAATAAGAATTAAAGAGTACAGATCAATGACGATTCAACATACGCAAGATTTAGCCCAAATCCGAGCCATGGTGCCAGAGATGCGCCGTGTGAAGTCTATCCACTTCATTGGGATTGGTGGTGCGGGGATGAGCGGCATCGCGGAAGTCCTCTTGAATGAAGGCTACCAAATCACCGGCTCTGACATAGCAGAAAATGCGGTGACTGAACGTTTGGCGCAAAAAGGGGCCAAGGTATTTATCGGCCACCAAGCCAGTAATATTGACCAAGCGAGTGTCGTGGTGGTTTCAACGGCCATCAACGAGGCGAATCCAGAAGTGAAAGCCGCTCGTGAAGCGCGTATTCCGATTGTGCGCCGTGCTGAAATGCTGGCGGAGCTGATGCGTTTTCGTCATGGCATTGCGGTTGCGGGCACGCACGGTAAAACCACCACCACGGCGTTAGTGACACAAATTTACTCAGAAGCGGGGCTCGATCCGACGTTTGTCAACGGCGGATTAGTTAAAAGCGCAGGCACCAACGCGCGTTTGGGTTCAAGCCGCATCTTGATCGCCGAAGCCGATGAAAGCGATGCCTCTTTTTTGCACTTGCAGCCGATGGTCAGCATCGTCACCAATATTGAAGCCGATCATATGGACACCTATGGCGGCGATTTTGAAACATTGAAGCAGACTTTCATCGATTTTCTACACAATTTACCGTTTTACGGACAGGCGATAGTCTGCATTGATGATCCGGTGATCCGTGAGCTAATCCCAAAAATTAGCCGCCAAGTGATCACCTACGGTTTTTCATCAGACGCCGATGTGCGTATCGAAAACTATCGTCAAAACGGGCAGCAAGGCAAATTTACCGTGGTGCGTAAAGATCGCGCTAATCTGGATATCACCTTGAACATTCCGGGACGCCACAATGCCCTCAACGCTTCAGCGGCGATTGCGGTGGCAACCGAAGACGATATTAGCGATGACGCGATCTTGGCCGCAATGATTGGCACGCAAGGAACCGGTCGTCGTTTTGAGCACCTCGGCGAATTTGAAACAGGCAATGGCAGCGCCATGCTGGTGGATGACTATGGCCATCACCCGACAGAGGTCGGAGTAACGATCAACGCTGCGCGCAATGGCTGGCAGGAGAAACGCCTGGTGATGATTTTCCAGCCGCATCGCTATAGCCGCACTCGTGATCTCTATGATGACTTTGCCAACGTGCTGGAACAGGTTGATGTGCTGATTATGCTGGATGTCTATGCCGCCGGAGAAAAGCCGATCGCGGGAGCCGATGGTCGTGCGCTCTGTCGCACCATTCGCAGCCGTGGCAAATTGGATCCGATTTTCGTTCCCGACTCGGCCCTGCTTCCGTCAGTGCTTGCGAATGTACTGCAAGATGGCGATCTGGTGCTGGCACAAGGTGCAGGCGATGTTGGCAAAGTCGCTAGACATCTCGCCGCGTTGGAATTGAATATCGCGAAAATGAAATCATTGGCATAAATAGTGGGTATAAATACACAGAGCCGAACGAGGATCGCGGATTTCCGATAACTTGGTTGCGATTTCTTATTATCAGTATTTGATAGTTTATCAGAGCTCAGTATAATCCCAAGGTTAAAGTGCTTGCTTTTCGTATCGCGAATATACAGAGAGAAAAGTCTAACTAAACTCAGTCAGGAAGCGCAAACTTTGACGGAACTGACAGTCGATGACGTTGATTTTCAACGCGAAAATCGGATAAATAAAACGCCTCATATTATTGGCGCTCTGTTTTTGGCCGTCGTTGTTACGTTAATTGGCTCGATTTTATATTCAACATTAAGTTGGATGTGGGACGATCAGCGTCTACCGTTGTCAAAAATGATCCTACAAGGTGATTTGCGCTATGTGACACAAGAAAATGTGCAACGTGCGCTCGCTCGTATTGATCACATCGGCACTTTTATGTCGCAAGATGTCGATGTGTTGCAACAAAGTGTAGAAGCATTGCCTTGGGTTGCTCATGCCGCCGTTCGTAAGCAGTGGCCAGATACCGTAAAAGTGTATCTGACGGAACATAGAGCCGAAGCTATTTGGAATGGTAACGCGCTGCTTAATGAACATGGCATGGTTTTTGATGGTGATATTGCCCAATTAACAGAAGATAAAGTGAAACTTTATGGTCCAGTCGCTAGCGGTCCAGAAGTGCTCAATGTCTATCGGGAAATCAGTCCCGAATTTGCAAAATTGGATTTATCGATATCATCGTTAGTGCTCAATGATCGCAGAGCTTGGCAAATTATTCTGGATAACGGTATTCGGCTAGAGCTTGGCAAAGAATCGTTAGCGGAACGAGTAGCGAGGTTTTTCTCGCTTTACCGCCAGCTAGGTAGTCAGGCGAAGAAGGTCAGCTATGTCGACCTCAGGTATGATACGGGAGCTGCCGTTGGTTGGTTCCCAGAACAAGAGTTAGGACAAGAGAACACAGATGACTAAGACCGCGGATGATAATCTTATTGTTGGTCTTGATATAGGCACTGCAAGCGTATTAGCTCTGGTAGGTGAAATACTGCCTGATGGTCAAATCAATATCATAGGTGCGGGAAGTAGCCCGTCGCGTGGTATGGATAAAGGCGGCGTGAACGATCTTGAATCTGTGGTGAAATCGGTACAGAGGGCGATTGATCAGGCCGAATTAATGGCTGAGTGCCAAATCAGCAACGTATTTATCTCTTTGTCGGGAAAACATATTGCCAGCCGTATCGAAAAAGGTATGGGAACAATATCTGACGAAGAAGTCTCACAGGAAGATATGGATCGTGCTATACATACTGCAAAATCCATAAAAATCGGTGATGAACAGCGTATCTTGCATGTGATTCCGCAAGAGTTCACCATTGACTATCAGGAAGGTATTAAAAATCCACTGGGTTTGTCTGGGGTGAGAATGGAGGTTAGTGTACATCTGATCTCCTGTCACAGTGACATGGCGCGCAACATCATCAAAGCCGTTGAGCGTTGCGGGTTAAAAGTGGAGCAATTAGTGTTTTCAGGGCTTGCGGCAAGTAATGCGGTGATCACTGAAGACGAAAGAGAGCTCGGCGTTTGTGTGGTCGACATTGGTGCAGGCACCATGGATGTTGCCATCTGGACGGGAGGGGCGCTGCGCCACACCGAAGTGTTCTCTTACGCGGGCAACGCGGTGACTAGCGATATTGCTTTTGCATTTGGTACGCCGGTTAGCGATGCTGAAGAGATAAAAGTGAAGTATGGCTGCGCGCTGAGCGAACTGGTCAGCAAAGACGACACCGTTAACGTACCGAGTGTCGGAGGTAGACCATCGCGAAGCTTACAGCGTCAAACGCTGTCGGAAGTGATCGAGCCGCGCTACACAGAATTAATGGGTTTGGTTAACCAGACCATAGAAACGGTGCAATTAAAGCTCCGTCAGGACGGCATCAAGCACCATTTAGCAGCAGGTGTGGTCCTAACGGGCGGTGCAGCCCAAATCGAAGGATTGGTTGAATGTGCGGAACGCGTTTTCCGCAATCAAGTTCGCGTTGGTAAACCGCTGGAAGTGAGTGGTTTAACCGATTATGTAAAGGAGCCGTATCATTCCACGGCTGTTGGATTACTTCATTACGCACGTGATATGCGAGCCAGTGATGATAGTGACTACAACGAGCCCAAACGTTCGGCGGTCACTGGCTTGTTTGGCAAGCTGCGTAATTGGATACAAAAAGAGTTTTAACCTGAGAGTTGCAGGAAAAACGGAGATAACACATGTTTGAACCGATGATGGAAATGTCTGACGATGCTGTAATTAAAGTCGTTGGGGTTGGCGGTGGCGGCGGTAACGCTGTAGAGCACATGGTGCGTGAATCCATCGAAGGCGTGGAATTCATCAGCGTCAACACTGATGCACAAGCGCTTCGCAAGACGAGTGTGGGTAACGTAATCCAAATCGGTGGCAACATCACCAAAGGTTTGGGAGCAGGCGCAAATCCACAAGTAGGTCGTGACGCAGCTCTAGAAGACAAAGAAAGAATTAAAGAAGTACTCGATGGTGCCGATATGGTATTTATCGCAGCTGGTATGGGCGGTGGTACCGGAACTGGTGCAGCGCCAGTGATTGCTGAAGTCGCGAAGGAATTGGGTATTCTGACCGTTGCTGTTGTGACCAAGCCGTTTAGCTTTGAAGGTAAAAAACGTTTAGCGTTTGCAGAACAAGGCATCGACGAGCTATCGAAACACGTTGACTCGCTGATCACCATTCCAAACGAGAAATTGTTAAAGGTGCTTGGTCGTGGTGTCACCCTTTTGGAAGCTTTTGCTAGCGCGAATGACGTACTAAAAAATGCAGTTCAGGGTATCGCAGAGCTGATTACGCGCCCAGGCATGATTAACGTCGACTTTGCAGACGTACGTACAGTGATGTCTGAAATGGGTCACGCCATGATGGGTAGCGGTATCGCTAAAGGTGAAGACCGAGCAGAAGAGGCCGCTGAAATGGCGATTTCTAGCCCGCTTCTTGAAGATATCGATCTTGCTGGCGCTCGTGGTGTTCTGGTGAACATTACGGCGGGTCTGGATATGCGTCTGGATGAGTTCGAGACAGTTGGTAACACGGTCAAAGCGTTTGCTTCGGATAATGCCACTGTGGTTATCGGTACTTCTCTAGACCCAGACATGGCAGACGAAATCCGCGTTACCGTTGTAGCGACAGGCATTGGCAACGACAAGAAACCAGACATTACCTTGGTTTCTGGTGGTAAAGCCAAAGTTGCTCAACCTGTCGTCGCAGCGAAAGTGGAAGAGAAACCGGCACAGAGTATGCAGGAGAGAGCTCAGGTTGCTCCTCAGCCATCCGCGCCAGTCTCGTCTTCCCAAAACTCTGGCAGCCAGAATACGGCGCCGAAGCCAGAGAAAGAGAGCGGCTACTTGGATATTCCGGCATTTTTACGTCGTCAGGCTGATTAATACCCAAGCACAATTTGACACTGTTCAGAATTGTGGTAGCATTCACGGTCGGTGTACTATACGACCGTGTTTTGTAGCACTTTTATCGAGGCAAGCAGATGATCAGACAACGTACTCTGAAGGAAATGGTGAAAACAACTGGTGTGGGTCTCCACTCTGGTCGTAAAGTCACATTGACTCTTCGCCCTGCCGCTGCAAATACCGGTATTATTTATCGTCGTACGGATCTGAATCCGCCAGTCGATTTTCCAGCAGATCCGGCTTCGGTCCGTGACACCATGCTGTGTACCGCACTAGTGAGTGATGACGGTGTTCGCATATCAACTGTTGAACATCTAAACGCCGCACTGGCGGGAATGGGCATCGACAACGTGATCGTTGAAGTCGACGCACCTGAAATTCCCATTATGGATGGCAGCGCGAGTCCATTTGTTTATCTGCTACAGCAAGCGGGTATTGAATTCCAAAATGCGGCAAAGCGTTTTATTCGAATCAAGAAACCTGTACGTTTCGAAGATGGCGATAAATGGGCTGAGTTTGTCCCATTTAATGGCTTCCGCATGGATTTTGAGATCGACTTTAACCATCCAGCCATTGAGTCTGACGAGCAACGTTTGTTGTTTGATTTCTCTTCGCAAGGCTTTGTACGTGAAATTTCTCGTGCTCGTACCTTCGGCTTTATGCGTGACATTGAGTACCTTCAATCGCAAAACCTCGTCTTGGGTGGCAGTTTTGATAACGCTATCGTACTGGATGATTACCGCATCCTAAACGAAGAAGGCTTGCGTTTTGAGAACGAGTTTGTGACTCATAAAGTTCTAGACGCGATTGGCGATCTTTACATGTGTGGTCACGCGATTATTGGCGAGTTCCGCGCTTACAAATCAGGGCACGGTTTAAACAACCAATTGTTGCGTGCAGTACTGGCAGATCAAGAAGCGTGGGAATGGACTACCTTCGAAGAAGAAGCGGGTTCACCGGTTGCCTTTGCTGAACCAAATATGGTTTTCGCGTAAGAGCTACTCAATCGAATTAAAAAAGCCAGACACCTCGTCTGGCTTTTTGCTATTTCGCTACCTATCTATACTTTTGTTTCTATACTTTTATCTGTACTTCCATCCGGACTCATTTACCTCACCGAGGTGGCGAAGTATGTTGTTCCATAGTTTGATGGTGCTACTGGCGAGCAAGGAACAAATAAATGACACGAATATTTGCCGCATGGCAATCTACTGCCGTACCTATTGGCAAAACTGAGCTCCGGGGCAGGTTGAAGTGCAGAATATCGGGTATGTGATGGCAACGTCTTCGATGGGATGCTTCACTCGAACGGTGAGATCGCATGACGAGTCACCATTAATCTGCGCAATAAATGCACTGTAAGTTGCTTATTAACTAGAGCTCAAGGAACTTTCGCTTGATTTAGGTGCTGAATCCTCCACCAATATCATTAAAAACTTCAAAGCGCTTCAAACAATTGGGGTTAACAATGGTGGTAAAAAAGAAAAATCCTTACACTAGGCAGCATTATTTCCAATTTTAGTCTTGAAAATCCTACCTGACAGTACAATATCTGAGTTACATGATTTATCTCAGTATCCTTAGTTTAAGACTGGTAGAGACTGAAGGCATTTATCGTAGATCACAGATGATCTAACAAAGAGAGATTCATAACAAATGATAACTAAGCTACTGACAAAGGTTATTGGTAGTCGCAACGATAGAACACTGCGTCGCCTTAGAAAGATTGTTAAAGAGATCAACAATTACGAGCCAACGTTTGAGGCTCTGTCTGATGAAGAATTAAAAGCAAAAACCGTTGAATTCCGCCAACGTCTTGAACAGGGCGAAACGCTTGACCAACTGCTGCCTGAGGCATTTGCGACGGTGCGCGAAGCGTCAAAACGAGTTTATGGTATGCGCCACTTTGATGTACAGCTCATTGGTGGCATGGTGCTCAATTCGGGACAAATTGCAGAAATGCGTACCGGTGAAGGTAAAACACTGACGGCGACATTACCTGCTTACCTGAATGCCCTGCCTGGAAGAGGTGTTCATATTGTTACTGTTAACGATTATCTTGCCAAGCGTGATGCTGAGACCAACCGACCACTATTTGAATTCCTAGGCATGACCGTTGGCGTCAATGTTCCTAACATGCCACATCCGGCGAAGAAAGAAGCCTATCAAGCAGACATTCTTTACGGTACTAACAACGAATTTGGTTTTGACTACCTACGTGACAACATGGCGTTTCGCAATGAAGACCGTGTGCAACGTGCGCGTTTCTTTGCGGTGGTCGATGAAGTGGACTCGATCCTGATTGATGAAGCACGTACGCCGCTGATTATTTCTGGTCCTGCGGAAGACAGTTCTGAGCTGTACACGCGGATCAATGCGCTCATTCCGCTGCTGCAAAAGCAGGACAAAGAAGACAGCGAAGAGTACCGTGGCGATGGTCACTACACCGTGGATGAGAAGTCCAAGCAAGTTCACTTGACTGAAACCGGGCAAGAGTTTGTTGAAGAGCTGATGGTGAAAAATGGCTTGATGGAAGAGGGTGATACACTGTATTCACCAACCAATATCAGCCTCTTGCATCACGTTAATGCTGCGCTTCGTGCCCATGTTCTGTTTGAGAAGAATGTCGATTACATCGTCAATGACGACGGCGAAGTGGTGATCGTTGACGAACACACCGGCCGTACTATGCCAGGTCGTCGTTGGTCTGAAGGTCTTCACCAAGCGGTTGAAGCGAAAGAAGGCGTTAAGATCCAAAACGAAAACCAGACCTTGGCTTCGATTACATTCCAGAACTACTTCCGCTTGTATGAAAAACTGTCGGGCATGACAGGTACCGCAGATACCGAGGCATTCGAATTTCAGCAAATCTATGGTTTGGAAACTGTGGTTATTCCAACCAACAAACCAATGATCCGTAACGATATGCCAGATGTGGTTTACCGCACTGAAGCGGAGAAATTTGCTGCAATCATTGAAGACATCAAAGAACGCGTTGAAAAAGGTCAACCGGTTCTGGTGGGTACGGTGTCAATCGAAAAATCAGAGCTTTTGTCCAACGCGCTGAAGAAAGCCAAGATCAAACACAACGTGTTGAACGCCAAGTTCCATGAGAAAGAAGCGGAAATCGTCGCCGAAGCAGGTAAACCAGGGGCTGTGACCATCGCGACCAACATGGCCGGACGTGGTACCGACATCGTGTTGGGTGGCAGTTGGCAAGCAAAAGTTGAACAGATGGACAACCCAAGCCAAGCGCAGATTGAGGCTATCAAAGCGGAATGGAAAATCGTTCATGACCAAGTGCTAGACGCGGGTGGCCTACACATTATTGGCACCGAACGTCATGAATCTCGTCGTATCGATAACCAGTTGCGTGGCCGTTCTGGTCGTCAAGGTGATGCTGGCTCTTCACGTTTCTATCTGTCGATGGAAGATTCCCTGTTGCGTATTTTCACCTCTGATCGCATGGCGGCCTTGATTCAAAGCGGCATGGAAGAGGGTGAAGCAATCGAATCGAAAATGTTGTCTCGCTCGATTGAAAAAGCGCAACGTAAAGTGGAAGGGCGCAACTTCGATATCCGTAAGCAATTGCTGGAATACGACGATGTGGCCAACGACCAACGTAAAGTGGTGTACGAGCTGCGCGATGAGTTGATGGGCTCTGATGACATCAGCGAAATGCTTGAGCACAATCGTGTTGATGTACTGAATAATGTGATTGATGAGTACATTCCTCCGCAATCATTGGAAGACATGTGGGATCTGCTTGGCCTGCAAGAGCGCTTGAAGAACGATTTCGACCTCGATGCGCCAGTGAAACAGTGGTTGGAGCAGGACGATAAACTGTATGAAGAAGCGCTACGCGATAAAATCATCGATCTCGCGGTAGAAGTCTACAAAGCGAAAGAAGAAGTGGTCGGTGCACAAGTGCTGCGCAACTTCGAAAAATCAGTGATGCTGCAAACGCTAGATACCTTGTGGAAAGAGCATTTGGCGGCGATGGATCACTTGCGTCAAGGGATCCATCTGCGTGGTTATGCGCAGAAGAACCCAAAACAGGAATACAAGCGTGAGTCGTTCGAGCTGTTTGAAGGTTTACTGGAAACACTTAAATCTGACGTGATTATGATCTTGTCAAAAGTGCGCGTTCAACAACAAGAAGAAGTGGAACGTATGGAAGCCCAGCGCCGAGCGCAAGCAGAAGAAGCGGCTCGCCGAGCACAAGCGCAACACGCTGCGGCAGATAACCCACTGGCAGAGGGCGATGAGCACGTTTCTCATCAACCAGCAGTGCGCGATGAGCGTAAAGTTGGACGTAACGAACCTTGTCCTTGTGGCAGTGGCAAGAAATACAAACAGTGTCATGGTCAGATCAACTGATCTTGACAATATAAGTACAAAGAGTCGCTTAGGCGGCTCTTTTTGTATCAGTGAGATATCACCCGACGATAGTAGCGGGGAACATAGAGAAAGGGGAAACGCAGCAATGAAACGAATTCATATTGTCGCAGGTATTATTTTTAATCAGGACAAAAGTGAGATTTTTATTACCAAACGACCAGATGATAAGCACAAAGGTGGCTTTTGGGAGTTTCCCGGTGGAAAAGTAAAAGTGGGTGAATCGATAGAGCAAGCACTAGCACGTGAGCTTGATGAGGAGATCGGCATTAGCGTGACTGAGCAGAGCTTGTTTGAGCACTTAGAGTACGACTATCCAGACAAGTCGTTAAAATTCGATTTTATCTGCGTACACGCCTTTGATGGTCAGCCCTACGGCAAAGAAGGCCAGCAGCATGCTTGGGTCAAAGTCACTCAGTTGAGTGACTACGCTTTTCCCGAAGCGAACGTGCCAGTGCTGCAGAGAGTATTAAAAGAGTTTGCTTAATCTCTGGTCTCCCGTTGGGATTGTTGTTAGTTTATGTCGATATTTAAACGATTTGCCGATCGGGTGGATCATGGATTAATGGAGAAAGATGCAATGGTAAGAATTGCAATTGCAGGGGCAGCGGGACGCATGGGGCGCAACCTAGTAAAAGCCGCTCATCACAACCCTTTAGCCGTGGTGAGTGCAGGCTCTGAGCGACCAGAGTCTTCACTGGTTGGTGTTGACCTGGGTGAGCTGTGCGGAGAAGGGAAATTTTCTGTATCGGTGACTGATGATCTGGCTAAGGTTATTGACCAGTTTGATGTGATTATTGATTTCACCGCGCCAGCAAGCACATTAGCCAACTTGCAGTTGTGTCAGCAGCATGGCAAAAGCATCGTCATCGGCACCACTGGGTTTAGTGAAGCGCAGCGCGAGCTGATTGACCAAGCGGCACTGCAAGTGCCTGTGGTGATGGCGCCAAACTATTCGGTTGGCGTCAATCTGGTATTCAAACTGCTGGAAAAAGCCGCCAAAGTGATGGGTGATTATTGCGATATCGAAATTGTAGAAGCGCACCACCGTCATAAAGTGGATGCCCCATCGGGCACTGCAATTGGCATGGGCGAAGCCATCGCGAATGCGATGGGCAATAAGCTGAGCGATGTGGCGGTGTACGCACGTGAAGGCATTACTGGTGAGCGTAGTCGCAATGAGATCGGCTTTGCGACGATTCGAGCGGGTGACATTGTCGGTGAGCACACTGCGATGTTTGCCGACATTGGTGAGCGTGTGGAAATTACTCACAAAGCGACTGACCGTATGACGTTTGCAAATGGGGCTGTCAAAGCGGCGGTATGGCTAAGCGCCAAACCTGCTGGTTTCTACACCATGACCGATGTGTTAGGGCTTAATGAGCTATAATTAAATAATTATGCGCCGGCACTTGCCGGCGTTTCTTTATTTCTCGTTTTTCTTCTCTTTTATCTCTCATTGATTTCTTGTCATTTTGTTGCTTGCTTTTCTTGTGGTTTTTGTTTGTATGCATTGCTTTTTGTTTGAAGTGCCCAAAATTGACATTGTTAGTTTGTCGCGCAACGTTTGCGTCAAAAACAAAAATGAAACTGTGATCTTGGATGATGTTTAAAAGGGGCGTTTCATCAAACTTACATCAAAGTGCCTTTTGTGGATTAATAAACTTATACTTTTGCGGTTAATTTGTGGCTTTTTGCTCTAACTAGTCTAAATGGCAAATATGCTTGTGACTAATTGTTGACAGAAATCACGACGATCTTTAGAATGTCGCCAATTTGTCTGATTTCCCCGAAATCTTCGGAAAGTGGTGTTAAGGAAGGCAGGTTTGCAGTTTAATTTATTATTTTTGCATTTTTATTCTGGAGGTTGTCTTGAGTAAATCAGCACTGTTAGTCCTAGAAGATGGGACAGTGTTCCGCGGAGTTTCCATTGGTGCAGATGGGTCGTCCGTTGGTGAAGTCGTTTTTAATACCTCGATGACGGGGTACCAAGAAATCCTCACTGATCCTTCCTATTCCCAACAAATCGTTACTCTTACTTATCCACACATTGGCAATACCGGCACTAACGCCGAAGACGAAGAGTCCTCTTCGATTCATGCACAAGGCCTTGTGATTCGCGATCTTCCTCTTATCGCTTCTAACTTCCGAAGTGAACGTTCTCTTTCCGATTACCTTAAGTCACAAAACATTGTCGGCATCGCTGACATCGATACGCGTAAGCTCACTCGTATCCTGCGTGAAAAAGGGGCGCAAAATGGCTGCATCATGGCCGGCGATAATCTGGATGAAGCGTTGGCTCTGGCAAAAGCGAAAGAATTCCCTGGTCTAAAAGGGATGGATCTGGCGAAAGTCGTCACGACCAAAGAAGCATACCAATGGAAACAAGGTTCATGGACACTGGAAGGTGGCCTGCCTGAAGCACAAGACGAGAGCGAACTGCCATACCACGTCGTGGCTTATGACTTCGGAGCCAAGCGTAACATCCTACGTATGTTGGTGGACCGTGGTTGCCGACTGACCGTCGTTCCGGCACAAACGTCTGCGGAAGAAGTGCTGGCGATGAATCCAGATGGCGTGTTCCTGTCAAACGGCCCTGGCGACCCTGAGCCATGTACTTATGCTATTGAAGCGACAAAGGTATTCCTAGATAAAGGTCTGCCAGTCTTCGGTATCTGTCTTGGCCACCAAATTCTGGCGCTAGCCTCTGGCGCGAAGACAGTGAAGATGAAGTTCGGTCACCACGGTGCTAACCACCCGGTTAAAGACCTGGATCGCAATGTTGTGATGATCACCTCGCAAAACCACGGTTTCGCGGCGGATGAAGCAACTCTGCCAGAGAACCTGCGTGCAACGCACAAATCTCTGTTTGATGGTTCGCTGCAAGGGATCCACCGTACGGATAAACCGGCATTCAGCTTCCAGGGACACCCTGAAGCGAGCCCTGGTCCACACGATGCGGCACCGCTATTCGACCACTTCATTGAACTGATTAAACAACACCGCGCTTAATTTGGAGTAGTAAACAATGCCAAAACGTACTGACATTAAAAGCATTCTTATCCTGGGTGCGGGTCCGATTGTTATCGGCCAGGCTTGTGAGTTTGACTACTCAGGTGCGCAAGCGTGTAAAGCGCTGCGTGAAGAGGGTTACCGCGTTATTCTAGTTAACTCTAACCCAGCGACTATCATGACTGACCCAGAAATGGCGGATGCGACCTACATCGAGCCGATTCACTGGGAAGTGGTACGCAAGATCATCGAAAAAGAGCGTCCGGATGCCATCCTGCCAACCATGGGTGGTCAGACAGCACTGAACTGTGCTCTGGCGCTGGAAAAACATGGCGTACTGGCTGAGTTTGGCGTGGAAATGATCGGTGCAACGGCGGACGCGATTGATAAGGCTGAAGACCGTTCACGCTTCGATAAAGCAATGAAGTCTATCGGTCTGGAATGTCCGCGTGCAGACACCGCAAAAAACATGGAAGAAGCGTACCGCGTGCTGGATATGGTGGGTTTCCCTTGTATCATCCGTCCTTCTTTTACTATGGGTGGTACTGGCGGTGGTATCGCATACAACAAAGAAGAGTTTGAAGAAATCTGTCGTCGTGGTCTGGACCTGTCGCCAACCAACGAGCTGCTGATTGACGAATCTCTGATCGGCTGGAAAGAGTACGAAATGGAAGTGGTTCGCGATAAAGCGGACAACTGCATCATCGTGTGTGCGATTGAGAACTTCGACCCAATGGGTATCCATACCGGTGACTCAATCACAGTTGCTCCTGCTCAGACTCTGACTGACAAAGAGTACCAAATCATGCGTAACGCCTCTCTGGCGGTCCTGCGTGAAATCGGCGTAGAAACAGGTGGTTCGAACGTTCAGTTCGGTATCAACCCGAAAGATGGCCGTATGGTTATCATCGAGATGAACCCACGTGTATCTCGTTCTTCTGCTCTGGCTTCTAAAGCAACGGGTTTCCCAATTGCAAAAGTGGCAGCGAAACTGGCGGTCGGTTTTACCCTTGATGAACTGATGAACGACATCACTGGCGGCGCAACGCCAGCATCATTTGAACCCACCATTGACTACGTTGTAACTAAGATTCCTCGCTTTAACTTCGAGAAATTTGCTGGTGCCAACGACCGTCTGACGACTCAGATGAAGTCAGTGGGTGAAGTGATGGCGATTGGCCGTAACCAACAAGAATCACTGCAAAAAGCCCTGCGAGGCTTGGAAGTAGGCGCAACTGGTTTTGACGAAATGGTTGACCTGGATGCTCCGGATGCACTGACCAAGATTCGTCACGAGCTGAAAGAAGCGGGCGCAGAGCGTATTTGGTACATCGCAGATGCATTCCGTGCCGGTATGTCGGTAGACGGCGTGTTCAACCTGACTAACGTTGACCGCTGGTTCCTGGTGCAAATCGAAGAACTGGTGAAAATGGAAGAGCAGGTTAAGGCAGGTGGTTTTGCTGGCCTCAACGAAGATGTGCTGCGCGCAATGAAACGTAAAGGTTTCTCGGATGCGCGCCTATCAAAACTACTTGGTGTGGCTGAGAGCGAAATCCGTCGTCTACGTGACCAATACGACATCCACCCTGTATACAAACGTGTGGACACTTGTGCAGCAGAATTCTCTTCTGACACCGCCTACATGTACTCATCTTACGATGACGAATGTGAAGCAAACCCAACCGATAAAGAGAAAATCATGGTTCTGGGCGGTGGTCCAAACCGTATCGGTCAGGGTATCGAATTCGACTACTGCTGTGTACACGCGTCACTAGCGCTGCGTGAAGACGGTTACGAAACCATCATGGTGAACTGTAACCCAGAAACAGTTTCGACCGACTACGACACTTCAGACCGTCTGTACTTCGAACCAGTGACACTGGAAGATGTCCTCGCAATCGTCCGTGTTGAAAAACCAAAAGGCGTTATCGTGCAGTACGGTGGTCAGACTCCGCTGAAACTGGCGCGTGCACTGGAAGCGGCAGGTGTGCCAATCATTGGTACCAGCCCTGATGCGATTGACCGTGCTGAAGACCGTGAGCGTTTCCAACAAGCGGTAGATCGTCTGGGTCTGCTACAGCCACAAAACGCCACCGTGACGGCTATTGAACAAGCGATTGAGAAGTCTCGTGAAATCGGCTTCCCGCTGGTGGTTCGTCCTTCTTACGTACTGGGCGGTCGTGCGATGGAAATCGTTTACGATGAGTCTGACCTGCGCCGTTACTTTAACGAAGCGGTGAGCGTATCGAACGAATCTCCGGTTCTGCTGGACCGTTTCCTTGATGACGCAACGGAAGTGGATGTGGATGCTATCTGTGACGGCGAGCGCGTCGTGATTGGCGGCATCATGGAACACATCGAACAAGCAGGTGTTCACTCGGGTGACTCGGCCTGTTCGCTACCCGCTTACACGCTAAGTCAGGAAATTCAGGACAAGATGCGTGAGCAGGTTGAGAAGCTGGCGATGGAACTGGGCGTTCGCGGCTTGATGAACACGCAGTTTGCCGTCAAAGACAACGAAGTTTACCTGATTGAAGTGAACCCTCGTGCCGCGCGTACGGTTCCGTTCGTATCGAAAGCGACGGGTGCTCCGCTGGCGAAAATCGCTGCGCGCGTGATGGCAGGTCAATCGCTGGAGCAGCAAGGCTTTACCAAAGAAATCATTCCACCATACTACTCGGTTAAAGAAGTGGTACTGCCATTCAACAAGTTCCCGGGTGTTGACCCGCTGCTTGGTCCTGAAATGCGCTCAACCGGTGAAGTGATGGGTGTCGGTGCCACATTTGCAGAAGCATACGCAAAAGCGGAGCTGGGCTGTGGCAACGTCTACCCTGAAGGTGGCCGTGCACTGCTGTCAGTTCGCGAAGGCGACAAAGAGCGTGTGGTCGACCTGGCTTCTAAACTGGTGAAACTAGGCTACAAACTGGATGCGACGCACGGTACAGCGGTGATTCTGGGCGAAGCGGGCATCAACCCACGTCTGGTTAACAAGGTACATGAAGGCCGTCCGCACATTCTTGACCGCATCAAGAACAACGAGTACACCTACATCGTCAACACGGCCGCTGGCCGTCAGGCGATTGAAGACTCGAAAGTTTTGCGCCGCGGCGCATTGGCTGAGAAAGTTAACTACACCACCACGCTGAACGCAGCGTTTGCAACCTGTATGTCTCACACCGCAGATGCTAAAGCGAGCGTGACGTCAGTACAAGAGCTGCACGCGCAAGTGAAAGCAAGTTTACAAGTGTAATACAGTAAGCCGCCTTAAATATATCAATAGGCTTATTTGACAACCTCATTGCCCGCTCATTTGAGCGGGCTTTTTTATGCCAGCATTAGCGAGAACTCGATGTTATATTGATGAAAATTTGGAATGGATTGTTGTCGCTTGTTTCACTGTTGTAACCGTGCCGCCAGTGCTATTTTGTCGTTTTACTCAGTGGTTGATTCGCAAGGTCATGGAAGTCTCGTTAGAAGTTTTAGGATTACTGTTTTTAGTCGCCAGTGTCGCAGGGTTTATTGATGCCATGGCGGGGGGCGGCGGTTTGTTGACCTTGCCTGCACTATTAGCGGCAGGGGTGCCTCCGACTCAGGCGTTAGCCACCAATAAGCTGCAAAGTTCCTTCGGTAGTTTCTCCGCCAGCTGGTATTTCGTGCGTAATGGCATTGTCAGCCTCAAAGAGATGCGCTTGGCGATTGCCTGTACCTTTATCGGGTCTGCGATTGGTGCCGAGCTGGTGCAACAGTTTGATGCGTCGCTGCTGACCAGCTTGATTCCGCTCCTGCTGATCGCGATTTCGCTCTATTTTCTGCTGGCCCCACAGACTCGCGCTGATTCAGGTAAAAAACCGTTGCCGGAAGCGTTATTTGCCCTATGCGTCGGTGGTGGGATTGGCTTTTATGATGGTTTTTTTGGTCCGGGGACCGGCTCCATTTTTACCGTCTGTTTTGTGGTGTTGGGGCATTTCAGCCTAGTCGATGCGACCGCGCGTACTAAAGTGCTCAACTTTACCTCCAATATCGCTGCGCTGACTTTCTTTTTGATTGCGGGCCTGCCCATCTGGCAAATTGGTCTGACGATGGCGGTCGGTGGATTTATCGGCGCTCGCATGGGCGCGAAAGTTGTGGTCACCAAAGGCCAGAAATGGATTCGTCCTCTGGTGATCACCATGTCGATGCTGATGGCGCTTAAACTGCTGTGGGAACAGCACTCACAATCGTTTCTATCAATGTTCTAACCCGTGGTGAGCGATAGCTGGTGGCCCGGAGACAAATGTGGATCGGGCGAAACAGCGGTGCCAATTCGGCAAAGTCAAAGCAGTATTGCGGCTCGATTTTGAGCGCATTGACGATGGATAGGGGGACGAGGGCGGGGGCCATGCCACCCAATGCCAACTGCGCGGATGCGGTGTACGAGTCCATTTCCATCACCGGATTAATGCCAAGCCTAGCGAGGATGTCGGCCTGATAGGTGTTCGCCGGGTTGGTCAAGTCATTGGTTACCACTTCGTCCGGTAGGGTGGAAAGTGGCTGGCGGCTGACAATATAAAATGGCTCATCGAACAGATGCTGCGTCATCAAGCCATGATTTCCGGGTAGATAGCCAGCGCAAAGCCCTAGCGTGGCTTTGCCCGATTGAACCTGTTCGACAATGCGCGGCGTATGGTGAGTGGTGATGGTGAAATGCGGATCGCGCTGGCGATATTCCCCCATCACCTGAGTCAGATAGCCCGCGACCAAAGTCTCTGAGCAGTCGAGACGAATGAGCGTATCATCTTCCAGCGCTTGCTGCTCAAAGATCAGCCCGCGCAGCTCATTGAATGTCGGCCCGATGTTGGCGATCAGCTGCTCGGCTTCGGCGGTGAGTTTGATGTGCCGCCCAGCAGGAACCACCAGTTTCTTGCCCAGTTTCTTTTCCAGATTGGCAATGCGTTTACTCACGGCAGACTGGCTGATATACAGTTGGCTGCCTGTGCGGCTCATGGTTTTTTCTTTACTGAGAACTAACAGCGTTTCGATGCCTTCTAACAGCATGATGAGTGATGAATGTTGGGAATAGATGATTCACTGTAACCGAGAGGACACAACATGCCAAGCGACCAGCGAAATAAAGAGAGTACACCATAGGGCCGCCCAATAAGGCGGCCAATGATTGGCTGTTGATGGTTAGCGGTTGATGGCAAAAATCGGTAGCGACAAATGCCAGCGGATCGCGCCTAGGCGAATGATTAAAGTGGAAATTACCCCGGCTAAAAAAGCGGTGGAGTTATCATAGCCCATGCTCAAGGCAACCGTGTGGAACATACCGCCGATAATACAAGCGGTGGCGTACACTTCGCTGCGCAGCACCATAGGGATTTCACGAGCCAGCACATCGCGGATGATGCCACCGCCACAGCCCGTAATCACGCCCATGATCACCGCCACCATCCCCGAGTCTTGATAGGCTAAAGCTTTTTCTACGCCGATGCCGACAAACACCGCCAAGCCAATCGCATCACACACGGGCAAAATCCACCAAGAGAGGCGTTTTGGACGGCGCACCAGCAGCATGGTGAGTAAGCAGGTGATAAAAATTACCCACAGATAGGTCGTGTCTTTGATCCAGAACACCGGCGTGGCGCCCAGCGCCATATCGCGGATTGTGCCGCCACCGATGGCCGTGACACTGCCCAGAACCGCCACACCAAACGGGTCCATTTTCAGTCGTCCAGCGAGTAACACACCAGAAACCGCAAATACGGCGGTACCAAATAAATCAATAAAATACAGCAGCATGGAATCCATGTTACTCGATACCTTATAAATGCAAGGGAAGGAAAATTTGGGGGCAAATTGTACGAAATTTTTTCGCCAAACGTTAGCGATTTCCGCGGATGGTGGCAAAGTGCTCACACACTTGTTCAATCGCCAATAATGTTCTTGGGGTCGGACGATTGAGCCAGTCGGCATTGAGCTGCCAAAAGTGACCGTTTTGCAGCGCAGGGATCTCATCTCGCCAAGCATCCCACATGCCCCCATCACGCATGGCGTGCTCTGAGGCGAACATCGCCTGCGGTTTTCGCAGCACGACTTGCTCGACACTCACTTGCGGATAAGGTGACGCTGCATTGGCAAAGATGTTTTCCCCGCCACAAAAAGTAAACACCTCGCTGGGCCAGTTTTTCCCCGCAACCGTGATGATCGGCGCTTCACTCAACTGGTAAAAATAACGCACCTTTTCACTGCTGCGATATTTTTCGCTAAGTCTATTTAGTTGAGAGCGAAAACGCGCCGCCTCTTCGCGCCCTTGCTGTGGATTGGCGCTGTACTGGCTGAGCTGTTCGATATTGTTGGCGATGTCGGCCAAGCTTTCGGTTTTCGATTCGTAGAGGTGAAAGCCAAACTGGCGCAATTTTTCCAATTCTTTGGCTGGATTGCCAGCCGGCCAAGTAATGATCAAGTCCGGTTGCAAGGCGATGATGCGTTCAAGTTTGATCCCTTTGTAGTTGGCGATCTTTTCCAGCTTTTGAGCCTCTTGCGGGTAGTCACTCATTTCGCTAACGGCAATCAGTTGTTCTCCAAGCCCTGCCGCATACGCCAGTTCTGTCGCGTGGGGGGCAAGGCTGATCACCCGCTTGGCTGGCTCGGCGAAAGTGGTTTTCACTGTGCATAAAAGGAAGAACAGAATCAAAAGAGCAGGGCGCACGACAGTCATTATATTCCTTGATAGATCAGGCCAAGAATCAGGCTTTGCAGCAGCAACCAGACAAAAATTCGCCACGCCAGCAGCGTTTGGATTTGGTCGATATGCAGCGCGGAAGGGGCAATTCGGCCGCCAATTTTTGCTCGCTCGGTTTTTCGACCAGCATAAATCGCCGGCCCGCCCAGCGAGAGTTGCAATTTGTTGCCCACAACGCACAGCAGCCAGCCAGGGCCGGGAAGCGGCCACGATGGTGCTTGCTGTTTGATGCCACTTAACGCAATGGCGGCATTTTTTCCTAAAGCCAACAACAGGGCAAATAGGCGCAGCGGGATAACATCCAACAAGGCGGTCAAGCGAACGGCAGAGAGGCCGAAGGGGGCATAGTGCTGGCGACTAGGTGACCAAGCGCGGGCGAGCTCTGTGGTGAGTCGATACATCAAGGCGCCGATACCGCCGCCGATCGCAAACCAAAAAAACACGCCAATGACATTACGCCCATAACCCAGAATGACGGTCTCTGCGCCCGCTTTGCCCAATCCAAGCAGAGAAAGAGTACGTGTTTCGCGATTGAGAAACGGGGTGAGTAACTCACGGGCTGTTACTTTGTCTTCATTCGCCATCGCGCGCATCAATTGCCTGGCCAGTGTTTCATTGCTACGCCAGTCAAGCGCCAAGAGCAGCAGCGCCAACTCAAACAGCTCTGTTTGCCACACTAAAGGCTGCAGGGCAACGAGTAGCACTAAGCATGGTAACAGCATCAGTAGCAGTGCAAGAGTGCCGGAGAGTTGATTTTGTGTGTAACTGTCGGGACGATTGACTTTCTCCGCCAACAGTTGGGCGAATTTGTGCCATAGCCTGACCGGATGAGAAGCACGGGGGATAGGCAGAAGCAAATGAAACAACAGCGCGCCCCACATAATGAGGAGCGCGCCATTGGCATAGAGTTGCTTAAACAGTTCTTCCATGAACGCGTGCGATTATTTGATCAGCGACAGCATGCTGAAGACCATTTGCGACGAGCTTTGTGCCGCCAATGGGAGAAACTCTTCAAAACTCATTGGCGACTCTTTATCCGCCACATCTGAGATGGCGCGCACGACTACAAACGGCACTTTGAACTGGTGGCAAGTCTGGGCAATGGCTGAGGCTTCCATTTCAACGGCAATCACATTTGGGAAGTGGCTACGAATGAAAGTTTGGCGCTCTGCGGTGCAGACAAACGCATCGCCTGTACAGATCAAGCCGCGCACCGCGTGTTGACCTTCCATTTGTGCTAGCGCTTTTTCCGCCAGGCTCATCAGCTTTTCATCGGCTTCAAAAGCCGCTGGTTGGCCTGCCATCTGGCCAATTTCGTAGCCAAATGCCGTGACGTCGGCGTCGTGGTGGCGAACTTCGCTGGAGATCACCACATCACCCAAGTTGAGGCTTGCGTCAAAACCGCCAGCCGAGCCAGTGTTAATCACTACGTCAGGTTGATATTCATCGAGCAGAATCGTTGTGCCAATGGCTGCGGCCACTTTACCAATACCCGATTGCAGCAACACCACTTCAACGCCGTTGATCTGACCTGAATAAAAGGTACAGCCTGCTTTGCTGGCTGTTTTTGCGTTTTGCAGCGCGTCTTTAAGAATGGCAACTTCTTGTTGCATGGCACCGATAATACCAACTTTCATATCAATCTCTTGTGTTCAACATTTGAATGGGCGTGAGTATAGCAAAGCTCTCTGACAATAAGTACAGTCTGTTTGGGCGTCTGGCTTCGCTGATTATTCGATGAGTCCGGCCTCTTGTAGCAAGGCTCTTAACTGCTCGGCTCGCTTACGGTTAACACCAAAATCAGAATATCCTACCCGAGATTCTGAGCGCACCAACAGTTGCTTGCCATCCATTTTCAGTTCCAAATCATCGACAAAACGAAATACGCTTGAAGTGCATTCGATGCGCAGATAATTTTCTTGCTGCTGTGCGCTTTTGGCTCCGGGAAGCTGTAATGCAACTTGTTCTATCTGAGCCAAAGTTGCCTGTGGTTTGAGAACAAAAGGCTCAAGGTGAAACTTGTCGCGATTTTCTTGTGTAGAAACGCAGTTTGGCTTATCGCCACAAGGGGAAGCGGTTCGGTCCATCATTGGCGTGACTCCGGTTGCGCAGGCCGTTAGCCCACAAAGGCAGAAGGTGAGAAGAACGGCTTGTTTCATATTGGTACCTCGCATTGAGAGATAGCGACGTTGAGTGAATGTATTCAGTCTAAAACAAAAGAGGTTGGTGTCCATCACCAACCTCTTTTCTACATCCAAAATTAGACTTCTAAGTAGTCAAGGATCCCTTCAGCGGCTTTGCGACCTTCATCGATGGCGGTCACGACTAAGTCGGAACCTCGCACCGCATCGCCGCCAGCAAAGATTTTGCCGTTGCTGGTTTGGAACTTAAACGATTGATCTGCTGGCGCTTTAATGCGTCCCCACTGATCGAGTTCAACGCCATAAGGTTCCAGCCAGCTCATCTGGTGCG
Organism: Vibrio sp. S234-5; assembly: GCF_000960595.1. Lineage (NCBI taxonomy): Bacteria > Pseudomonadati > Pseudomonadota > Gammaproteobacteria > Vibrionales > Vibrionaceae > Vibrio > Vibrio sp. S234-5. Next base: position 134,017 of record NZ_JZAM01000168.1, read on the forward strand.
GTTGAAAACCAAACGCCATGATCACCGCATCAGCAGGCAGAATATGCTCGCTGCCCGCAACGGGCTCTGGGCGACGGCGTCCCGCTTCATCGGGTTCCCCCAGCGCGGTTTGCACCACTTTGACACCAGTGACCGATCCGGCCGCATCCACTTCAATGCCGAGTGGCTGGAGGTTGAACATAAACTCAACCCCTTCCTCTTTAGCGTTTTTCACTTCACGGCGAGAACCGGGCATGTTCTCCTCATCACGTCGATAAGCACAGATAACCCGCGAAGCGCCCTGACGAATGGACGAGCGCACGCAGTCCATCGCAGTATCACCCCCGCCGAGCACCACCACGTTTTTGCCAGCCATATCAATGAACGGCTGATCGTGCTCAAGCCCCATCACTTTGTAAGTGTTGGAGATAAGAAATGGCAGCGCGTCATACACGCCAGAGGCGTCCTCGTTGCTCAGCCCCGCGCGCATGTATTTGTAGGTGCCAACCCCAAGAAATACCGCATCATACTCATCGAGCAGTTGTTGCATCTGGATATCTTTGCCCACTTCCAAGTTGAGGCGGAACTCAACGCCCATTTCGCTAAACACGCGACGGCGATTTTCCATCACCCCTTTTTCCAACTTGAATGAAGGAATGCCAAAGGTGAGCAGGCCGCCGATCTCTGGATAGCGATCAAACACCACCGGTTTCACTCCGTTACGCACCAGTACGTCCGCCGCGGCGAGACCCGCCGGGCCAGCACCAATGATCGCCACTTTCTTGTCGGTCCATTCCACTTTGGACATGTCTGGCTTCCAGCCCATCTCAAAGGCTTTGTCAGTGATGTACTTTTCGATATTGCCGATGGTGACTGCACCGAAATCGGCATTGAGCGTACATGACCCTTCACACAAGCGATCTTGTGGGCAGACACGGCCACACACCTCGGGCAAGCTGTTGGTTTGATGCGACAGCTCAACCGCTTCCAAAATGCGCCCTTCATTGGCCAGTTTTAGCCACTGCGGGATGTAGTTGTGCACGGGACATTTCCATTCACAGTACGGGTTCCCGCAGTCCAAGCAGCGGTCTGCCTGAGCGGTAGCTTGCTGCTTAGTAAACGGTTCATAAATTTCAACAAACTCAATCTTGCGTATCTGCAAAGGCTTCTTAGCCGGATCGACGCGTTGAACATCAATAAATTGGTATACATTCTGGCTCATGTTCGTCTCCTCCTTGACTATTGGGCCTGCACGCGAAGTTCTGCCGCACTGCGGCTCTGGTGACCAAGCAGCGTGTTTAAATCGGCGGCCTTGGGTTTCACCAAGTAGAACTTAGGAATCCATTCATCAAAGTTAGCCAGAATATCTTCCGCATGGGTCGAGCCTGTCTCTTCGAGATGCTCGGCAATTAAACCGCGCAGATGTTCCTGATGGATATAAAGATCTGACAGGGAGATCGCTTCAACCGACTCGTTGTTCACGCGCCCTTGGAAGTCCTGATTGGTATCCAGCACGTAGGCAAAGCCGCCCGTCATACCTGCGCCAAAGTTGACCCCCGTCGCGCCCAATATCGCCACAATGCCGCCTGTCATGTACTCACAAGCGTTGTCACCAGCGCCTTCAATCACACTGATGGTGCCTGAGTTACGCACGCCAAAACGCTCACCCGCTTTACCCGCCGCGAAGAGCTTGCCGCCCGTTGCGCCATAGAGACAAGTATTGCCGATGATGGTGGCTTCATGGCATTTAAACGCAGTACCCATGTGCGGCTTGATCACCACTTTGCCGCCCGCCATGCCTTTACCGACGTAGTCGTTGGCATCGCCAGTCAGGTAAAGCTCAACCCCGCCTGCGTTCCACACACCAAAGGATTGGCCTGCGGTGCCATCAAGGTAGATCTTAATCGGTGAGGCAGCCATGCCTTGGTTACCGTAGCGTTTGGCTATCTCTCCAGATAAGCGCGCCCCGACCGAGCGATCGGTGTTGATCACTTTGTAGAAGAAGCTGGCGGATTGACGCTGTTCAACCACTTCGAGCGCATCGGCGACGATCTTCTGGTTAAGAATACCTTGGTCAAACGGCGTATTCGGCTGTGTCCAGTAAAGTGGGTGGCCCCGCGGCGACACTGGCGCTTCCAAAATGCCGGAGAGATCCAGCTTGGCCTGTTTGGCTGTCATGCCTTCGACCGCTTGCAAAAGATCGGTGCGGCCAATCAGGTCGGTCAGCTTTTCGACGCCGAGTTCGGCTAAGTAGCCACGGACTTCTTCCGCTAAGCCAATGAAATAGTTCATGACCATTTCGGGCAACCCTTTGAAGTACTCTTTACGCAGCGTTTCATCTTGCGTGGCAACGCCGGTGGCACAGTTGTTAAGGTGACAAATACGCAGGAATTTACAGCCCATCGCCACCATAGGCGCCGTGCCAAAACCGAAACTTTCAGCGCCGAGGATCGCCCCTTTTATTACATCCAGACCAGTTTTTAGCCCGCCATCGACTTGCAGACGGATCTTATGACGTAAACCGTTGGCAACCAGTGCTTGCTGAGTTTCCGCCAGGCCCAATTCCCACGGGCTGCCCGCATATTTCACTGAGGTGAGCGGGCTGGCCGCGGTACCACCGTCGTAGCCCGAGATGGTGATGAGATCGGCGTAGGCTTTGGCAACGCCAGTCGCGATGGTGCCAACCCCCGGCTCAGAAACCAGTTTGACCGATATCAGCGCTTGCGGATTGACCTGCTTCAAGTCGAAGATCAACTGCGCCAAATCCTCAATCGAATAGATATCGTGGTGTGGCGGCGGCGAAATCAGCGTCACGCCTTGCACCGAGTAGCGCAGCTTGGCGATTTCCGCCGTGACTTTGTGCCCCGGTAATTGGCCACCTTCGCCCGGTTTCGCCCCTTGCGCGACTTTGATTTGTAACACGTCAGCATTAGTCAGATAGTGTGGTGTTACGCCAAATCGGCCAGAAGCGACCTGCTTGATGCGCGAGTTGCGCTCCGTACCGAAACGGCGTGGATCTTCGCCCCCTTCCCCCGAGTTGGAGTAACCACCAAGGCGGTTCATCGCTGTGGCTAATGCTTCGTGCGCTTCTGGGCTGAGAGCACCAATCGACATTGCTGCCGAATCGAAGCGTTTAAACAGCTCGGTACTCGGCTCGATTCTCTCCAGCGGCAGTGGTGTTGCACTCGGTTTGAGTTTGAGCATATCGCGCAGCATTGCCACCGGACGCTCATTCACTTGTTTGGCAAAGTGCTGATAGTCACCTTGGTCACCGGATTTCACTGCGGTTTGCAGCGTGCCCACCACGTCTGGGTTGTAAGCGTGATACTCGCCGCCGTGCACGTATTTTAGCAGCCCGCCGTGTTCCATCGACTTACGTTTGGTCCACGCTTTGCGCGACAGGTTAAACAGATCTTGTTGGAAGTCGGCAAAGTTCGCCCCTTCAATACGGCTGGTGACGCCTTTAAAGCACAGCTCCACCACATCACGGCTCAGACCGACTGCCTCAAACAGCTGTGAGCAGCGGTACGAAGCGACCGTGGAAATGCCCATTTTCGACATGATCTTGTACAAACCTTTATTGATGCCGTACTGATAGTTTTGCATCACTTCGCGATAGCTCTTATCTAGCGCGCCATCATCGATCAGCTTGCCCAGCGTCTCGTAGGCCAAGTAGGGGTAAACCGCGGTCGCGCCGAAACCGAGTAACACAGCAAATTGATGTGGGTCGCGTGCGGTTGCTGTTTCGGCGATGATGTTGGCATCACAGCGTAAGTTGGCGTTAACGAGGCGAGTTTGTACTGCCCCTACGGCCATCGCTGCGGGAATAGGTAGCTTGCCTGCAACCAGCGCTCGGTCTGAAAGCACCAGCAATACGGTGCCTTCACGCACCACTTTTTCCGCTTGATCACACAGTTCCACAATCGCCTGCTGCAGATCTTTCTCATCTGGATCGTAGTTAATGTCCAAGATGGTATTGCGATAGTGATCGTCGCTCAGTTCAAGCAACTGCTGCATGTCGGAATAGAGCAGCACTGGCGAGTCAAACGTGACGCGGTGGGCGTGGCCGTCGGTTTCGCAAAAGACGTTCATCTCTTGGCCGATACTGGTGGCCAGCGACATCACGTGCTGCTCACGCAGCGGATCGATCGGTGGGTTGGTCACCTGAGCAAATTTTTGTCTGAAATAGTCAGTAATAAGGCGCTCTTTGGAAGAGAGCACCGCCATCGGCGTATCATCGCCCATCGAACCGACGGCTTCTTGTGCCAAGTCACCCAGCACACGCAGCACTTGGTCAACCTCTTCGTTGCTCATGGCAAACTGCTTTTGATAAGTTTTCAGCAGATCCTCATCAAAGCTGCGCTCTCCGACCTGATCTTCTGCTAGCTCAGAAAATGGCGTCAGGCGGCGAACGTTGTGTTCCATCCACTGGCGGTAAGGGTGACGGCTTTTGAGATCGTTATCGATTTCACTCGATTGCCACAATTTGCCTTTACGAGTATCAATCACCAGCAACTCGCCCGGTCCCACACGGCCTTTTTCCGCCACTTCATCCGGGGCGTAGTCCCAAATGCCGACTTCGGAGGCGAGGGTGATCAGTTTGTCTTTGGTAATGACGTAGCGCGCAGGGCGCAGGCCATTGCGGTCAAGGTTACACGCGGCGTAGCGACCATCGGAGAGAACGATCCCAGCCGGGCCGTCCCACGGCTCCATGTGTTTGGAGTTGAAATCGTAGAAGGCGCGCAGATCCTGATCCATATCGGGGTGGTTTTGCCACGCAGGCGGCACCAACATGCGCATGGCGCGGAAGATATCCATACCGCCAGCTAAGAAGAGATCCAGCATATTGTCGAGACTGGAAGAGTCGGAGCCCGTTTCGTTGACAAACGGCGCAGCGCTTTGCAGATCAGGCAGCAGCGGCGACGCGAACTTGTACGCACGTGCTCTTGCCCACTGGCGGTTGCCTTCTATGGTGTTGATCTCGCCGTTGTGCGCCAGATAGCGGAACGGCTGAGCCAGCGGCCAACGCGGTTGCGTGTTTGTCGAAAAACGCTGGTGGAACAAACAGATAGCTGACTCCATTCGCAGATCGGCCAGATCGAGATAAAAACGTGGCAAGTCGGCAGGCATGCACAGCCCTTTGTACACCATCACTTGCGTCGAGAGGCTACAAACGTAGAAATCTTTGTCGTCGCTGATCTGTTTTTCGATACGGCGGCGAGCGATATACAGACGGCGCTCAATATCACGTTCACGCCAGCCAGCGGGCGCAGAAATAAACACTTGTTGAATGTCAGGTAACGACGCTGCGGCAATCGGGCCGAGTACCGCTGGATTGGTTGGCACTTTGCGCCAACCCGCCACGGTGAGGGTCTCTTTCGCGAGTTCTTTATTGATGATGTCGCGTGCCGATTGCGCGTTAACCGGATTTTGGCTGAAGAAAATCATACCCACGGCATACTGTTTACCGAGGTTAAAGCCTTGTTCTTTGGCGATAAGATGCAGATAAGAATCCGGTTTTTGCAGTAACAGGCCGCAGCCGTCGCCAGTTTTGCCATCAGCGGCGATGCCACCACGGTGGGTCATACGATCGAGTGCGGAAATCGCGGTACGAACCAGTTTATGGCTTGGCTCACCCTCCATGTGGGCGATTAGGCCGAAGCCACAGTTGTCCTTTTCTAGGCTTGGATCATAAAGAGCCATTGCAATTCTCCCTTTGCTTCTCTGTCTTCCGGACAGAAATACCAGCATAAAGTTTGGCGGTATAGATGACTAACTATGCATTTTAATTGTTCTATTTTGTATATTAATGCACCAAAACTGTTAGAAAATTTTAACAAAAAGTAATGCATTATTTTGCATTGAGTTCACAACGTATAGGTTATTGTGAAAAAGGTCAAGTTGTTAGTGAAAAATCACGTTAGCGCGGGATTTACCATGTAATGGTCTAAATAAAATGTTTAAATTCAATTAGATAGTTTTTGTGATGTTACATTTTTGCAACATGAAGAATTTCGTAGGCAGAAAAAAGACCAGCATAAAATGCTGGTCAATAAGAAAAGTTTGGAAGGATTGCGTATTGGTTACCGGTATCAGGCAGCTGTTTTGCGTGCACCGCCTGATACCAGTTGGTTTATCAGCCAGCAGAGAGCATCAGTGAATCGGCTTTGGCTTCTAAGTTGGTGTTGCCCATGAGGTAAGCATCGATAGCGCGAGCACTTTCGCGCCCTTCGTTGATACAACGTACCACCAAAGATTGGCCAGTACGCATATCACCGGCGGCAAAAACGCCCGGTTGATTGGTCTGGAAATCTTGAGTGGCGACGTTGCCGCGCTCATCAAGCGCCACATTCAGTTGTGCAAGAACGCCGTGAGGTTCTGGATGGAGGAAACCCATAGCCAGAAACGCCATGTCACAAGGGATCACACGTTCGCTACCTGCCACTTCTTCAAAGCTAGGGCGCTCACCTGGGGCGGCCTCTTTCCACACAATATCTGCGAGGCGCAGGCCAGTGACTTGCCCCTGCTCGTTGCCGATAAATTCCTTGGTCAAAATGTTCCAATGGCGCTCACAACCCTCTTCATGCGAGGTCGATGTGCGCAGAATCATCGGATATTGCGGCCAAGGCATATTGGCAGGGCGTTTTTCTGGTGGCATCGGCATGATTTCCACTTGCGTGATGCTGGCCGCGCCGTGACGGTTTGAGGTGCCGACACAGTCAGAGCCGGTATCGCCACCGCCGATCACCACCACATGTTTGCCAACTGCGTGGATCTCTTCCCCTTTGAGATCCATGTTGTTCGCGCGGCGATTGTTTTGCGCCAAAAACTGCATCGCAAAATAGACGCCATTCAGCTCACGCCCCGGGATGGGCAGATCGCGCGGCACGGTCGAGCCACCAGTCAGCAGCACCACATCGTACTCTTGGCGAATTTGCTGTGCGTTGACGTTAACGCCAACGTGTTGATTGACTTTAAATTCAACACCAGCTTGTGCCATCAAATCGATTTTACGATCGATGATGTCCATGCCCAGTTTGAAATCGGGAATCCCAAAGCGTAGCAAACCACCGACCTTTTCGTCGCGCTCAAACACGGTGACAAAATGGCCCGCACTGTTGAGCTGCTCGGCAGCGGCAAGGCCCGCCGGGCCAGAGCCGATGATCGCGACTTTTTTCCCCGTGCGTGAACGAGGGGTTTTCGGTTTGGCGTACCCTTCACGATACGCCGTTTCCACGATGGTTTTTTCGATATTACAAATGGTGATCGGATCTTGGTTGATACCAAGCACACAGGCGCTTTCACACGGCGCAGGGCAGACGCGACCAGTAAACTCAGGGAAGTTATTGGTCGAACTTAGGATCTGCCACGCCTCTTCCCAGCTATCACGGTACACCGCGTCATTAAATTCTGGGATGATGTTACCGATCGGGCAGCCGTTATGACAAAACGGCACGCCACAATCCATACAACGTGATGCTTGTGTGTTGATTTTTTTACCAAAATCGTTGTTTAGGACAAATTCCTTGTTGTTTTGGACACGAACTGCTGGGTCAATTTTCTTCGGCAGTTCACGACCAAACTCTAAAAATCCAGTAGGCTTACCCATTTACACGGCCTCCGCTTCTTGTTGTTCTGCCTCTGCCTTGCGTTTTTTCAGCACCGCTTTGTAATCACGTGGCATCACTTTCACCAAGGATTTCAAGCTGCTTTCAAAGTTATCAAGGAAAGACTGAGCCACTTCACTTCCTGTGAATTGAACATGCTTGGTCAGCATCTCCATTAGCAGGTCTTTGTCTTCTTGTTCGATTGGGTCTAAGTCGACCAATTCTGGGTTGAGTTTCGAGTTAAAATCACCCGATTTGTCCCAAACGTAGGCCACGCCACCGCTCATGCCAGCGGCGAAGTTGCGCCCGGTTGAACCAAGAATGAGCGCCACACCGCCGGTCATGTATTCACAGCCGTGGTCACCGACGCCTTCAACCACCACTTTCGCGCCGGAGTTACGCACACAGAAACGTTCACCCGCTAAGCCGCGAATGTAAGATTCGCCAGACGTCGCACCGTAGAAACAGACGTTACCGACAATAATGTTGTCTTCTGCGACGAGCGTGGAGTTGGCGTCAGGGTAGAGCACCAATGTGCCGCCCGACAAGCCTTTACCCCAGTAGTCGTTGGCATCGCCTTCCACCTCAAACTTCACTCCTTTCGCAAGGAATGCGCCGAAAGACTGACCCGCACTGCCAGTGAACTTAACCTGCATCGGCTGTGGTAAGCCTTGATCTTTATACACTTTGGAGATTTCGTTCGACAGCATGGTGCCAACCGAGCGGTCGGTGTTGATGATCGGAAACTCGGCTTGTACCGCTTGGCCGTATTCCAGCGCAGGTTGCGCTACTTTGATCAGTTGGCGATCCAGTACCGCTTCCAAGTGATGGTTCTGCTGAGTTTGACAGTAGATGCCGTCTTGCTCGCGTGGCTGCTCAAGGAACAGCACAGGAGAAAGATCCAAGTTTTTGTACTTCCAGTGAGCAACGTTGTCGCGCACTTTCAGTTTATGCGCTTGGCCGACCATCTCTGCTATGGTGCGAAAGCCAAGTTCCGCCATGATTTCACGCAGGCCCTGCGCCATGTACTGGAAGAAGGTCACGACGTCATCCACGCGGCCGTCGAAACGCTCACGCAGCGTTTTGTTTTGCGTGGCAATGCCGACTGGGCAGGTGTTCTTATGACACTTACGCATCATGATACAGCCTTCCACTACCAGAGCAGCGGTCGCAACACCCCACTCTTCGGCACCCAATAGAGTGGCAATCGCGATGTCGCGTGGGGTTTTCATCTGACCATCGGCTTGCACCACGATACGGTTACGCAGGCCGTTTTTCAGCAGCGTTTGGTGCGTCTCAGCTAGGCCAAGTTCCCACGGCAGACCGGTGTGACGAATCGAAGAGATTGGTGATGCGCCCGTACCGCCATCGTGGCCAGCAATTAGCACCACATCGGCCTTGGCTTTCGCAACGCCCGAGGCGATGGTGCCAACCCCCGCTTCAGAGACCAATTTGACGTTGACGCGACCTTTACGGTTGGCGTTTTTCAGGTCAAAGATCAGCTGGGCTAAGTCTTCAATCGAGTAGATGTCGTGGTGTGGCGGTGGCGAAATCAGGCCCACTCCCGGAGTGGAGTGACGCGTTGCGCCGATCCAATCATCGACTTTATCGCCAGGCAACTGACCACCTTCACCCGGTTTCGCGCCTTGCGCCATCTTGATCTGGATTTCATCTGAGTTGGTCAGATAGTAAGAGGTGACGCCAAAGCGGCCAGAAGCAACCTGCTTGATGGCTGAACGCTCAGAATCGCCATTCTCTCTCGGTTCAAAACGGAGCGGATCTTCACCGCCTTCACCCGAGTTGGATTTCGCGCCAAGGCGGTTCATGGCAACGGCAAGAGTCGAGTGCGCTTCGTAAGAGATCGAACCAAACGACATCGCCCCTGTGGCGAAGCGTTTAACGATGCTCTCAATCGGTTCCACTTCTTCAATCGGAATAGAGCCGGCGGGATTTTTGACAAAATCAAGTTGGCTGCGCAGCGTGACCGCTTTGTCGCCTTGACTATCGACCGCAGCGGCGTACTTCTTGAATTCTTGGAAGTCTTTGTTGCGCGTTGAATGTTGCAGCAAATGAATGGTTTCAGGGTTGAACAGGTGTTTTTCGCCACGCTGTTTCCACTGATACACGCCGCCAACATCCAACATCTGGACTGGGATTTCACGAGTTGGGTAACCAACACGATGACGCACCAAGACTTCTTTGGCGATGTCATCGAGCGTCAAGCCTTGAATACGGGTGACGGTTCCGGTGAAGTATTTATCGACCACCGCTTTGCTGATGCCAAGCGCTTCGAAGATCTGCGCGCCGTGGTAAGACTGCAGCGTGGAGATGCCCATCTTAGAGAAGATTTTCAGCAGGCCGCCGTTGACACCCTTGCGGTAGTTGTTGAAGTACTGCTCAACCGACACGCTGGCATCCAGCTTTTTACGACGTTGCAGATCAACGATGGTTTCGGTGACCAGATATGGGTTCACCGCATTGGCACCGTAGCCGACCAGTGTGGCGAAGTGGTGCGTTTCACGCGCATCACCAGTCTCGACCACGATACCGCATTTGGCACGCAGGCCTTTACGGATCAGGTGATGATGCACAGCGCCTACCGCCAGCATGGCAGGGATGGCGGCGTGGTTGGAGTTTACCGCGCGGTCTGTCAGCAAGATAATTGAGTAACCGTCGATGACCGCATCTTCGGCGTACTGGCAAATACGCTTTAGCGCGCGCTCCAGTTTGCCCGCATCTTCACTGGCTTGGAAAACGATATCCAGCGTTTTGGCTTGTAGATGCTCGTTGTCAATTGCGCGCAGCTTTTCCAGCTCGGCGTTGGAGATAACGGGCGATTCCAATTCCACTTTACGGCAATGAACTGGCGATTCCGCCAATAGGTTCTGATCTTTACCTATGTAGGTATTGAGCGACATCACCATACGTTCGCGGATCGGGTCGATCGGCGGGTTGGTCACCTGAGCAAACAACTGCTTAAAGTAGTTGGCAAGATGCTGCGATTGGTGCGACAAAATCGCTACTGGCCAGTCAGCACCCATCGAACCCAGCGGCTCGTAACCTGTTTGTGCCAGCGGCAGAATGATTTCGTTTACTTCTTCCGCGCTGATGCCGAAGGCTTGTTGGCGATGCAGCAGACGCTCTGGTGAAGGTTGGCTGTGAACGTTGTCGGCATCTGGCAGCGATTTTAAGCTCAGCAGGTTGTCTTGTACCCACTGCTCATAAGGCTGCGCGTTGGCGATGGAGTCTTTCACTTCTTCATCTGAAATGATGCGACCCTGTTCGAGATCGGCGACAAAGATGCGCCCTGGCTGCAAGCGGCCACGGTACTCGACGTTTTCCGCAGGCACTTCGACTACGCCAGACTCTGACGCCATGATCAGCATGTTGTCTTTGGTCACGGTATAGCGAGACGGGCGAAGGCCGTTACGATCGAGCGTCGCACCCACCTGAACACCGTCGGTGAAGCAGACAGACGCAGGGCCATCCCACGGTTCCATAATGTTGGCGTGGTATTGGTAAAAAGCGCGGCGTTTCGCATCCATGGCTTTGTTTTCCTGCCACGCTTCTGGGATCATCATCATCAATGCGTGTGGCAAGCTGCGGCCAGAGAGTACCAAAAGCTCCAGCACCATATCGAAGTTGGCCGAATCCGATGCGCCTTCTTGGCACACAGGCAACAGCATGTCGATTTCGGCTTGAGTGAATAGCTTGGATTCTAGGATCGCTTCACGCGCTTTCATCCAGTTCAGGTTGCCGCGAACCGTGTTGATCTCGCCGTTGTGAGCGATGTAGCGGAAAGGCTGCGCAAGGCGCCATTTCGGGAAAGTATTGGTAGAGAAACGCGAGTGAACCAGAGCGAGCGCCGTCACCATGGTTGGGTTTTGCAGATCCAAAAAGTACTGAGGAACCTGCTCTGTGGTCAGTTGGCCTTTGTAAACCAGTGTCTTGTATGACATCGAGTTGATGTAAAAATCATCGCCGATGTTCGAGACGCTTTCTAGACAGACGCGCACCGTGTAGTTACGCAGCACGTACAGTTTACGCTCCAACTCTTCCGGTGTGCAGCCCGGGCCACCCGAGATAAAAACGTGCTCAAATTGAGGCTCTGTGCTAAGTGGATCAGCGCCGATCATCGAGTTGTCGGTCGGTAAGACACGGTAGCCTAAAATGTCGAGATCGAGACGCTTGGCATTGCGCTGTAAAATATCGCGACACTGTTCACGCTTGTACTCGTCTTTCGGGAACAACACCACCCCGACACCGTATTTTTCAAAAGAAGGCAGCTTGAGTCCAAGCTTAACCGCTTCTTCTAAAAGAAATTCATGAGGTTTTTGCAGCAGAATACCCGCGCCGTCACCACTGCATGGATCACAACCTTGGCCGCCGCGGTGCTCCATTCTTGCCAGCATCTCAAGAGCCTGTGTGACCACTTGGTGAGACTTACGGTTTTTCAGGTGAGCAACAAAACCAATACCACAGGCGTCATGCTCCAGTTCTGGAGTATACAAACCCTGCGAACTTTGCTCTCTATCTACCATAGATACTTCCTTCCAGTTCTAATTGATGCAACAACCCATGCAGAAAACACTGCATAAATAGTGATTGAGCATCCGTCCTTTATAGTTCTGAGTCGCAACCAGCAAGGGAAGCTGGTTTTGAGTCCTTTCCGCATCCCACAGGAATCATGTTGTGGGAAAAACAATCCTTGGTGATATCCCGGTTTTATTGGTCACTTTATAGTGATTTATATAGGTTGGAGTGGGGCATCACCGACATAATCCGTGTTTCATCTTGTAATTAAAGTCACAAAAATGACGGTTATGTGTAAGTATCCTACAATTTTGTGACTAGCCAATGCAACGAAAAGTCTTGGTTGCAGCCCAAAAAAATCGTTTAAAAATGCATTTTTAGTTTAACATTTATGCAACATGCGCGTTTTTTGTCTTTAATTATGCAGGTTTATTGATTTTTACCAGTGAATGGGGTGTTTGAATTCGCTAGCATGCTGTGTTTTTTCTTGCGAATGTGTAATTAAATTACATAAATCGAATTAAGATTGATTCCGCTTTAGATTGGGTGAGTTCAATGCAATTACATCAACTGGTGAACACTCTAGGTCAGGACTTGCAGCGTCGTTATGGGGAGAAAGTCCACAAGCTGACGTTGCATGGTGGCTTTAGTTGCCCGAACCGTGATGGGACGATTGGTCGCGGCGGCTGCACATTCTGCAATGTCGCCTCGTTTGCCGATGAGCAGGCACAAATCAAGAGCATTCAGTTGCAACTTAGTGAGCGAGCTGGCGAAGTGCATCGCGCCAAACGCTACTTAGCGTATTTCCAAGCCTATACCAGCACTTATGCGGAAGTGCAGGTATTGAAGAAGATGTATGAAGAAGCGCTGAAAGCGGCGGATATTGTTGGTTTGTGTGTGGGAACGCGCCCGGATTGCGTGCCCGATGCGGTGCTGGATTTGCTTGCAGGCTATGTGCAGCAGGGATTTGAAATTTGGCTCGAACTGGGCTTGCAGACGGCGAACGATCAGACGCTCAAACGCATCAACCGTGGTCACGACTTTGCCTGCTATGCCGAGATCACCCGCCGTGCCCGTGCGCTGGGTATCAAAGTGTGTACGCATTTGATTGTTGGTTTGCCAAAAGAGAGCGGGCAAGAGAACCGCTTGACGCTCGATAAAGTGATCACCACGGGGACAGATGGGATCAAACTGCATGGTTTGCATATTGTTGAGGGGAGCACCATGGCGAAAGCGTGGCGTGCAGGCAAATTGGAGGCGCCGAGCTTAGAAGAGTATGTGGCGATTGCGTGCGATCTGATCCGTCATACCCCGCCGGAAATCGTTTATCATCGCGTGTCTTCTGCGGCGCGGCGTCCGACCTTGCTCTCCCCATTGTGGTGTGAAAATCGCTGGCTCGCGATGACGGAAATTGGCAAGGCATTAGCGCAACAGGGGGCGCAAGGCAGCGCACTTGAGCGTCCTTTCCGGTTTACAAAACCCCAATTAAAAGCGGAATAACCGCTTATTTGCTGATATATTTGCAAACAGCGTTAAAAATCAGGTAGCAAAGATGGATCAGCTGTTCAGCGCGCTTCGGGACGGAGCACAACATTATGGCCTTATTCTCCTTGGCGCCGTCCTGCTATTGGTGCTGGTTAAGGCCGTGATGATGCGTTTTCAAAAAGATCTCGATTCGTTGGTGCTGGACGCGCTTTCTCCAGTACTGCTGGTTGATCTTGCGCAAAACAAGATCCTTTTGGCCAATACGGCGGCGATGCAGCTTCTGGGCATTCGCCAGCTTAATCGTTGCTACTTCTTCCCCTCCGCTTCATCCACGTCAGACATAGCACAAACGCTCAACTCACTCTCTGGGCGGCAGTTCTCGCATCTCACTTTTACTTGGCGTTTGTCTGACAATGAAAGTTTACAGATAGCCTTGAGCGGTCGCAAAGTCCACTATCACCACCGTTTTTGTTGGCTATTGCATGTGGGCGCGGTGGCAACGAATGACGGCGGGCAGCAAAGCGAATTGGAAGCGCTGCGAATGGCAAAATCCGCGTTAGACTCCTTGTCGGAACTGATTTGTCTGCGCGATCCTGATGGGCGAATTTTAGCCACTAACCGTGCTTTTGAGCAGTTTTGGCAGGGACGGCGTGAAGAGTCGATCGAGCCTGTTGCAGGACAGCTCAAAGGGCGGCGCAGTGAACGTCGTTGGACGACCGAACCGCAAGGGCGCAGTTGTTTGCTGGAAGTAAACCAGAGCCTTTTGATGAGTAAACAAGGGGAACTGCTCGGGTCGCTGAGCATCAGCCACGATGTGACAGAGTGGCATAAAATGCAGCAGAATCTGCGTGATGAAATGGAGCGGCGCAAAGACACCGAAGTGGCGCTGGCTCAGCGCGATACCATTTTGCAGAACATCCTCGAAGCCAGCCCAGACTCGATTGGCATCTTCAATGAAAACATGGTCTATCAGGCGTGCAACAAGCCGTTTGTCAATGCGCTGGGCATTGCTGAAGTTTCTGACCTAATAGGTAAAAGGCTGCAAGATGTCATTCCTGGCGAAATGTACCAGCGCTTGTCGGCGACCGACAGCCAAGTGTTGCATGAAGGTAAATCGCTGCGTTACCTGGACAAAATTCTCAACAGTAGCGGCGACTATTCTTGGTTTGATGTGGTGAAGTCGCCATTTCGCGATCCCGCCTCGGGCACCAACGGAGTGCTGATCATGGCAAGGGATATCTCAGAGCGTTATCTGGCGGAGCAAAAATTGGAAGCGGCGAATCAAGAGCTCGAAAAACTGAGCTTTATGGACAGCTTGACCAAAGTTGCCAACCGTCGCCGCTTTGATGAGCAGCTAAACACGTTGTGGCATCACCATGCGCGCGAAAAACTGCCTTTGGCGATCATGTTGTGTGATATCGACTTCTTCAAAGAGTTTAATGATCGCTACGGCCACCAACTGGGCGATCACGCCTTGACTCAAGTTGCCGAGGTGTTCTCCCAAGTGATCAGCCGCTCATCGGATTGCGTGGCGCGTTATGGCGGTGAAGAGTTTGCGTTCATATTGCCCAATACCACCACCGAAGGGGCGCTAAAAGTCGCGGAAAAAATACATGTCTGCATTGCTCAACTGGCGATTGAGCACCTTGGCTCGAAAGTCGCGCAGCGGATCACCGTTAGCCTCGGGTTGGTCTCCTATATTCCTAAACCTGAAGATTTGCCCGAAATGGGCGTGACCTTGGCCGACAGCGCCTTGTACCAAGCCAAATCCGATGGCCGAAACCGTACTTGCGTCCATCCGGTTTCGCTCACCGCCGATGAAGTGTCCCAGCAGCAGAGTGCGAAAGGTTAACTTTCCCTAATAATGCCCGTTTTGTCACACGAGTTGTCAATTCAATGGCTTAACCGCTAGAGTCAAACACGCTACACTAACCTTCCACCGTTCGACACCTCGCCCCATCCCGTGGGTGTCGGTGCCGAGTTCGGCGGCTATCGCAATGGCCACTCACGCTTTGGAGCTTTAGATGAAACCCATGAAAAATCTTGCCCAGTACTACGTCGATTTGTTAGTCAAGCTGGGCATCGTCCGTTTCTCCATTTTGCTCGCGCTGGCATTGGTGGCATTGGCCGTGGTGGTGCAAGTGGGAATTACGCTGGCGCTGAAAGGGAGCGTGGATGACATCGATATCGTCCGCTCGGTCTTTTTTGGCTTAGTGATCACCCCTTGGGCGGTCTATTTTCTTTCGGTGGTGGTCGATCAACTGGAAGAGTCTCGGCAGCGATTATCCAAACTCGTCTCAAAGCTGAAAGACATGCGCTCGCGAGACCAAGAGCTGAATGTGCAGTTGCAGCAAAACATCGAGCAGCTTAACCAAGAAATCGAAGAGCGGATCAAAGCGGAAGAAGCGCGTGAAGAGGCGATGAAAGATCTGGAAAACGAAGTCTTTCAGCGCGAGCGAACCCAATTAGAACTTGCCGAGCGAACGGCGTTACTGCGCTCGTTTATCGATGCCTCTCCGGATCTTATCTACTATCGCAACGCCGATGGGGTATTTTCGGGCTGTAACCGCGCAATGGAAGAGTTAACCGGGAAAAAAGAGCATCAACTGGTCGGCTTGAGCCCGTGGGATGTCTACAGCAAAGAAGTCGCGCAGCAAATTGTCGACACCGACCAAAAAGTGTTTGCCAATAACCGTGCGCTCACCTACGAGCAGTGGCTTGAATACCCTGATGGGCGCAAGCACTACTTTGAACTGCGTAAAGTGCCTTTTTACAGCAAAGATGGTCGTCACTTGGGTTTGATGGGGTTTGGCCGTGACATTACTGACCGTAAACGCCATGAAGAGTCGTTGGAAAAAGCCAGCCGCGACAAAACCACCTTTATTTCTACCGTCAGTCATGAACTGCGTACACCGCTCAACGGCATCGTCGGTTTAAGCCGTATGTTGCTCGATACGACCTTAACGGATGAGCAGCGTAAATACATGCAAACCATCAATGTCAGTGCTATCACTCTAGGCAATATTTTTAACGACATTATCGACATGGATAAGTTTGATCGGCGCAAATTAGAGCTGTTCCCTGAGCCGCTCGATTTTGAAGATTTTGTGGTCGAAATCGAGAACATCGCCGCGTTGATGGCAGAACAAAAGGGATTGCGTTTTGACTTAGAACGTCTCAGTGAGCTGCCTAAAATGGTCGAGGTTGATGCCACTCGCCTGCGCCAAGTGATTTGGAATCTGGTCAGTAATGCGATGAAATTCACCAAAGAGGGCGGGGTGGTGATGACGGTGAGCGCAGAGGTTGAAGAGGCACACGCGTCGATTATCATTGAAGTGGAAGACACCGGGATTGGTATCCCAGAAGCAGAGCTGGATAAGATTTTTGCCATGTATTATCAGGTCAAATCGGGCAAAGACAACCTGCATGCTGTTGGCACGGGCATCGGCTTGGCAGTCTCGCGTCAACTGATCAACATGATGGATGGCGATATCACGGTGACCAGCGAAGAGGGGTTTGGTAGCACCTTTACCCTGACCATCAAGGTGCCCGTGGTCGAAGGCCAAACCATTGAGGCGGAGGTTGAAGCGCAACTGAGTTTGAACATTTTTATGGTGGAAGATATCGCGCTCAATGTGACGGTCGCGCGCTCGCTGTTGGAAAGTCTTGGCCATCAGGTCACGGTTGCGATGACCGGAGAAGAGGCGATTGAGCGTTTCAAACCACAAGAATACGATTTAGTACTGCTCGATATTCAACTGCCTGATATGACTGGTTTTGATGTGGCTCACTACTATCGCACCCATTATCAGAATTTGCCGCCGTTGGTCGCACTGACGGCCAATCTGTTGAAAGATAAACGCGAGTATTTAGAGAAAGGCATGGACGACGCGATGAGTAAGCCTTTAGCGGTGAAAGCGATGCAGGAGGTGATCAGCAAATTGATCCTCACTGAGCCGGAGCCCATGCCGCGTGCTACTGAAGCTCTTGAAGTCGACGCGCAGACGCATGGTCTAGAAACCCAAGTGTTGGACATTGATATGCTCGAATCGTATGTCGATATTGTTGGTCCCACCCCAGTGTTGGACAGTATTCAAATGTTTGCCGAGATGATGCCAGGTTATTTGGACTTGCTGGATCTCAACATGATTGCCAAAGATCAGTCAGGGATTGTCTCAGAGACACATAAAATTAAAGGTGCCGCGGGTTCGATTGGTTTGAAGCGAATTCAAAGCGTGGCGCAAAAAGCGCAATCTCCGGATATGCCAGCTTGGTGGGAGAATATCGGTGATTGGGTGGAAGAGATCAAAAATGAATATCAACATGATATTGTGATCCTGAAAAGCTGGTTAGAACAAAGGGGAATGAAATGAAACGATGGGCTCTAGCGACACTTTCTCTGGCTCTACTGGCCGGATGTTCTACACAACCTGCGATCAGTTGGCAGCAAGACAACCAAGTCACGGTAAACCAAAGCGTGATCGAACTGAAAAGCACACTGTGGGTTAACCAAATGCCGATGGTTGGAGAACAAGAGGCGCAAAGTTTGCACGGGTCACTCTATCTCTCTTCCAATGGTGAGTTGCCCGCCAATTTGACCGTAAATCTCCTGACCATCAAACAGGGTGAACAGCAGTGGAATCTAAGTGAAAGCGAACTTGAAGTGCGAACCCACAGCGAAAATCAGTGGGAAGTGGCGTTTAACTGGCAGGGTGAGTTCGACATTGAGCAACCCGTTGATATCGCTTTGCAGCTCGAGAATCAAGCGACGATCTTGTGGCTCGTTGAGCGCAAAGTGGCTATTGATAAGGTCTACTAAACTGACGCAAACAAAAAAGGTTGGCACCACGCCAACCTTTTTTTATATCACATTGATATTTAAGCGTCTAAATCACCACAAAAACGGTAGCCTTCACCGTGAATGGTGGCGATGATCTCTGGCGTACCTGATATGGACTCAAAGTGCTTACGGATACGACGAATGGTCACATCAACCGTTCTATCATGCGGCTTGAGCTCACGTCCGGTCATCTTCTTAAGCAGATCGGCTCGGGTTTGGATCTTGCCCGGGTTCTCACAGAAGTGCAGCAACGCACGGAATTCAGAGCGTGGCAGTTTGTAACCATCACCCAGTGGGCTGATCAGTGAGCGGCTGTTGATGTCTAATACCCAACCGTTAAACTCATATTTTTCCACTGAACGCTTCTCTTCGTGCACGATGCTATTGGTCATTGAGCGACCGAGCAAATTGCGCGCACGAATAGTCAGTTCACGAGGGTTGAATGGTTTGGTGATGTAGTCGTCTGCACCGATTTCTAGGCCGAGAATTTTGTCGACTTCGTTATCACGACCAGTCAAAAACATTAGTGCCACATCTGCTTGCTCACGCAATTCTCGAGCCAGAAGAAGGCCGTTTTTACCTGGTAAGTTGATGTCCATTATCACTAGATTAACGTTATTTTCTGACAGCATTTGGTGCATCTCATCACCATTGCTGGCTTCAAATACAGCATATCCCTCTGCTTCAAAAATACTCTTAAGAGTGTTACGAGTTACTTGCTCATCTTCAACGATAAGAATCTGCGGGGTTTGCATTGGCGGTACCTAAATTTGTGACAAAATTGTACTAATAGAATAAATTCTAGGCAAAAACATAACATACAGGTAATGTGATTTTGATAATAAAGCAAAGTGATCAAAAAAACACTTCTTTCAGTTACGTGCCTTCCTTGAGTTCTCGCCAAAAGTAAGCAGCATCCGACTGCTACTGGATTATTCTATAGGGTTTGTTTACCTTTCAAGACCCACAGTGACAGGCAAAGCAGATATGGAAAGGTAAACAACCCTGTTCTTTTGAGCGGATTCTATAATGTTAACAGCATGCTAACAATGCTCAAATGTTAATTCCATTCACTTTGTTGATTTATATCAATTGGCTAAATGTAACAATTATTAATCGTTCGAAACTTATGATAAAAATTGTCGAAACAGTTGTAGATGCTCAATTATGGCATGCATATTCAGACTCATTCTTCGCTTTTGCCCAGAGTTGGACAGAGGGCAACTACGCGATTATTACCGCATGGAACCCAGGAAGTGTACTATTGTCAAATGAGCAAAATTGCATAAATAATCAGCGTCTGAAAGAGAGATTAATGGACCTGGACTATTGCCCAATGTTGGTCGGCAACCAAGATTTGACCTGGAGCGAAGCAAGCTTTGCGGTAAAAGTGGATATGCGTCTAGCCTTGGACATAGCGAAAGAGTTTCAACAAAACGCCATTTATTACATCGAGAATAAAGAGTTATTTTTAGTTTCTTGTTTTGCCGATGAAACAAAACAGTCGTTGGGCAGCATCGCTTCTCGCCTACGATAAACGTTCTGTTTCTGTCATAAAATTATCAAGGAGGATTTATGAACGACATTACTCCGGACATCTGCGATAAGTTTGAAGATAAAGTAAGGCTACTCAATCTTCCTTTGCAGAATTACGGTCAAAAAACGGCGTTTTTTGGAGAGATCGTGACAGTACGCTGTTACCACGATAACTCGAAGGTGCGCGAGATGCTTATTCAGGATGGTAAAGGCAAAGTCCTGGTCGTCGACGGACATGGTTCCTGCCTGAAAGCGTTGCTTGGCGATCAACTTGCCATCTTGGCGATTGAAAATAATTGGGAAGGCGTGATTGTCTTCGGCGCAGTCAGAGATGTGGCGCAGATGGCGCAGATGTCTCTTGGCGTCAAAGCGCTAGGAACCTCTCCATTTAAAACGGAGAAACGCGGAGCTGGAGAGGTGAATGTGACCCTGATGATGCTCAACCAAATCGTGCAACCCAAAGAGTACATTTACGCAGACTGGAATGGAATTTTAATCTCTAAACAAGCGCTTGAGATTTAAAAGCGAAAGCCGATACCCACTTCAATCCCTTGCTGCCACTCCTGATAGTCAAGAGTGGCATGCAAATCCAACGATTCGGTAATCTTGACGCGGCTTGACACTTCGGCCGCGAAACCTGTGGTGTCTGGTTGGCCATCTTCAGGGCTGACTTTGAACGAACGTAGGGTACTCTTTAAGGTAAAATGTTCGTTAATCTTATAACTTACGCCGCTAAGGAAGCCGCTTTGGTTGTTGAGTTGGGAGTTATTAACACGAGCACCGACGTAAAGATCGACCGATTCAAAGACTTGATAGGCGTAACCGCCATCTATATTCCACACATCAAAGTTTTCTTCTGGCTGAGTTTCACTGGAGAAAAACAATTTATGGGGTGAGAGCTTGCTGGGCGCGAGAGAAGGAAGCGGGTTGGCAGTTACTTGGCCACACAAAAGCAACAGCAGCAAAACCAGCATGTTTTTCATACCACTACTCCTTGTGTTTCTTTTTCTTATTCTGGCGTATCTTTGATTAAAGCACACAACCTGACATTGGGCGTACTTTTTGTCGCGCGATTGTCTGAGATTATAGCCCGTCCAAAGTTCATTTTTGCAGCCAGCTTCAAACTATCGAGATAGGCATGTGATTTACACAAATGGCTTTATGCCTTTTTCTCATAGCAAAGAGAGTGAGATTAAAAAAATTGAACTTTTTATTGACGGCAGTACAGAAACTACGGTAAACGTAGAGCTAAGCAAACACACAATCACAATGAATAGTTATCTATGACATTTAACAGCCAATCAGTAATGACCACCACCATTATTATTACCGACATCACACATGTTGGGGCAGGCTGCTGAACGAAAGAAATTCCAAAAAAAGGCCTGTATCCAACAAGATACAGGCCTTTTTTTATACAGTTTAAAAATGATCCGGGAGGAAGGGATGCGAGTATTGAAGTTTGGCGGCTCATCGTTAGCCGATGCTGAGCGCTTCTTAAGGGCGGCAGATATCATTGCCAATAATGCAAAACAAGAAGAGGTTTCCGTTGTTTTATCAGCACCGGGAAAAACAACCAACAAATTAGTCGCTATCATTGAGTCGGCGTTAAAACACGGTGAAGCGGAGCGGCAAATCGCAGAGGTAGAAGAATCATTCCACCAGTTGTTTGATGATATTAAACAACAAATCCCTGCCATCAATGGCGCAGACTACCTCGGCCAAGTGGCCAGTTCGCTTTCTCAGCTACGTCAGTTTGTACATGGCATTAGCCTATTGGGGATGTGTCCTGATAATGTGAACGCCCGCATTATTAGTAAAGGTGAGCGTGTATCTATTCAATTGATGAAGGCGGTTCTTGCGGCTAAAGGTCATGCGGTTAACTTGATTGACCCGGTAGAATATCTTTTGGCGAAAGGCGACCATCTTGAAGGGATGGTTGATGTCGACATCTCCACGCAAAATTTCCGTAACAAGCCGCTACCTGCGGGCCATGTGCACATCATGCCGGGCTTTACCGCGGGCAACAAACAAGGTGAGTTGGTCACGCTTGGCCGTAACGGTTCTGACTACTCGGCGGCGGTGCTCGCGGCATGTTTGCGCGCGGATTGCTGTGAAATCTGGACGGATGTTGATGGCGTCTACAACTGCGACCCACGATTGGTTGAAGATGCTCGGTTACTCAAATCGCTCAGCTATCAAGAAGCGATGGAGCTCTCTTACTTTGGCGCTTCTGTGTTGCATCCGAAAACCATTGCACCTATCGCGCAGTTCCATATTCCTTGCTTGATCAAAAACAGCTTCAATCCTCAAGGGGCAGGCACGCTCATCGGCCAAGATACTGGCGAAGATAAACTGGCGATTAAAGGCATTACCACGCTCAACAATTTGACCATGGTTAACGTTTCCGGTCCTGGCATGAAAGGCATGGTCGGCATGGCCAGCCGGGTGTTTGGCGCGATGTCTGCTTCCGGTGTATCGATAGTCCTGATTACCCAATCTTCTTCTGAATACAGCATCAGTTTTTGTATCGAAGCGGCAGATAAAGCCACTGCCGCTCAAGCCCTCGCCGATGAATTTGAGCTCGAGTTAAAAGATGGCTTGCTTGAGCCTGTCGAGTTTCTCAGTGATGTCGCCATTATTACCTTGGTGGGTGATGGCATGCGCACTTCCAAAGGCGTAGCGTCACAGTTTTTTGCTTCGCTGGCGGAAGTGAACGTGAACATCATTGCGATTGCGCAAGGTTCCTCTGAACGCGCAATTTCTGCGGTTATTCCGGAAGATAAAATTTCCGAGGCGATTAAAGCCTGCCACGAGAATCTTTTTAATTCCAAGCACTTCTTAGATGTGTTTGTGGTTGGTGTCGGCGGTGTCGGCGGTGAACTGGTCGATCAGATCCATCGCCAGCAGGCAAAACTCGCGGATAAAGGGATCGTGATTCGTGTCTGTGGCCTTGCCAATAGCAAAGGCCTGCTGTTAGACAGTAATGGCTTGCCACTGGATAACTGGCGCGATCGCATCAAAAATGCGACCGAAGAGTTTAGCTTGCCGCGTCTGATCGCTACCGTACAGCGCAACCATATTATCAACCCTGTGCTGGTGGACTGTACTTCCAGTGAAGCCATCGCGAACCAATATACCGAGTTTCTCGCTGCGGGTTTCCATGTGGTCACGCCGAATAAAAAGGCTAACACAGCGAGCATGGCGTATTATCACCAATTGCGCGATGTCGCGCGAAGCTCGCGCCGCAAGTTGATGTATGAGACAACCGTTGGCGCAGGCCTTCCGGTGATTGAAAACTTGCAAAACCTGATTTCGGCAGGGGATGAGTTGGAACGTTTTACCGGGATCTTGTCTGGCTCACTCTCATTTATCTTCGGCAAATTGGACGAAGGGATGAGCTTAAGTGAAGCGACCTACATTGCGAAGCAAAACGGCTTTACTGAACCCGATCCGCGTGATGATCTCTCGGGTATGGATGTTGCGCGCAAGCTGTTGATCCTTGCACGCGAAGCGGGCATGTCACTGGAGCTGGAAGATGTGGAAGTGGATCAGGCATTGCCACCTGGCTTCGATGATTCAGGCAGTGTTGAAGAGTTTATGGCTCGCTTACCTGAAGCGGACGCCTACTTTAAGCAGCAACTCGCGCAAGCCACGCAAGAAGGGAAAGTGCTGCGTTACGTTGGCGAAATCATTGATGGCAAATGCAAAGTGTCTATCGCGGCGGTGGACGAAAACGATCCTATGTTCAAGATCAAAGATGGTGAGAACGCACTGGCTTTCTACAGCCGCTACTATCAACCAATTCCATTAGTCTTACGTGGTTACGGCGCGGGTACTCAGGTGACTGCGGCCGGCGTGTTCTCGGACGTAATGCGTACACTCGGCTGGAAATTAGGGGTTTAATCAATGAGTTCAAGTGATATGGGGGTAGTCGTTTACGCTCCTGCTTCTATCGGTAATGTCAGCGTTGGTTTTGACGTGTTGGGGGCGGCGGTGTCCCCCATTGATGGCACTCTGTTAGGTGATCGAGTGATGGTGAAGCAAGGCAGCGAGCCATTTGCACTTAAAACGGCAGGTCGCTTTGTCGCTAAGTTGCCCGCCGATGCCAAAGAAAATATTGTTTACCACTGTTGGCGCGTGTTCGCTCGTGAGTTAGACAAAAAAGGTGTGGCTTTAAAATCGGTCGAAATGACCTTAGAAAAGAACATGCCAATCGGTTCTGGGCTTGGTTCCAGCGCCTGTTCGATTGTTGCAGCGCTAGATGCACTCAACCAATTCCATGCTAACCCGCTCGATGAAACCGAGTTGCTGGCTCTGATGGGCGAAATGGAAGGGGAAATCTCTGGTGGCGTGCACTACGATAACGTTGCGCCTTGCTACTTGGGCGGATTGCAATTGATGCTTGAAGAGCTCGGTATCATCAGCCAAGAAGTCCCCTGTTTTGACGATTGGTATTGGGTGATGGCTTATCCGGGGATCAAAGTCTCGACCGCGGAAGCGCGCGCTATTTTGCCATCACAATATCGCCGACAAGACATTATTGCGCACGGCCGCCATCTCGCCGGTTTCATCCACGCTTGTCACTCTAACCAGCCAGAGTTAGCGGCGAAGCTGATCAAAGACGTGATCGCAGAACCGTATCGTGAGAGACTGCTGCCAGGGTTTGCTGATGCGCGCAAATACGCCGCGTCTGCCGGTGCATTGACGACGGGCATCTCGGGCAGTGGCCCAACCCTATTTAGCATTTGCAAAGAGAAAGAGGTCGCGGAGCGCGTTGCTCGCTGGCTTGAACAAAATTACGTACAAAATGAAGAAGGATTCGTCCATGTTTGCCGTTTGAACAAACAAGGTTCGGTCGTGACAGGAAGTGAGCTATGAAGCTGTACAACATCAAAGAAAATCAACAACAAGTCTCCTTTGGCCAAGCCGTTCGCCAAGGTTTAGGCCGCAATCAAGGTCTATTTTTTCCCGCTGAATTGCCTCAGTTTGCCGATATTGACGCACTGCTAGAAGAAGGATTTGTTGCCCGTAGCAGCAAAATTCTCTCAGCGTTGATTGGTGATGAGCTTTCTGCGCAGCAAGTGAGCGCGATGGTGGATGCGGCGTTCCAATTTCCTGCGCCGATTGCACAAGTTAAGCCGGGTGTCTATGCCCTAGAACTTTTCCACGGCCCGACACTGGCGTTCAAAGATTTCGGTGGCCGCTTTATGGCGCAGTCACTTGTTGCTGTTTCCAATGGTGGCAAAATCACTATTTTGACCGCGACGTCGGGTGATACAGGAGCGGCGGTTGCCCATGCCTTCTATGGTATGGAAGATATCAACGTAGTGATCCTCTATCCAAAGGGAAAAATCAGCCCGCTGCAAGAAAAGCTGTTCTGTACTCTAGGTAAAAATATCCATACGGTTGCGGTTCATGGTGATTTTGATGCGTGTCAGGCGCTGGTCAAACAGGCATTCGATGATGCTGCGTTGCGTGAAGAAATTGGTTTGAACTCTGCGAACTCAATCAACATCAGCCGTTTGATGGCGCAAATTTGCTACTATTTTGAAGCGGCGGCGCAAATGAGCAAATCAGAGCGTGAGAACCTGGTGATTTCAGTCCCGAGCGGTAACTTTGGCAACCTGACCGCTGGTCTGTTGGCGAAAGCACTCGGTTTGCCGGTTAAACGCTTTATCGCCGCGACCAATGCTAATGACACTGTGCCGCGTTATCTCGAGACAGGTCAGTGGGATCCTAAGCCGACCGTTGCAACGACTTCAAATGCCATGGACGTGAGCCAACCGAACAACTGGCCACGCATTGAAGAGCTTTGCCGCGTGAAAGAGTGGGGACTCGAAACGCTGGGGAAAGGAGCGGTCAGTGATGCGCAAAGCGCGCAATCTGTACGCGAACTTTATCAATTAGGCTATCTGTGTGAACCACATGGCGCAATTGCTTACCGTGTGCTTGAAGAGCAACTGCAAGCGGGTGAAACAGGTTTGTTCTTGTGTACAGCGCATCCTGCCAAGTTTAAAGAAGTGGTGGATGATATTTTGGGCACTGATATTGAGTTGCCAGCACCATTGGCTAAACATGCGCAGATGACGTTACTGTCTCAGGAGTTGGAAGCCGACTTTGATGCGTTGAAAGTGGTACTGCGTCAAGTTCAGTAGGTGAGCCAAAAATGAAATAGCAAAGGCGGAGTTGACTCCGCCTTTTTTATTGCCAGATTGCCAGCTAAAAACAAACGGCGCTCAAAGAGCGCCGTTAAAGTAAATGGTAATGTTGTGATTAGAGCGACTCAGTAAAAGTACGAGCGATCACGTCGCGTTGCTGCTCTTGAGTCAAAGAGTTGAAACGTACAGCGTAGCCAGATACGCGAATGGTCAACTGTGGGTATTTTTCTGGGTGAGCGACTGCATCTTCTAGCGTTTCACGTTTTAGTACGTTGACGTTGAGGTGTTGACCCCCTTCGATGCGCGGTGCCGCTTCAATAGCCACTTCACGGCTTTCGAATTCACCCAGTTCGTTGAGCGCCACAACTTGATCGGCTTGATAGCCAGATAGCGCAGCCACACAACGCGCTTCGTTCTTTTCACTGTCCAAAAGCCAGATAGAGTTCAGTAGGCTGTCGTTTGCCGCTTTAGTAATTTGGATACCTTGGATCATCACTATCTCCTAGTCCACGCAGGTGGTGTTATGGTGTTTATTTTCAAATTTTGTCGAGCTGCTAATTATATAGCTAATAACCATTATTCTAGTATTGATTTAAGTCAAAAAACAACTAAAAACATTAAATTTATCAAGGTTAATTTATTGTTCTGGATCAATAAACTCTTTAAAAACAATATCAATTAAATATAGTTGATTGGTTAAAAATTATTTTAATGATCATTTGTTGTAAATTTACTACAAATTGCAAGTCAAATTTGACGAATGAAGGCTAAATCGTTGTAATTGCCCATCAGAGATGAAAGTGAAAAGTGATTAAATGACAAACAGTAAAAATCGATATGGTAACAAATTTATTGGTGCCCACGTTTCTGCAGCGGGTGGTGTTGAGAATGCGCCGCTGCGAGCAAGAGAAATTGGTGCGAACGCCTTCGCTTTATTTACCAAAAATCAGCGTCAGTGGGTCGCTAAACCGTTGGAGGCCAAATCCATCAGTGCCTTTAAAGCCAACTGCCAGATGCTTGGGTTTGCGTCTGAGCAGATCCTGCCACATGACTCTTATCTGATTAACTTAGGAGCGCCTGAAGAGGAGAAGCGAGAGAAATCACGCTTGGCTTTTATCGATGAAATGGAACGTTGTCGACAGTTGGGCTTAACCTTGCTGAATTTTCATCCCGGCAGTCACCTCAATCAAATCTCAGAACAAGAGTGTTTGTCGCTGATTGCGCAGTCGATCAATGTGGCGCATCAAGCCGTGCCTGATGTGGTGGCAGTGATTGAAAATACTGCTGGTCAAGGAACAAACTTGGGGTGGAAATTCGAACATCTAGCGGAAATCATCGACCAAGTGGAAGACAAAGAGCGGGTGGGCGTTTGCCTCGATACTTGCCACACCTTTGCCGCTGGCTACGATCTCAGTTCTATGGCCGCATGTGAGCACACTTTTGCTGAGTTTGAACGCGTGGTCGGCATGCACTATTTAAGGGCAATGCATCTCAATGATTCAAAAGTGGATCTCGGTAGTAAGGTCGACAGGCATCAGGCGTTGGGGAAAGGAGCGATTGGCTGGAGCTGTTTTGAATACATAGCCAAAGATAGGCGCTTTGATTCTATCCCTTTGATTTTAGAAACAATTGAGCCGGATTTGTGGGCGGGGGAAATTCGGGCGTTAAGAGAATTTCATCTACAATCAATCGATTAAATGAAGGTTTAATCATATTGGCATCTTTTTTTCATATCTCACCATGACGATAGTCGCACAGAAGATTTCGCAATGGAGGATGCCACTATGTTACCGACAATCACTGCTACCCCAACGTCCTTTGGCCGCCGAGCTGCACGGCTCCCTGCTCCCAATCGCCATGTTACTGGGCCGGGGCACTACCGAACTCCACAAAAGGCGACGCATCCGCATGAGAAAAGCGAATAGCGGTTACTCTGTGCAGGGGAGGTAATTAAATACAAATTGCCCGGTTTATCTGCGCATTTGGGTGTAAAATAGCGGCTTTGATAGTAACAGCAGGATTCCCCAATGACGCAGGAACTGACCTGGCACGATGTAATTGGTGCTGAAAAGCAACAGGCGTATTTTCAACAAACACTCAGTTTTGTGGACGCAGAGCGTCAGGCCGGAAAAGTCATTTACCCTCCGGCCAAAGACGTGTTCAACGCCTTCCGTTTTACGGAATTTAATCAAGTCAAAGTGGTCATTCTGGGCCAAGACCCGTACCACGGGCCCAATCAGGCGCATGGCCTGTGCTTTTCTGTTCTCCCCGGAATCAAGCCGCCGCCATCTTTACTCAATATGTACAAAGAGTTGGCACAAGATATCGAAGGTTTTCAGATACCAGTACACGGTTTTTTGCAGAGTTGGGCAGAGCAAGGCGTCCTGCTGTTGAATACGGTTTTGACCGTGGAGCAGGGGAAAGCGCACTCGCACGCAACCAGCGGGTGGGAAGTGTTTACCGACCGGGTTATCGAGGCGATAAACCAGCATCAGCAAGGCGTGGTTTTCTTACTTTGGGGTTCGCATGCGCAAAAAAAAGGCCGCTTCATTGATAGAAACAAGCATTATGTCCTCGCGGCCCCGCATCCCTCTCCGCTTTCTGCGCACCGGGGTTTTTTAGGTTGCCGTCATTTTTCTCAAACGAATCAGTTGCTTTCTCAACAAGGAAAAACGCCAATCCACTGGCATTTACCGATGACGGTTTAAATGGTGCTTTTTTGAGCAAGGTCTAAACCGAAACCATTTCTCTCTTATACACTTAGTAGCAGCAATGAAGTGTTAAGGAGAAGCACTATGATGATCGAACGGATAAGACGTGAGCACAGCTACATTGTGCGTTTGTTGGCTATCTTACGTCAGAAAGTGGAACAACTGAAAAACGAGCAACCGATCAACTACGGTTTGGTAGCAGAAATCGTTGACTATCTCTCTGTACATGCGGAAAAAGTGCATCACCCCAAAGAGGACATTCTCTATCGACACTACTTGCAGCATTATGGGGCGCAGCGGACGATAGAAAACCTAGAGCAAGAGCATATCTCGCTGGCAAAAGAGACGGCCAGATTTACCGAGATAGTACAGATGATCCTCAGCGATGCGGTCGTGCCACATGATGTTTTTCTAGAGCACCTTGAAGCCTTTATCACCTCTCAGCGCCGCCATTTAGATATTGAAGAACGTTTAGTCTTGCCTTTAATTGCAGAGTCTTTCACCACTCAGGACTGGCAAACGGTCGAATCACAGTGGTTGATCAACGAAGATGACCCTGTGTTTGGCAAAACCATTGCGGACCACTACCAACAGTTGGCTGAGAGGGTCAAACAAAGTGACAGAGAATGGGCTTAGGGGCGAGTCAGTCGTCGTTCGGACAGCGTAATAAAAAGAGAAATGGCACCCTAAGGTGCCATTTCAGTATTCGTTAAAGTTTAATGTCTTCCAGTGAATAATCGTGACAAAAATCCATGTCTCGAAGCTCTTTTAGAAGATTGCGGCGATCCATCATCGCCTCAATTTCACGCCATTTTCTTTTTACTGGTTTTGACCGGGTTTTGGTGGTGCCAGTCGTTTCAAAATCCAGTAAGTCATCTAGTTCAAAGCCGTCCATAAGCTACCTCACATAAATAACCAGCGCTTGTGCAGTCACTAAGTACCACAGTTTCTCCGAGCTTAGCCACGATATATTTCGCATTTGTGTCGGTAACATGAAATTTTCGCCTGAAACTGAATACAACATCACATTTCACTGAGCCTGATGTGGTTGAAAAGTGAGCATTTGCATCAACGAAAACGTTTAAATGAAAAAAAATTGAATGTTAAAGTGGTGTGTATTTAAACCGTATGACGATACAAATAGATGTTCAAAGGATGGGGTGTTTCCAAATGTAACAAGTATCAGGTTCCGACGGGAGCGGAGAAAGCGTTCGATGGCTTCGGATCATAGATAGGGTAAGGACTGCCGACCAAATTGAAGTGAAAAAGAATGATTATAATTTGATGTAAAAACATTGTGCAGTAAATGTAACCACTTTTCGCTGCTTGCGCTGTTTTTTATGTTAACAAAAAGTATATTTACAGTGAAAAATACAACAAAAATGCACTCTTATGCATATTGATTTTTGTTTTTTCAAGCTGCATTATCCGCTGCGTCAAAAAACGTTGGTACGTAAAAAGGATGCATGAAGCGACATTTACGATTCTGGATTGCCAATCTAAAACGAATAAGACCAAGCTAATTTGACACTTGGTATCGCAATCTGGTGGATGGCTAGGACGCACGGACCGACGCAACTCAATTTGAGGTATGTATGACAGACTTGATTAATTTGATGAATGACCTGCTATGGGGGTCTATTCTGGTTTACCTGCTGGTTGGGGTGGGGATTTACTTCACTATCCGCCTTGGGTTTATCCAGTTCCGCCATTTTGGACACATGTTTTCCGTATTGAAGAACAGCCGTAAAGCTGACCAAGCTGGTATCTCTTCTTTTCAGGCACTTTGTACTAGCCTAGCTGCGCGCGTTGGTACCGGAAACATGGCAGGGGTTGCCGTTGCCCTTACTGCGGGTGGTCCGGGTGCGATTTTCTGGATGTGGTTGATTGCCATGTTAGGTATGGCGACCTCGTTTGCTGAAAGTACGCTGGCGCAGCTTTACAAAACCAAAGATGATGACGGCAACTACCGCGGTGGTCCTGCTTACTACATGGAAAAGGGCCTTGGCATGCGCTGGATGGGCGTGCTTTTCTCGGTCTTTTTGATTATCGCTTTTGGTCTGGTGTTTAACGCTGTGCAAGCCAACTCCATTGCAGGGGCTATGCAAAACGCCTTCGGTTGGGAAGATAAGTACGTAGGCGGTGCGATCATGGTGCTGGCGGGCGTGATTATTTTCGGTGGTATCAAGCGTATTGCGCGCACCGCTGAACTGATTGTGCCTGTGATGGCGCTGGCTTACTTGGCATTGGCGCTGTTTGTGATGTTTAGCAACCTCGAAAAATTGCCTGCGGTGCTGGCTTTGATCTTCAAAAGTGCGTTTGGTTTACAAGAAGC
The DNA here is from genome assembly GCF_000960595.1 of Vibrio sp. S234-5. Lineage (NCBI taxonomy): Bacteria > Pseudomonadati > Pseudomonadota > Gammaproteobacteria > Vibrionales > Vibrionaceae > Vibrio > Vibrio sp. S234-5. The sequence goes on from NZ_JZAM01000168.1 coordinate 165,204, forward strand.
GGCCGCTGGTGGCCTTGGCTATGCCATCGCCCAAGCGATGATCAACGGGATCAAACGCGGCCTGTTCTCCAACGAAGCGGGTATGGGTTCAGCGCCGAATGCAGCAGCGTCTGCAACGCCATATCCACCACATCCTGCTTCGCAAGGTTATGTGCAGATGCTGGGTGTGTTTATGGACACTATCGTGATCTGTTCTGCCACGGTTTCCATCATCTTGATGTCTGGCGAATACGTGCCTCATGGAGAAATCACTGGTATTGAACTGACACAGGTAGCCCTCAGCTCACAAGTGGGTGATTGGGGTGGCATCTTTGTCGCGGTCGCGATTTTCTTCTTCGCTTTCACCTCGATCATTGCCAACTACTCGTACGCGGAAACCAACTTAGTCTTCCTTGAGCACAACCACAAAGCGGGCTTGAATCTTTTCCGTATCGTGGTATTGGGCTTGGTCGGTTACGGTGCGGTGGCACCACTGCCATTTGTGTGGGCGCTGGCAGATGTGTCGATGGGCTTGATGGCGATTGTCAACTTGGTCGCGATTCTGCTGCTCTCTGGCATCGTGATCAAACTGGCGAAAGACTACAACCGTCAGTTAAAAGAGGGCAAATTGCCCACCTTTAATGCTGACGATTTCCCAGAGCTCAAATCTCAGCTTGAAGAAGGCATTTGGGACAACAAAAACAAGTAATCGCTCTTTGCTATTAGTGTGATTGTAAAAGCCATGCAGACATTGCATGGCTTTTTTTGTACCCTAGTGAAAAACAAAATTAGGAAGTCATCGTCATGCTTATTGTTGTTTCTCCAGCCAAAACTCTGGATTACGAATCGCCACTCGCGACGCAAAAGTTTACCCAACCGGAATTGGTCGATTATTCCAAACAGTTGATTGACGTTTGCCGCCGCTTAACGCCGGCCGATGTTGCTTCACTGATGAAAGTGAGCGATAAAATCGCCGATCTCAACGTGGGTCGCTTCCAAGATTGGAGCGAAACCTTCACGCCAGAAAATGCGCGCCAAGCGATTCTGGCTTTCAAAGGCGATGTTTATACCGGGCTGGAAGCCGAAACGTTTACAGAGGCGGATTTTGACTACGCGCAGCAGCATTTGCGCATGCTCTCCGGTTTGTATGGCCTGCTGAAGCCGCTCGATTTGATGCAGCCGTATCGTCTGGAAATGGGTACTAAGTTAGCCAATCCGCAAGGCAGCAACCTTTACCAGTTTTGGGGCAATGTGATCACCGACAAGCTCAATGAGGCGATTGCCGAGCAAGGCGACAATGTGCTGATTAATCTGGCCTCGAACGAATACTTTAAAGCGGTGAAGCCGAAGAATCTGCAAGCTCAGGTGGTGACGCCGATTTTCAAAGATGGCAAAAATGGCCAGTACAAAGTCATCAGCTTTTTTGCCAAGAAAGCGCGTGGCATGATGGCACGTTACATCATTGAAAATCGAATCCGCAGTGTGGCCGATCTTACCCAGTTTGACACCGCGGGTTACTACTTTGTGGAAGAAGAATCCACGCCGACGGAATTGGTGTTTAAGCGCGAAGAGCAGCATTAATTCCGTTGTTGGAAAAAGAAAGGGTTGGCACTTGGCCAACCCTTCTGTTTTATCGTGTGGTTACTTTTTCTTTTTCACACTTTTCTTTTTGCTGACGGCTTTTTTATCGTCTTTTTTCTTTTTCTTCTTAAACACCGGTTTTTTGTGCTGTGGACGCAGCTCTTTGACAAAGCGTTCTTTGATCTCTTCTTTGACGTAGCGAGCTACGCGGTCAAGCATCGTTTGGTCATGCGCTTCAACGATGGAGATCGCGTTGCCTTTTTTACCGGCACGCGCGGTACGGCCAATTCGGTGCAGGTACACATCGGCGCTGCGTGGCATATCAAAGTTCACCACGTGAGAAACGTCAGGTAAATCGATACCGCGTGCGGCTACATCGGTTGCAAGTAGCACGTTAACGCTGCCATCACGAAAACGCGCAATCGCATTGTTGCGGCGATCTTGTGGCATCTCCCCTTGGATCCAAGAGCACGGGATCTGAGCGCTTTCCAGCTGTGCTCGTAGGTCGGCCAAACGCTCGCGTGTTTTCAAGAAGACAATAGTGCGCTCAGCTTGCTCGGTAAGAATGTTTTTCAGCAGCGCCAGTTTGTGTTCCATGCTATCGGCGCGGTAGTACCACTGGGTGATTTTCTTGCGCTCGCGACGAGAAGGCTCGGCATCAATGTCGGCTGGGTCTTTGAGCAGATCCGCGGTGAAGCCTTCCACGCCCTTACCTTCCAAGGTGGCAGAAAAGAGCATGCTCTGTTTACGCCAGCGACATTCGTTCGATAGGCGGTCCACAGTCGGGGCAAAGCCCATATCCAGCATGCGATCCGCTTCATCAAGGATCAGCCACTCAATGGCTCGGCAGTCGAAACGCTCGGCTTGAATGTACTCCATCAAGCGGCCAGGTGTGGCGACGACGATATCCTGCGTTGTAGAGAGAATATCGGCATGCTCTTGATACTGCACGCCACCTGTGATGGTGAAGATATTGAGCTTGGTATACTTTGCCAGTGCGCGCGCTTGGTCAGCCACCTGCATCGCCAGCTCACGCGTTGGCGTTAAGATCAAAATACGTGCCGGCCCCGGTTTGCGACGCGGGAAGTCAATCAGATATTGTAGCGCTGGCAGCACGAAGGCCGCCGTTTTTCCGGTACCGGTGGGCGCACAGGCCAGAATGTCTCGGCCGTCCAGAGCTTGTGGGATCGCTTCGGCCTGAATTTGCGTTGGACGCTCAAAGCCAAGTTCATCAATGGCAGCCAACAGGTTGGGGTCAAGATCCAGTTCAGCAAAAGTTCTGATCACAGTAGGGTCTCCACAAGCTCGGTTAACTCACAGGTTAACAGAGCAGCAACAATTAAAAGGGGACGTATTATAGAGTGAACGGTGATTAGGATCACATGTTATTTCTACATCTTGAGATAAAAGTCTTGCGTTAGGGCGACAAACTCGGCGCTGTAGCCGTTTTCCTCTCGAATGGACAGGCTTTGCTCTTGTACCGCTGTCGCTTGCAATTTCAGCTCGAACAGTAGCCGTGAGACGGGTTTTTGCTCGCTAGGGCGCACCCGGCAAAGACGGCTAAGGTGCCAGCCTTGCGTTTGTGCCAGTTGGATGAAGGCAGTTCCTTCCACATCGGGTAACACAAAGCTAGCTCGCCCGTCTTGGTTGAGCAGCGCTTTGGCGCGCGAAATCAGATCCCAGTGACTTAAGCTGTCTGTGTGCCTCGCCGTGGCACGTTGCTGCATTTTGGCCTGCTCTCCGCTGTTGAAATAGGGCGGGTTGCAGATGATGGCGTCAAAACGCGTTCCCAGATTGAGGGTCAAGACATCGCCTTGCTGCACCTCCAGCCGATCTCGCCACGGGCTTTGTGCAAAGTTATCTCTGGCCGCTTCGATAGCATGCGCATCAATATCGACCGCCGTGATGCGCAGCGTAGGAAAACGCTGTGCAGACATCAGGCTCAAGAGCCCAGTGCCTGTGCCAATGTCGAGCAAGTTGCTCGCGAAGGAAAAATCGCTCCACGCCCCAAGTAACACACCATCGGTGCTGACAGGCATCCCTGAGTGGCTGTCTGCGATCGAAAACTGTTTAAAATTGAAGCCCTTAGTTTTTAATGTGTCACTCTTCATGTTTATGTTTTTATCTCGCTATTTTTTAGATACAAAAACCACTGTTAAATGATTGTGTGAAATTATTCTCTAGGTGTTAACGACTTGTGGGTGAAGTTGTATGGATTATTTGTCTGGATTAAAAATAGATACCAGTGACATCAACTGTAATATTGTCATTTCTGTAAATTAATGTAGTGTTTTTGTCGCAAAGGTTGCCAATTGATGGTGGTTTAGTCATTATGCGCGCCTTATTCGAAAGAGGGATCAGGTTTTCTGATCCACAAAAGCATACACAACATTCATCAGAATTATTCTAAGGGTTATCTGTGAAACAGACTTTAAAATTTTCCGATATCCTCGCAGTCGGCTTCATGCTGTTTGCGTTTTTCCTCGGTGCCGGTAACATCATTTTCCCACCGCTGGCAGGGCAACTTGCCGGTGATAATTTAATGCCAGCGATGTTTGGCTTCTTGCTGACGGCGGTTGGTCTTCCTTTGATCACCATTATTGCCATCGCCCTCGCAGGTGGAACTTGGGAACATTTGACCAAAGATCTACCCAAACAAGCCGCGATGCTGATGGCGGTGCTGATCTTTATCATCATTGGCCCTGCATTTGCTGCGCCGCGAACTGGTCTGGTTGCTTATGAAATGGCGATAAAACCGTTTTTCGCTGAAGCCGCACAGTCGCATCTCACCATTTTCTCTGTGCTGTTTTTCGCGGTAGCGATCTTTTTCTCTTGGTCACAAGGTAAATTGATCGATGTGATCGGCAAAGTGCTGACTCCGGCGCTGTTTGTGGGTTTGATTGTTCTGGCAGTTGCGGTGTTTGTCGACCCACAAGGCGCGTTTATTGCGGCGCAGGGCGAATACCTCACTCAGCCGCTGACCAAAGGTTTCCTAGAAGGTTACAACACCATGGATACTTTTGGTTCGCTGATGTTCGGCATGCTGATTGTTGATGCGCTGCGCAATCGCGGCATCACTGAGCGTTCGGCAACCACACGTTATTTGATCCTAGCGGGCGTGATTGCGGCGGCAGGGCTGGCGTTTGTCTACGTTTCACTTTTCTATCTCGGTGCAACCAGCGCGACTGTGGCTGCGGGGGCCGACAACGGTGGCGTGGTTCTGAGCCTTTACGTTCAAGCTCTGTTTGGTCCTTATGGTCAAATCGTGTTATCGGTCATCGTATTGCTGGCGTGTCTGACCACGGCGATTGGTCTTATCTCAGCCTGTTCTGATTACTTTAGCTCTCTGACTCCGCTTTCGTACAAAGCGTGGGTGGTGATTAACGGTGTCGCGTGTGCGGTCGTGGCAAATGTGGGTTTGGCGCAGCTGATTTCTCTGTCTGTGCCCGTGTTGTTCGCACTTTACCCAGTGGCGATTGCCTTGGTTGCACTGACGTTTGTTCGCAAGAAACTGCCGAACCCACGTGTTGCTTACCGTGTAGTGATTTTAGTTTCACTGTTGTTTGCTTTGATCGACGCGGCAAAAGTCGCTGGTGTGGATGTCTCTGCGTTTAAAGTGCTGCCACTGTTTGACGTGGGCATGGGCTGGTTGCTGCCAACCGCTGCGGCGATTATCTGCATGTTCTTTGTTAGCCGCTCAGTGGCGCAAGAACTGACGCAGCAAAACGCGTAACAGGCGCATCACTTAAGCAACGAAAACAAAAAGCCCGGCACTCATCCTGCCGGGCTTTTTTCATTCTCAATGTTTTTCTCAATTTTCTTTTTGAGCGCTGAGTCGCAAGTATGACCAGCTTAAAGCTTGTCGTGGTACTCGACCAACACTTGCTCAACCCAAGTGGCGATGCGCTCATCGCTCAGTTCATATTGTGAGTCTTCATCCAGCGCTAGGCCGACAAAGTGCGTACCGTCTGCAGTCAACGCTTTTGAAGCGTCGAATTGATAGCCCTGGTTTGGCCAGTAGCCGATAAACTCAGCGCCGGCGATTTTCAGCTCATCGTGCAGCAGCCCCATCGCATCGAGGAACCACTCGCCGTAGCCTTCTTGATCGCCAAGGCCGAACAGGGCGACCGTTTTGCCTTGTACTGGTGAGCTAGACACTTGCTGCCAGATGGCCGACCAATCTTCCTGAATCTCACCAAAATCCCAGGTGGAGATGCCCAATAGCAGCAGATCATACTCTGCCATCAGGGAAAGAGGCGACTCTCTAACGTTGTGAACATCCACTAACTCTTCGCCAATCAAGGCGCGAATTTTCTCCGCTGCCATTTCGGTGTAGCAGGTGGTTGAGCCGTAAAACAATCCGATTTTCATGTTTGTCATCACTGCGATTGGTTAGAACACCGAATTCTACCCATATTTTGCTGAGGATTGCAGCGAATATCGCGTGCACAAGGATTTTTTATAGCATTAATAACCTGCCTGACATACTCTCAGGCCATTAAGTTCTAAACAGGATAAGGAAACAAGCATGCAGCAGTCTGCATCAAGTAATATGCAGGACTTTGGCTTGGTGGAGCAGTTTCTCGATGCGATGTGGATGGAGCGCGGGTTGGCGGAAAACACCCTTGCTTCTTATCGCAACGATCTGATGAAGTTGCTGCAATGGATGGAAACAAGCCATTATCGACTTGATTTCATTAGCTTATCTGGATTGCAAGAGTATCAAGCCTATTTAGCGGATCTCGATTATAAACAGACCTCGCGCGCCAGAATGTTGTCGGCGATTCGTCGCCTGTTTCAGTATCTGCACCGGGAGAAAATTCGCGCCGACGATCCGAGCGCGTTGCTGATCAGCCCCAAACTGCCGCAGCGTCTGCCCAAAGACATCAGCGAAGCGCAAGTGGATGCGCTGCTGGATGCGCCCGATGTAAATGATCCGCTGGAACTGCGTGACAAAGCGATGCTAGAGCTTTTGTATGCCACTGGCCTGCGGGTGACGGAACTGGTCAGCCTGACGATGGAAAACGTCAGTTTGCGCCAAGGGGTTGTGCGCGTTACGGGTAAAGGGGGCAAAGAGCGCTTGGTGCCGATGGGGGAAAACGCCATCGACTGGCTGGAAACCTTTATTAAACAAGGTCGCCCGGTGTTGCTCGGTGAGACAACTTCGGACGTGGTTTTTCCCAGTCAAAGGGCCAGACAGATGACGCGTCAGACCTTCTGGCATCGAATCAAACATTACGCGGTGGTTGCTGGCATCGATACCGATCATCTCTCGCCGCACGTATTGCGCCACGCTTTTGCGACGCATTTATTGAACTATGGTGCGGATCTGCGGGTCGTACAGATGCTGCTTGGTCATAGTGACTTATCGACCACGCAAATTTATACTCACGTAGCAACTGAACGACTGAAACAGATTCACAGCGAACACCATCCGCGTGCTTAGCGGATGCTAATATAAGGTGATTTTAATGAGCGTATTACGCCGACTAACTCTTTTGACTCTTCCGTTTTTTGTCACGGCGTGTGGCGCTGAAGAGAGCCATGCAACCACGCCAGCGACCGAAGTCGTTGCCAGTGCTAATGTTGCCAGTACCAACATAGATAGCGCCGCATTAAAAGCCCGTTTTAGTAAACTTGGCCTGAATATTACCGATATTCAACCTTCGGATGTGGCTGGCTTAGTTGAGATCCAAACCAACAGCGGCGTGCTGTTTTCGTCAAACGATGGCAAGCATTTTATTGCAGGTACCCTGTACGCACTTGACGACAACGGCCAATACCGTGACGTAATTGCCGAGCGCCAAGCACCGCTCAATGCAAAAAAAATCGCCAAGTTTAGCGATAGCGTGATTGAATACAAAGCCGCCAATGAGAAATACGTCGTGACGGTGTTTACCGATATTACGTGTGGCTACTGTGTGCGTTTGCACAGTCAGATGAAAGAATACAACGATCTTGGTATTACCGTTCGTTACATGGCTTTCCCGCGTCAAGGGGGAGTGAGCCCGGTGGCCGATCAAATGGCGGGTGTTTGGTGTGCTGCCGATCCGAAAGCGGCCATGCATGACGCGAAAGTGAATCGTAAATTTGCGCCGGTAGAAAACGATGTCTCGCAATGTAAAAAGACCATTGCCGCTCACTATCAGCTAGGTCAAGAGCTCGGTATCAATGGTACGCCGGCTATTTTCCTTGCCAGCGGTGAAATGATTGCCGGCTACTTGCCACCGGAAAAGCTTTTACAACGACTACAACAGCAATAAATCCATCCATATCCAAGGAGCAGAGCCTGGCGTTAAGCGCTTGGCTCTATTCAACGCATGATAGAAATACAACGTCGACCTGAACCCGATCTCTCTCTGTTACCCGAGAGCCTCCCAGAACTGCTTAAGCGCATTTATATCAACCGTGGCGTGACTGATATTGCTCAGTTGGACAATGCCGCAAAAGGTCTCCATTCCTATCAAAAGCTGCATGGTATTGAACTGGCGGTCACACTGCTGTTTCAAGCCATTCAAGAGCAAAAACGCATCATCGTGGTTGGCGATTTTGACGCCGATGGCGCGACCAGCTCTGCCCTGTCGGTTTTGGCGCTGCGCATGCTTGGTAGCCGCAATGTCGATTATCTGGTGCCAAATCGTTTTGAAGATGGTTATGGCCTGAGTCCTGAAGTGGTGGATCAAGCGATCGAACTGGGTGCAGAAATGATCATGACCGTCGACAACGGTGTCTCCTCGATTGAGGGGGTGCGCTACGCCAAAGAGCGTGGCTTAAAAGTACTGGTCACCGACCACCATTTGCCAGGGCAAGTGTTGCCGGATGTCGATGCGATGGTCAATCCGAACTTGCAGACCTGCGCATTTCCCTCCAAATCCTTGGCGGGCGTTGGTGTCGCCTTTTATCTGATGATGGCGCTTTGTGTGCATATGCGCAAATGCGGTTGGTTTGCTGAGCAAGGCATGGCCGAGCCCAAGTTGATGGAGCTGGTTGACTTGGTGGCGCTTGGCACCGTGGCTGACGTGGTGCCGCTGGATGAAAATAACCGCATTTTGGTCCATCAAGGTTTGCAGCGTATTCGCGCTGGTAAAGCGCGTCCGGGCATTCAAGCGCTGATCGAAGTGGCCAAGCGCGATGCGCGTCGTCTGGTTGCCGCCGATTTTGGCTTCGCGCTTGGGCCGCGCATCAATGCCGCGGGGCGTCTTGATGATATGTCTTTCGGCGTTGAGCTGCTGCTGAGTAACAACATCCACGCCGCGCGGCGCATGGCCAACGAGCTGGATGCGCTCAACCAAACGCGCAAAGAAATTGAAGAAGGGATGAAGCAAGAAGCGCTGGCTTTTTGTGAGCGTCTGGAGTTTGGAGAGAACACCGAGCTGCCTTATGGATTGGCTCTGTTCCAGCGCGATTGGCATCAAGGGGTGATTGGCATTCTCGCCTCGCGCATTAAGGAGAAATACCATCGCCCGGTGATCGCGTTTGCTGATGGCGGTGATGGTTTGATCAAAGGATCTTGTCGCTCTGTTCCCGGTTTACACATGCGTGATGCGTTGGATCTTATCGACACGCAAAACCTAGGTTTGATTCTCAAGTTCGGCGGGCACGCCATGGCCGCGGGGTTGACCATCAAAGAGGCCGATTTTACGCGCTTTAGCCGTCTGTTTGATCAGGTTGTGAAACAAGAACTGGATGAAGCGGCGCTCAAGGGCATTATTCTCTCCGATGGCGAGCTCCAACCGGAGCAGTTTTCTATGCATGTCGCGGAAATGCTGCGTTCGGCGGGGCCGTGGGGACAAGGCTTCCCTGAACCAGTTTTTGATGGTGAATTCAAACTATTGCATCAAAAACTGGTGGGTGAGAAGCACCTCAAACTGATGCTCGAACCGCTTTTTAAAGGCCAGCCGACCAACATCATGGTGGATGGCATCGCCTTTAACGTCGATCTGCGCCGCTGGCCCGATGCGTCAGTAAAAACTGTACGTTTGGCCTATAAACTCGACATCAACGAGTTCCGTGGCAATCAATCATTGCAATTGATGGTGGACCATCTCGAAGCAAGATAAATGTTCATCCGAAGCCCCGAACCGTGGGCTTCGAATGCTTTGGCTAACGAGTCAACATCGGCCAAATTTTTCCTGTATCTCTGTCACATTTTTCAGTAGAATTCTGCGGTTAAATTCTACTCTAAAATGTTGAGCCAACATGTTTGAAATCAATCCTATTAAAAACCGTCTTCAGGACGTGTCTGCGCGCACGAATGTCCTGAGGGGGTATCTTTGACTACGACGCCAAGAAAGAGCGTCTTGAAGAAGTCAACGCAGAACTAGAACAACCTGACGTTTGGAACGAGCCAGAACGCGCTCAAGCGCTTGGCCGTGAACGCGCTTCATTGGAAGCGGTGGTGGAAACCATCGACCAGCTTGATCAAGGTGTTGACGACGTTGAAGGCTTGCTTGAACTCGCTATCGAAGCAGAAGATCAAGAAACGTTTGACGAAATTGGCCCTGAGCTGGAAGCGTTAGAAGAGAAACTGGCGGGTCTTGAGTTCCGCCGTATGTTCTCTGGCGCGCACGATTCATCCGATTGCTACATCGACTTGCAAGCGGGCTCTGGCGGCACAGAAGCGCAAGACTGGACCAGCATGATGCTGCGTATGTATCTGCGCTGGGCCGAAGCGAAAGGCTTTAAAACCGAAGTGATTGAAATTTCTGACGGTGACGTTGCGGGTCTCAAATCGGTTACTGTGCGTATTGTTGGCGATTACGCTTACGGCTGGCTGCGTACCGAAACCGGCGTACACCGCTTAGTGCGCAAATCACCTTTTGACTCAGGCGGCCGTCGTCACACTTCATTTGCTTCTGCGTTCGTTTATCCTGAGGTTGATGAAAATATCGATATCGACATTAATCCTGCCGATCTGCGTATCGACGTTTATCGTGCGTCTGGTGCGGGTGGCCAGCACGTTAACACCACGGAATCGGCGGTACGTATTACCCACGTACCAACCAACACTGTGGTACAGTGCCAAAACGATCGTTCTCAGCACAAGAACAAAGATCAGGCGATGAAACAACTGCGCGCGAAGCTATTCGAGCTAGAACTGCAAAAGCAAAACGCAGAGAAACAAGCGAATGAAGATGCGAAATCCGATATCGGTTGGGGCAGCCAGATCCGTTCTTACGTACTGGACGACTCTCGTATCAAAGACTTACGTACCGGCATTGAAAACCGCAATACCCAAGCGGTGCTTGATGGCGATCTGGACAAATTTATCGAAGCCAGCCTGAAATCTGGCTTATAAGCTTTTCACCGACAAAACAGGATAGATCGAAAAATGACTGATGCTGTTCAAAATGAAACCGTACAAGAAGCTTCTACACCAGAAGAGAATAAGCTCATTGCAGAGCGCCGCGCGAAGCTAGAGCAAATTCGCAAGAGCTGCAAAGCCAATGGCCATCCAAACGACTTCCGTCGTGACAGCCTTGCTGGCGACCTTCAGAAACAGTTCGGTGAAAAGAGCAAAGAAGAGCTGGAAGCGCTAAATCATGTGGTGGCGATTGCGGGCCGTATTATGGCGAAGCGTGGCCCATTCTTGGTTATCCAAGAAACCTCTGGCCGCATTCAAGCGTACGCAGATAAAGAAGTACAAAAAGTACTGAAAGAGAAGTACCAAGGTCTGGATATCGGTGACATCATCGGTATTAAAGGCGCTTTGCACAAATCGGGTAAAGGCGATCTCTACGTCAACATGGAAGAGTACGAATTGCTCACGAAAGCATTGCGTCCTCTGCCAGAAAAATTCCACGGCCTGACTGACCAAGAACAGCGTTACCGTCAGCGTTATGTGGATCTGATTGTCAACGAAGATTCGCGCAACGCGTTCAAAATTCGCTCTAAGCTGATTTCGGCTATCCGCCGTTACATGGAGTCAAAAGACTTCATGGAAGTGGAAACTCCAATGATGCAAGTGATTCCTGGTGGCGCATCTGCGCGTCCGTTTATCACTCACCACAACGCACTGGATCAGCAAATGTTCCTGCGTATTGCGCCTGAGTTGTACCTCAAGCGTTTGGTGGTTGGTGGTTTTGAACGTGTGTTCGAGATCAACCGCAACTTCCGTAACGAAGGTCTTTCTCCACGTCACAACCCAGAATTCACTATGATTGAGTTCTACATGGCGTACGCCGATTACAACGACCTGATCGACCTGACCGAAGACATGCTGCGCACGGTTGCGCTGGAAGTGTTGGGCCACACGTCAATGCCTTACGGCGATTTCACTGTGGAATTCGGCGGCAAGTACGCACGTATGACCATGCTGGAAGCGATCAAGCACTACAACCCTGACCACGCTGACATTCAGGCGCTGACGGTAGAAGACGTGCAGGATCGTGACAAGCTGGTGGCTATTGCGAAATCACTGGATATCTACGTGGAGAAATTCTGGACCTGTGGCCAACTGCTTGAAGAGATCTTCGGTGAAACCGCAGAGCCTAAACTGATCCAGCCAACCTTCATCACCGGCTACCCGGCAGACATCTCTCCGCTGGCACGCCGTAGCGATGACAACCCGTTCTTCACTGACCGCTTTGAGTTCTTCATCGGTGGCCGTGAAGTGGCAAATGGTTTCTCTGAGCTCAATGATGCGGAAGATCAGGATCAGCGCTTTAAAGCGCAGGTTGACGCGAAAGATGCCGGTGACGACGAAGCGATGTTCTATGACGCGGACTACATCACTGCGCTTGAGCACGGCCTACCGCCAACGGCAGGACAAGGCATTGGTATCGACCGTCTGGCGATGCTGCTGACCAACACGCACACCATTCGCGATGTGATTTTGTTCCCAGCGATGCGCCCGCAGTCGCAAGCTCAATAAGCGCACTAAAATAACAAAAACCACCTTCGGGTGGTTTTTTTATCTATGCTGAAACCAAGATGATACGCATCACACTTTTGAGACAAGGCCTTTTGCTTAACTCGAAAGGTGCAAAGAAATTATTTGCTATCTTATTGGTATTCCTTCTATTTTTTTAGAGAAAATGCCAGTTTGCTTCCAAAGCTAAGTGGTGAGCGTATCAATTGTCAGTGGTCTTATTTATAAGACAGACTTGAATGTCATTACTCTTGATAATGTATGCAAAGAAAGAGCGTAGTAAGAAGAATATAAGGGTGTTCTATGGCTGGTCAGTTTAAGATGGATTCTGTCCCAGGTTCTCTTGTGGTGGTAGGCGGATCGTACGAGCCTTGGCTATCTGTGTTAGAGCAGGTGGGCTGGAAGTGTCATCAAAGCGGTGACCTGCGCAAAGCCGATGCACTTTTGGCTGATATTGGGCCCTGTATCGGGATTGTGGATCTCAGCCATGATGAATTTAGCCTCAATGGCATTGCTAACTTGGTCAGTGCACACAAACACGTTCGTTGGCTGGCGTTTATTCGCGAGTCTCAACTCAGCTCTGACACGATTTGCCAGTTTATCGTCAACTTTTGTATCGATTTCTTCACTGCCCCCATTCCGGATGCTCAGCTCCTGAGCACCATTGGGCACCAACTTGGCATGCTCAAATTAGAGAAGAAAGTGTGGCCAAGTTTTGGCAATAATCAGGATATGGGGCTTATCGGCGATTCCATTCCGATGAAGCGCTTACGTGATCAGATAAAACGGATCGGCCCAACCGATGTGAGCATTCTTATTTATGGCGAAAACGGTACAGGCAAAGAGACAGTGGCTCGCGCGGTACATAAAATCTCGTCGCGTGCACACAAGCCGTTTTTCTCAGTGAAGTGTCGAGCGTTAAGCGAAAAGCGCTTTCAAGCGGACGTGTTTGGCATTGGCGCGGACGACAATGCAGGGCCATCGATTCTCGAACAGGCTGACGGCGGCACCGTGCTGTTCAACGATATTCTAACCATCTCAAAAACTCAGCAGTTGAATCTGCTGCGTTTCTTACAAGAGGGAGCCATCGAAACCAACGATGGAATGAAGAGCGTCAATGTTCGCATTTTAGCCGCGAACTCATCGGATATTGAGAAAGCATTGATCGATGGCGATTTTAACGAAGAGCTTTATCACTACATCAATGTACTACGCATCAATGTGCCGAGCTTAAAGGAGCGAGCTAGCGATATCGGCCTTTTGGCGCGCTATTACTTGCAGGAGTTCTCCAAAGAGTACAACTCGCAAGCCAAAAGTTTATCCGAAGATGCGCAGCGTGCCCTAACACGCTATTTTTGGCCGGGTAACGTACGTGAGTTGATGAATCAGATCAAACGTGCGGTGTTGATGTCAGACAACGTGATGATCGAGGAATCGCTGCTTGATCTCCCCAAGCGGGGGGAGAGTAAACGCAGCCTAAAGAGCATTCGAGAAAAGAGTGAGCGCGACGCATTACTGCTGGTGTTGGAATCTCATTCAGGCCAAGTGTCGAACGCAGCCAAAGAGCTCGGTGTTTCACGGGCGACGATGTACCGTCTGCTGAACAAACATAATCTGATTTCTGAACAAGTCGTTTAAATTGGTTGATTCTTACAAGGCCACGTCATAAGTGGCTTTTTGTTTTTAGATTCAGTGGAAATTTTTATATTCTATAGTTGAATATCTTATTCCTAACGTTATGTGCAATTTGTGTATAGGGAAATCTACGGTATTTTTACAATTACATAAAAAGTGTTTGATTATAAGATGCTTTTGGCTAGAATTTAACCGTGACTATTTAGTCACATCCTATCAAATCGTTTGGATTAATAACCTCAGGAGGGGCATAACATGTTGAATCTTTTTGCACATCAACCCGCTTTTGCTTCTCGAGATACACATTCATCTGTGATGTTTGCTGGTGTTGGCGCAGGCGCTGATACCCGTATTGATGGTTAGTTAATCCGCACCTTTAGTTTGTAATTGGGCTGCGGAAAATGGCAGCTCGGTTAGAGACATTCGTTATCTTCATTTTTAGTGTCTGCCATTTTTCTCAGCAAAAATTTTGTTTTTGGAGAAAAATTATGCGTCATTCTATTTATTTGAAATTAGCCACTTTGCTGGTACAAGCCGATCTAAAACGTGAAGAACGCCAATGGGCAGCCCGCGTTCGCCGCAGTAGTTATGATGTTCCTTGGGCCAATGCGTTTTTGCTCAAAGATATCGGTTTGGACGAAGGTGGACGAATGAATCCGAATACGGTACCCGATGATGTTAAAGTCGCTCGTCGCATTCGTCATATGCGTCGGGTATTAAGTGCGCGAATACCGACGTAATATTGAGGCTGCGACGCGTTTTGGGTCGCAGCCTCAACTGATTACGGGCAAGGGTTGGAATAAGTGGTGCCAATCTCCTGAATTTTAGTTAATACCTCTTCACTTAACTCAATATTAATGCTGTCAATATTGGCTTTAAGCTGTGCAATGCTGGTTGCGCCGATGATATTGGCAGCGACAAATGGGCGCTGGTTGACGAAGGCCAGTGCCATTTGAGCTGGATCTAAGCCTGCCTCTTGTGCCAACGCGACATAGGCTTGTGTGGCCTTAATCCCTTGTGGAGTAAAATAGCGTTGAAAGCGTTCAAACAGGCTGCATCTTGCATCTGCTGGTTTGGCCCCATTCAAGTATTTCCCGCTCAGGCAACCAAACGCCATTGGAGAATAAGCCAATAACTGAACGCCCTCGTAGTGACTTATTTCTGACAAACCAACTTCAAAACTGCGATTGAGCAAGTTGTAAGGATTTTGAATCGAGACAATTCTCGGTAAATCATGTTTTTCGGCTAAACGCAGCAAACTCATCACGCCCCAAGGGGTTTCATTTGATACGCCGATATAACGCACTTTTCCTGCATTGACCAATTCAGTCAGCGCCTCTAAGGTTTCTATCAGAGTGACCTCTTCTAGGGCGTCTGGGTAAGGGTAGTTTAGCTGGCCGAAGCAATTGGTTTGTCTTTGTGGCCAGTGTAACTGGTAGAGATCGACGTAGTCAGTTTGCAGACGTTGTAGGCTATCGTTGATCGCCGTATGGATATGACGGCGGTTCAAACTCATGTTCTCGCGGATGTAGGGGACATTTCTTGGTCCCGCCACTTTGGTCGCCAGTATGACTTTTTCCCGTTTGCCTGATTTGACTAGCCAATTACCAATAAACTGTTCTGTAAGACCTTGAGTTTCCGCTTTGGGCGGAACCGGATACATTTCCGCGGTATCGATAAAATTGACGCCATGGTCTAAGGCGTAGTCGAGTTGGGCAAAGGCATCCTGCTCAGTATTTTGTTCACCAAACGTCATCGTGCCTAAGCATATTTTACTGATCTCAAGGCTGGAGTGGGGAAGTTTGCTATATCGCATGGCACATCCTTGTCGGTAGAGAGTGAAGTCAACTCAAGCAGAGATTTTGCTATCTCAACTGGTTGAATCGTAGGTGATCAATATAGGGGAAATTAGGCCGTTGCCCAAGTGGTTTGCGTGCCGTTCGTAATCTCGTTACTTTTGACTAAACTGGATCATTACAGGACTTGTTATCACGGAAGTAGGAGCAGGATGATGCAAAAACATCAACTGGATCTGTGGATGCAGAGTCATTATAAAGAGGGCGGTGGAATGCCCAAAGTGTTTGTGGTTGGTCGCTCAAATGTCAACGAGTACTCGTTAGCGGTGGAATACAAGCACCATTTTGAGCCGATTATCGATGGCGATGAGCTGATTCATTTTACCTCCTTAGAGCAGGTTAAAGACGAACTGCTGCGACTTGGGATCGATAAAGCGTATCTGCGTTTGCATAACGCTTACGAAGAGTGTGGCAGCCCTAAAGTCAGCCTTTATTGTGACATCGAAATCGCCGTTACTCCTCATTAACGGCCGCGATGAAGGCGCTTTTGAGGATCTGTTCGGTAAATTGAGTGCGCAGATAAAAACCTCTTGGTAGGGTTTTGATCGGTTTGCCGTTGGCATTATACGCTTCGGTCAGAGCGCGGCTGTTGGCGGCTTTTGGCCTCAAGTGGAGTGCTTCGCCACGTCGCGCGGAAATTTGATCGTACTGGCCGAGAGCGATCAGCTCCATCAACTCTTCCCAATCTTGGCGTAGGATCATTTCTTGTTCGGCAGAGGGGGACCAAATGAGCGGTGAGCCGACTCGTCTCATGGCGAGCGGAATTTCTCGTTCACCTTCGACCGGAATCCACAGTACGCGAGAGAGCTTGTTGCGTACATGGCTGTTGTGCCACGTTAGGCCATGAATCCCTGTTAAAGGCGCGACGCATACAAAGGTGGTTTCCAAAGGCTTGCCACTATAACTGACAGGGATACTTTTCAATTCAATCCCCAGTTCAGAGAAATCTTGTTGCGGCTTACTGCCTGCTGGGGCTCCCAAGTGCCATTCTAAAAGTTGCCCGACCCAACCTTTATCCCGCTTGAGGTTTTCGGGGACCGCAATGCCTGCTTCTTCGGCCAGTTCCGCAAAACTAAGACCAGCAATTTGTGTCGCGCGCTCAAAGAGCTCTTGTTCTGACTGGGGAACGGGTTTCATTGATAGTAGGCTCTGGCGAATAAAAGGGCTATTTTAGCAAAAAATGCTGCTTGGGAAGCAGTGCAAATCGATCAAAAAGCGTTATTTTGGGATCTTTTGACAAGTTATCCACAGAGGTCATTGCTGTTTTCACTAGTAACTCAGGTGCATGGATCAATAAACAGTACTTATATCACCAATAGAGGCTTGATTTTCTGTATGAACTCTGAGTTTGTCCTACTTTAGTGTGGATAAATTAGTCGCTGTATGATCTTTGACCGATCCGTTTGTGATTAAAAGATCACCAGGGCTAGTGTGATCTTTTAAAGAAGGTTTTTCAGTTTAATTTATTGATTTTATTTGTTTTGTTTTTATTTTTTTAGCGTTTTTTCTAGATTGTGTATTTTTTTTCTTCAAGGCATTAAGAATGTTCCTCTCATTCTACACAAAGTTATTCACAGAAAAGGTGAATAAATGTGGGCAATGTCTCAATCTGATGTTGATAACTGGTATATCGCTGTAAAGTTATGCACTAAAGCTCGAAACGCGATAAATCTTAGCGATATCACATCAGTAAGTTTGCTACTGCTGGGGATATGTGGAAAAATCACTGTAATAAAAATTTATTTTAGAGGTTAGCCAGTGATAGATGGCGATGGTTACCGGCTGAATGTTGGTATAGTGATTTGCAATAACCATGGTCAGGTCTTCTGGGCTAAGCGATACGGGCAACACTCTTGGCAATTTCCTCAAGGGGGAATTGATGATGGAGAAACTCCAGAACAGGCCATGTTCCGTGAGTTGTACGAAGAAGTCGGTCTTACACACAAAGATGTTAAGATCATAGCGAGCAGTCGTCACTGGTTAAGATACAAATTACCAAAACGTCTGGTTCGCTGGGACTCTAAGCCTGTTTGTATCGGCCAAAAGCAGAAATGGTTTCTTTTGCGTCTTGAATGTGATGAATCCAGGATTGATATGCAAAGAGGAAGCTCCCCTGAATTTGATGGTTGGCGCTGGGTGAGCTATTGGTATCCGGTTAGACAAGTAGTCTCATTTAAACGCGATGTTTACCGTCGGGCGATGAAAGAGTTCGCCTCTTTAGCTATGCCTTTTCGAGAACGTAAGGTGAAAGGTAAGAAAAGCAAACGCAGAGGATAACTATGCTGAGCCAACTAAGGGAGATAGTTGAAAAAGTTTCTCGGGTCGAAGATGTTCACCTAGCATTGAACATTTTAGTTCGAGAAACTTGTACAGCATTGAACACGGAATGTTGCACCATTTACCTCGCGAATGAGGAGAGGCAGCGCCTAGAGTTGATGGCAACGCAGGGGCTGATTTTCCAGGGAGATAGTATCCACATTCGTTTTGAAGAGGGGTTAGTGGGTTTGGTGAAGCGCAGTGCCGAACCGCTTAACTTGGCCGAAGCGTCTAAACATCCTGCATTTAAATACTTTCCTCAATTGGGCGAAAAAGTTTACCACTCTTTTCTTGGGGCGCCGATTATTCACCGTAAAAAGGTGCTTGGAGTGTTGGTCATCCAGCAGAAAACGCCGCGCCTGTTTAATGAAATGGAAGAGTCATTTCTGGTGACCTTGTCTGCGCAGTTAGCGGTGTTGATTGCGCATGCGCAAAGCCAAGGGCACTGGTCTCTCTCCTCTAAACCCGCCGCTATTCAAGGCATTGCCGCTTCCAGCGGCGTCGCGATTGGCGAGTTTTGGTTTGATAACTCTCAGCCGCAGCTTTCAGAGGTATGTCCGGCATCCACTCTGGATAAAGAGCGTGAACAAGAGTGGCTGCTGGTCTCTATAGAAGCTGCCTTAGCCGATTTCCGGCGTATGCGTAAAAAATTCGACAGCGAAATCAACAAAGATGCGCTGGCGATATTCGACTTGTTTACCCATTTGCTCAATGATCCCATGTTGCGCACCGATTTGAAAAAGCATATCGAACGGGGTGACCGCGCAGATTGGGCGCTGCGTCAAGTGGTGGAAAGCTACTCCAACCGCTTTGCCCGTATGTCGGATGTCTATTTGCGTGAGCGTGCGCAAGACGTGCGTGAGCTTGGGCAACGATTGCTCTTTTTTCTGCACAATAGTGAGCATGAATTGCAACCTGTTGATCGTCCAGTGATCTTAGTCGCTCATGAGCTGACGGCTTCTCTGCTCGCCTCCATTCCTAAGGAATACTTACTGGCGGTTGTTTCTCTTGAAGGTGCCGCCAACTCGCATGCGGCGATTTTATCGCGCGCCTTAGGCGTACCCGCAGTAATGGGGGCCAACCTCAATCTGGCAGAAGTTCATGGCAAGAAGGGGATTGTTGATGGCTATACTGGTGAAATTTACCTAGAGCCAAACAAGCAGATCCTGCGTGAATACCGCAATCTGATCACGGAAGAGACCGAACTGCATGCCATCGTTAACCAAGAGTTGGCGGAGCCTGCGCAAACGCTAGATAAAGTAGCGGTGGAACTGTTGCTCAATGCAGGGCTCAGTGCCGATAGCAATATCGCCATTAACTCGGGAGTAGATGGCGTGGGATTGTACCGCACCGAAATTGCATTTTTGCTGCAACATCGATTTCCTTCCGAAGAGGAACAATGGCAGCAATATCGAGCTATTCTCCACAGCTATTCTAACCAACGAGTAGTGATGCGCACTTTAGACATCGGTGGAGACAAAGCGCTGCCCTATCTGCCAATTGAAGAAGATAACCCGTTCCTTGGTTGGCGAGGGATACGTTTTACCTTAGATCATCCTGATATTTTTCTCATTCAAGTGCGCGCGATGTTGCGTGCCAGTGTCGAGCACAACAATCTTAGTATTTTGTTGCCGATGATTTCTGGCGTGCGGGAGTTGGATGATGCGGTTCGTTTGATTGAGCAAGCCTATCAAGACGTGCTGCAATTTGCCCCGCAAGTACAACGGCCAAAAATTGGTATTATGATCGAAGTGCCGTCCATGGTGTATTTAATCCCAGTAATCGCCAAGCGGGTCGATTTTGTTTCGGTGGGAACCAACGATTTAACCCAGTACTTATTGGCGGTTGACCGGAACAATTCGCGGGTCGCGGATGTCTACGAATCGATGCATCCTGCGGTGATGCAAGTGCTCAGGCATATCCGCCAACAGTGTGAAAAGTACCAGTTACCCGTGTGTATCTGTGGGGAATTGGCTGGTGATCCTTTTGGTGCTTTGCTGTTGCTTGGCTTGGGATATCGCAGTTTAAGCATGAACACCTCCAACGTGGCAAGGATTAAGTATTTGATTCGCCACAGTCAGCTCAGTGACTTACAACAACTGGCGCAACGCGCGCTCGACATGTCGTATGGCGATGAAATTAGCCAGATGATGCGAGCGTATTTTATTGAACATGATTTTGCTGGTTTTGTTCGTGCCAGTAAGAAGTAGAGTAGGTTTTCGTGAACATTGAGTTGTTGATGCTTTTGTTGGCACTAGGTGCTTTTGTCGGTGTGATGGCGGGCTTGTTGGGGATTGGCGGTGGGCTGATTGTGGTTCCGGCGTTACTCTATCTATTGCCTTGGGCGGGAATACCCACTGAGCTGAGTATGCACATGGCTCTGGCGACCTCCCTTGCGAGCATTATTGTCACCTCGGGCTCGTCAGCACTTAAC
Organism: Vibrio sp. S234-5; assembly: GCF_000960595.1. NCBI lineage: Bacteria > Pseudomonadati > Pseudomonadota > Gammaproteobacteria > Vibrionales > Vibrionaceae > Vibrio > Vibrio sp. S234-5. The sequence continues at coordinate 185,875 of NZ_JZAM01000168.1, forward strand.
CACCTCAAGCTGGGTAATGTCGACATGTTCGTCGTCAAATGGCTGATGCCCGGTGTGGTGGTGGGCGGCTTTATTGGTGCCAATATTGCTGAATGGATCCCAACCCAATACTTGCCGAAAGTGTTCGGTGTCATTGTTCTGTTTCTTGCTTTGCAGATGTTTCGCTCCATTCGTGCCACTTCGCAGAAAAACATGCCAGGGAGTCTGCTGACTATGGTGTACGGCAGTGGCATTGGCGTGGTTTCAAGCTTGGCTGGCATCGGTGGCGGCTCGCTTTCGGTGCCGTTTCTCAACCGACACGGGGTCGAAATGCGCAAAGCGGTCGGTTCATCCTCGGTGTGTGGCTGTGTGATTGCTATTGCGGGGATGAGCGGTTTTATTTTGCATGGTTATCAAGCGCAAGGTTTACCGAATTACAGCATCGGTTATGTCTATCTGCCTGCTCTGGCTGCGATTGCGGGGACTTCGATTCTGACCACGCGATTTGGTGCTAAATGGGCGACCACGCTTCCTACCGCCGTGCTGAAAAAAATCTTTGCACTGTTTTTAATGTTTGTAGCACTCACCATGTTACTCTAATTCGAAATTTCTCCAGCTGTTAACATTAAGAGTACCTATTTATGTCTCAGGGATACCTTACCTTTCCCAATATTGATCCTGTGTTGATTTCTATCGGCCCCATTTCCGTTCGTTGGTATGGGCTGATGTATTTGGTCGGATTTATGTTTGCCATGTGGCTGGCCAATCGGCGAGCGGATAAGCCCAACAGTGGCTGGAACCGCGAACAAGTTTCCGATCTATTGTTTGCAGGGTTTCTTGGCGTGGTCGTTGGTGGGCGTTTAGGCTACGTGCTTTTCTACAACTTTGACCTGTTTTTAGCTGATCCGCTGTATTTGTTTAAGGTTTGGACAGGCGGTATGTCATTCCACGGCGGCTTGCTTGGTGTGATTACTGCGATGTTGTGGTATGCCAAGAAGCATGGCCGCACCCTCTTTGGTGTCGCAGATTTTGTCGCACCGTTAGTGCCGTTTGGGCTTGGTGTTGGTCGCCTTGGCAACTTTATGAATGGCGAGCTGTGGGGCCGAGTAACTGATGCGCCTTGGGCGATGGTTTTCCCGACGGGAGGGCCACTGCCTCGCCACCCTTCACAACTGTACGAAATGGCGTTAGAAGGCGTGGTTCTCTTCTTTATTCTCAACTGGTTTATCCGTAAACCTCGCCCGCTTGGCTCGGTCTCTGGGCTATTTTTGGCTGGATATGGTACATTCCGCTTCCTTGTGGAATACGTACGTGAGCCGGATGCGCATTTAGGTCTGTTTGGTGGTTTCATTTCGATGGGGCAGATCTTGTCTTCTCCGATGATCTTCGGTGGATTGGCACTAATGCTGTGGGCTTACAAACGTGGTCACTACCAAGATAAAGCAAGTGCATAGTAAGGAATTGAAGTGAAACAATATTTAGAACTGTGTCGCCGCATCGTCGATGACGGACACTGGGTTGAAAATGAGCGCACCGGTAAGCGCTGTCTTACGGTGATCAACGCGGATTTAACCTACAATGTTGCCAACAACCAATTCCCTCTAGTGACAACACGTAAGAGTTTTTGGAAAGCGGCTGTGGCTGAGCTGCTGGGTTACATTCGTGGGTATGATAGCGCCGCGGATTTTCGCAAACTTGGCACAAAAACTTGGGATGCCAATGCTAACTTAAACCAAGCATGGCTTAGCAACCCTTATCGCAAAGGGGAAGATCACATGGGCCGGGTTTATGGAGTTCAAGGACGTTCTTGGGCCAAACCGGATGGTGGCCATATCGACCAGTTACGCAAAATTGTCGATGACTTGAGTCGTGGGATTGACGATCGCGGTGAAATTCTCAATTTCTTCAACCCCGGTGAGTTTCATATGGGTTGCCTGCGACCATGCATGTATAGCCACCATTTCTCTTTGCTTGGTGACACCTTGTACCTCAACAGCACCCAGCGTTCATGTGATGTCCCATTAGGGCTTAATTTCAACATGGTTCAGGTGTATGTGTTTTTGGCTATCATGGCGCAGATAACCGGCAAAAAAACGGGTCAGGCCTACCACAAGATAGTCAACGCACACATCTACGAAGATCAGTTAGAACTGCTGCGAGAGGTGCAACTGAAACGTGAGCCTTTGGCGCCGCCGACCTTCCACATTAACCCTGAGATCACATCGCTCGAAGATTTGGAGACTTGGGTAACGCTAGACGACTTCTGGGTGGAAGGGTATCAGCATCATGATCCGATCCAGTATCCGTTTTCGGTTTAACGTCACTTGTTCGATAGCAAGTCAGTGATTAATGAAGGGCTCAATGGAGCCCTTCTTGCTTTCCGATGGCATGATTCAGGCATTATTTCAATGCATTAGCAACGAATTTATAGATGGGATCGGCTTGGGCAGGTTTGGCGATGGCTGGGCTAATGAACTTAGGTGGTAAGAGTATTTCATCTTTCACTAACGCTTTGATCGCGGAGAAATAACGAATCTCGGTTTTACCCGCGAGAAGCAAATTGAAGTCATCGCCTAGGTTGTCATACGCGTTGAGAATTTGCCGAAATCCGCGCAAATATAAGTAATCTTTAGTGTAACCACCACCACGGTAGACGCGCGCTGTGATGGTAAAGGCGGTCATATCGTCGGCCTTGTATTGCTCTTTCAGTAGCAAAAAGGTGTTTCTAAAATCGCGGTCTTTGATCATCGACTCCACCGCCACAACGCGCAGGGCCAAGGTTCTCAGCCGTTTCAAACTAAAATGGCCAGAGAGAAACTCACACAGTATCGCCAGCCCTTCTTGCGTGGTGGTGTTGACTGGGCAACCAAGGCTGAGCAATTTTAGCGGTTGAGCGCGGCCATTCAAGGTGGTTAAAAGATGGACGCCAAGCTCATGATGAGCGAGGGCATGTAACTCTTTGGTGGTGATGTTGGCCGAGGCGTTGATCTTAACCTTAGTGCCCGAAACAAGGGCATTGGCGATCATGCTGGGATTGATTTCAATCTCGCCACTGTAGCCGTGTTCTTGGCAAAATTGCCCCATAAAGGCGGCGATAGCATGGCAATCGTGTCGTGATTCTTGCTCTTCTTCTGTCGGTAAATGCAGAAGAAAATGGGCGTTACGCACATCTTTGTCGCTTGGCTCGCCATAATAACGTAACGAGTTATACAGAAATTCAGCCTGACCAATTGAGCAGAGCTGATCGAGCTTATCCGCATAAGACTGGATAACATCGATATAAAGCTGTCGTAGCGCTGGGTGTTCAATCTGTTCGATCGGCAATGCATACAAATTGCGTTTAGCGAGATGAACATCCAACGATTTTGTTTGGTATTTGAAAGCAGGTTCAACGGAGAAGCGATTGTCAAAGAAGCGTTGACGCTCTTCTTTGTAGTTAAGAGGTGTCACACTGCTGAGAATATCGATGTCTTCAACCAGTGGAGCCAGTTGTTCATCAATCGTGCTGGCGACTGAAAGTAGCTGTTGTTTATCTGTATAGTCCATCATACCTGCTGCTCGTTTTTTCTTTAGTGTGTCTTAGCTGGCGATATTTGCCAATTAAAACCTTGTGTTCGAGCAAAACAAAGAGGGAAGCATTCGCTTCCCTCTTATTGGATATCCGTCAATATTAAGCGGTAAAGGCGAGAATAGCGCCAGGAATCAACAGAAAGACGGTCAATAGATAGCCAGCGACAACCGCTTTGTTTTTCATTGCCATCTCAGAGATGAGCTCTGCACCTTTGAGTGGAATCTCACGTAGGAATGGGATTCCGTAGATGAGCAAGGTTGCCAGAACATTAAACGTTAAGTGGACCAGAGCAATTTGCAGTGCAAATACGGCGAACTCACCCGACACCGCGGTTGCGGCGAGGAGCGCAGTAATACAAGTACCGATGTTCGCGCCAAGTGTAAAAGGATAAACATCACGCACTTTCAAAACGCCTGTGCCCACGAGTGGCACCATCAAGCTGGTGGTGGTTGATGACGATTGAACTAAGACAGTCACGACTGAACCAGACACGATGCCGTGAATAGGACCGCGACCAATCGCGTTTTTCAAAATATCGCGAGCACGGCCAACCATAAGGCTCTTCATCAGTTTGCCCATCACAGTGATGGCAACAAAGATAGTTGCAATACCCAAGGCAATCAGCATTACGCCGCCGAATGTTTCACCAAATGTGCTGAGTGGCCCTTTAATGGCGCTGACAACAGGTTTGGTGATTGGCTTGATAAAATCAAAGCCCTTCATGCTCATATCACCTGTATTCAGCAGAGGTGATACCAGCCAGTGAGACACTTTTTCTAAAATGCCGAACATCATTTCCAGTGGAAGGAAGATAGCAACGGCGAGCAAATTGAAAAAGTCATGAATGGTGGCACTGGCAAAAGCGCGTTTGAACTCTTCTTTGCAGCGCATATGACCGAGGGAGACCAGCGTATTGGTCACCGTGGTACCAATATTGGCACCCATCACCATAGGAATGGCGGTTTCGACAGGAAGGCCGCCTGCTACTAGGCCGACGATAATCGACGTAACGGTACTGGAAGATTGAATCAGAGCTGTTGCGACCAAACCAATCATCAGGCCAGCAACAGGGTGTGAGGCAAATTCAAAAAGCACTTTGGCTTGATCACCGGTTGCCCACTTGAAGCCACTGCCGACCATAGATACTGCTAAAAGCAGTAGATATAACATGAATGCCAAGTTAGCCCAGCGGAGCCAGCGAGTTGTCACCGAAATCGGCGCCGCTGTAGTTGTAGCTTGGTTCATCATAATTTTCTCCATTGACCGCAAGAATAGGTGTTTGGTCTGTTGTTGAAACTGAGGGCGATACTAGTGGGGTAATATTTCATTATTATTACAGTTCGGTGTCACAATGACTTTTTCTGTCGTGCTCGAGGTTTTTCGCAGTGAGATAGGTGCTTTTGTTTATTAACTATTTGATTTTAAGTTGATATTTATTTTGGTGGTATTGAGGCTTTTTTGCTTTTTGAGTGGGCGATGTGTCACAAAATATGACAATATGAAATTAATATCTTCGGTATTAATATGATTATCTATGCTTTGTTTCGGATTATTCGATATGTTTGCTGCCTTTTGTCATATTTGCTATAACTATCGTTCGCACATTTTAGGTCAATCATCATGTCACATCTCAATTATAACCACTTGTACTACTTCTGGATGGTTTGCAAACAAGGCTCGGTGACCAAAGCAGCCGATGCGCTTTTTCTCACCCCGCAGACAGTGACCGGGCAAATCAAAGCGCTGGAAGATCGGATGAAAGGCAAATTGACCAAGCGCAACGGTAGAACGGTCGAGCCGACAGAGCTGGGGCAATTGGTGTTCAAATATGCTGATCGCATGTTTGGCTTAAGTTATGAGATGCTGGACATCGTTAATTACAGTCAACACTCAAATATTTTGTTTGAAGTGGGGGTTGCCGATGCACTGTCGAAACGCTTGGTGAGTAAGGTTTTGATGACGACGGTGCCGGAAGATGATCGTATTCATCTGCGTTGTTATGAGTCGACGCACGAGTTGTTGTTAGAACGTTTAGCTCAACATAAGCTCGATATGATCCTTTCTGACTGTCCTGTGGATTCGACCCAAAGCCCAGGTTTATATAGCAAGAAATTGGGTGAAAGTAGCATGAGTTTCTTCTCATCAAGCAAATTGGACAGCACTGACTTTCCCGCTATCTTAGAGCGTAAGAAATTGCTGCTGCCGGGTGGTCGGACGGCGATGGGACGTAAGGTGATGCAATGGTTTGACCGTCAAGGGATGCAACCGGATGTGCTCGGCGAGTTTGACGACGTGGCCTTAATGAAAGCGTTTGCCCGATACCACGACGACGTGATTTTTCTTGCACCAACTGTGTATATGTCTGAGATAGAGGACGACCGCACATTGCAGTTGATCGGTCATGTTGAAGATTTGAAAGAAGAGTACTACGTAATCTTTGCGGAACGAATGATTCAACACCCCGCAGTGAAAAACGTTTGTGACGCAAATTTTAGTCAATTGTTTACATGAACGAGTTCCTTCAATACTACGAATAGATTACTATCTACAAAAGTATAAACTCAAACTATAAAATTACTCTTACACAACTATCTGCAACAACCGTTGGGACATATAAGTTGTAGCTCGGGGACCAACCAATGAACTTAAAAGAAATGGAGCAGAATTCTGCTAAAGCTGTCGTGCTGTTAAAAGCAATGGCGAATGAACGGCGTCTACAAATCTTATGCATGCTGCACAATCAAGAGCTTTCAGTTGGCGAACTCTGTTCTAAACTAGAACTGAGTCAATCGGCACTTTCTCAACACTTGGCGTGGTTACGTCGCGATGGCTTAGTGTTGACGCGTAAAGAAGCACAAACCGTTTACTACACGTTAAAAAGTGAAGAAGTCAAAGCGATGATTAAGTTGCTCCACAGCCTTTACTGCCAAGAGTCGACGCGTGAATAGAGTGGTAATGTGATAAAGAACATCAAAAAAGCTGGCGCCAATGCCAGCTTTTTTATTGCCTGATGCCAGAGCGTAGACAGAATTTAAATATAAAAAAACCGGCGTTAAGCCGGTTTTTTCTTCACTGAAATCAGAACGCTATTACAGAGCTTTGATTTGTGCAGCGAAACGAGACTTGTGGCGAGCAGCTTTATTCTTGTGAATAAGGCCTTTAGTCGCCATGCGGTCTAGGATTGGTGTAACTACAGCGAAAGCCGCAGTTGCGCCTTCTTTGTCGCCAGCAGCGATTGCAGCAACAGTTTTCTTCATGTAAGTGCGCATCATTGAACGACGGCTAGCATTGTGCTGACGACGTTTTTCAGCTTGGATAGCGCGCTTCTTAGCAGATTTGTTATTTGCCAAGGGTCTAACTCCCAAAAACTTTAGTTCGGTGACAATTTAAGGGCGAGGAATATCCCTCATTTATGCCCAATTGTCAAATGATTTGTGCAAAAACCCATCGAGCCAAAAGAACTTTTGGTAAGAAAGGTTAACGCGGTTAAGATGGCGTGGATTCTATCAGCATTTTCAGACCAATGCTAATAAATATCCGCTTCGATTCTAATAAAAGGCGGAGAAAGGTTAGGCTACGGTGAGATTTCGAGGTTATTGTGAGTAAACGACTCCTTAAGTCCGGCTTGATCGTCAGTGCTATGACGCTGATTTCAAGGGTTTTGGGCTTAGTACGCGATGTAGTTGTCGCGAATTTGATGGGCGCTGGAGCCAGTGCCGATGTTTTTTTCTTCGCCAATAAGATTCCTAACTTTTTAAGACGCTTGTTTGCCGAAGGGGCCTTTTCTCAAGCGTTTGTTCCCGTTCTGACGGAGTATCATGCCAGTGGAGACATGAATAAAACGCGCGATTTGATCGCGAAAGCGTCAGGAACTCTGGGAGTGATCGTCACCGTGGTGACCATTTTGGGCGTTCTCGGTTCGGGCGTGGTCAGTGCACTCTTCGGCGCTGGTTGGTTCCTGGATTGGTTGCGCGGTGGCCCCGCAGCGGAAAAGTTTGAGCTAGCGAGCTTTATCCTCAAAATTACCTTTCCCTACCTCTGGTTTATCACTTTTGTCGCGCTGTCGGGGGCGATTCTCAACACCATGGGGAAATTTGCCGTTTCCTCTTTTACCCCAGTCTTTCTCAATGTGATGATGATCTTTGCGGCTTGGTACATTGCGCCGTATCTTGCTCAGCCCGAAGTAGGCTTAGCGATAGGGGTCTTTTTAGGCGGATTGGTGCAATTTCTCTTCCAACTGCCTTTTTTAATCAAGGCCGGGGTGTTAGTGAAACCCAAATGGGGATGGCGAGATCCGGGCGTGGTCAAAATTCGCACTTTGATGCTGCCTGCGCTGTTTGGGGTTTCCGTTAGCCAAATTAACCTGCTTTTTGACACCTTTATTGCCAGCTTTTTGCAAACCGGTTCGATCTCTTGGCTCTATTATTCTGATCGCTTGCTGGAGTTCCCTCTAGGCCTGTTCGGCATTGCGATTGCGACGGTTATCTTACCTGCGCTGTCGCGTAAACACGTTGACGCACACAGCGAAGGCTTCGCCCATACCATGGATTGGGGGGTGCGCATGGTGACTTTGCTCGGCATCCCCGCCATGCTCGGACTGATGGTTTTAGCCAAACCTATGCTGATGGTGCTGTTTATGCGCGGAGAGTTTAGCCCGCAAGATGTTCATCAAGCCTCTCTATCGCTGCTGGCATACGCATCGGGCCTGCTGAATTTCATGTTGATCAAGGTTCTCGCGCCAGGGTACTACTCACGTCAGGACACCAAGACGCCGGTCAAATACGGCATCATCGCCATGGTGACCAATATGGTGTTTAACGGGATTTTCGCGTGGTTTTATGGCTATGTCGGTTTAGCCGTGGCGACGGCCCTGTCGGCCTTGGTGAATATGGCGCTGCTGTATCGTGGTTTACACCTGGCCGGGGTTTACCGAATTTCTAAGCGAACCATCTATTTTATTGCGCGTTTAATATTGGCTGGCGCTGCAATGGTTGCGGTCTTACTGTGGAAAATGGAGCAGATGTCCACTTGGTTGCAATGGACATCGGCTCATCGCGCAGGGGAGCTTATTCTGCTGATTTTGATCGGCGCAATTGCCTACTTAATCGCGGTCTTTTTGCTCGGGATCCGGCTAAAAGACCTAAAAGCTGGGACAGAGTAAGCTCGGTTAGTATATAATCCGCCAGTTTGACACTGCATAAATAGAAAAACAGAGGCACTTCGCTGCATCCAAATGGAACTGATACGAGGCATTCATAATATAAGGTCACAGCATCGTGGCTGTGTATTAACGATCGGCAATTTTGATGGTGTCCACCTTGGGCATCAGCAAGTGTTGCGTCAGGTTTCCCAGCAAGCCAGAGCCATGTCACTGCCGTCTGTGGTCATGACTTTTGAACCCCAGCCGATGGAGTTGTTTGCCAAAGAAAAGGCGCCAGCACGATTAACCCGTTTGCGGGATAAATTTGTGCAACTTGGCAAGTTAGGGCTGGATCGTTTGTTGTGTGTCAATTTCAACCGACATTTTGCCGCTCTTGATGCTGAGGCATTTATTCGCGACTTGTTGGTCGAGCGTTTGGGTGTTAAGTTTCTTGTCGTCGGTGACGATTTTTGCTTTGGCAAAGCGCGTCAAGGCAACTTCGCCATGTTGCAAGAAGCGGGGAAAAAATACGGTTTTACCGTGGTGAATACCCAAAGCTTCTGTTTAGAGCAGTTACGAGTGAGCAGCACTGCAATTCGTGAGGCGTTAGCCGATGACGACTTGCCCGCTGCGGCTCAGATGCTTGGGCGGGATTACAGCATTAGCGGCCGTGTCTCTCATGGTCGAAAATTAGGCAGGACCATCGGTTTTCCGACGGCGAATATTCCGCTTAAGCGCTGTGTTTCTCCTGTTTCTGGCGTCTACGTTGTGCAAGCGCTAGGGCTTGGGCAAAACGCCATTGGCGGCGTGGCCAACATTGGTCAGCGCCCGACAGTAAACGGCGTTCGTCAGCAGTTAGAAGTGCATTTATTCGACTTTCAGGCCAACTTGTATGGCAAACAGTTAGAAGTGGTACTTTTGAATAAGCTGCGTGATGAAAAAAAGTTTGAGTCTTTTGACGCACTCAAACGGCAAATTGAATTGGATGCTGAGGCAGCAAGGGTGTGGCTGCATCAGCTAACTCGTTGAACGGTTTATTCCACCGAACAACATAATGTCTAACTTTCGCCCAATATAACGGAATTAAGAATCGATGAGTGAGTATAAAGATACCCTGAACTTACCTGAAACAGGGTTTCCGATGCGCGGCGATCTGGCTAAACGTGAGCCAGAAATGCTAAAGCGTTGGTATCAAGAAGACCTTTACGGAGCCATCCGTGAAGCGAAAAAAGGCAAGAAATCATTTGTATTGCATGATGGTCCTCCTTATGCAAACGGTGATATTCACATTGGTCATGCACTAAACAAGATTCTTAAAGACATTATTATTAAATCCAAAACACTTTCAGGTTTTGACGCACCTTACATCCCAGGCTGGGACTGCCACGGTCTACCTATCGAACTGATGGTTGAAAAGAAAGTCGGCAAACCGGGCCAGAAAGTGACCGCAGCAGAATTTCGCGAAAAATGCCGTGAATACGCAGCCGGTCAAGTGGAAGGGCAAAAAGAGAGTTTTAAGCGTCTTGGCATCATGGGCGAGTGGGACAAACCATACCGCACTATGGATTTCGCGACCGAAGCCAACATCATCCGTGCGCTGGGTAAAATTGCCGACAACGGCCACTTACTGAAAGGGTTTAAACCGGTTCACTGGTGTACCGATTGTGGCAGCGCACTGGCAGAAGCGGAAGTTGAGTACAAAAACAAAGTGTCTCCTTCTATTGACGTTCGTTTCAAAGCAGCTGACGAAGCTGCGCTATTGGCGAAATTCGATTTAAATGAAGGTCACGAAGGTCAAGGTGACGTCTCGATCGTTATCTGGACAACCACGCCTTGGACACTCCCAGCTAACCGCGCAGTGTGTCTGCGTGAGGATCTTGAGTACGTACTGATCCAAGTTGAGGGCGATGCGGCTTCAGAGCGTCAGCCTGAGCGTATTATTGTTGCGGCTGAACTGGCCAAAGAGGTGATGGATCGCGCGGGTATCGAGCACTTCCACAACCTTGGTTTTGCCAAAGGTGCGGATCTTGAACTTGCTCAGTTCCAACACCCATTCTACGCGTTTACAGTGCCTGCGATCCTTGGCGATCACGTCACCACCGATTCGGGTACTGGTGTGGTTCATACCGCTCCGGGACACGGTCAAGAAGACTTTGCGGTCGGCCAAAAATATGGCCTTGAAGTGGCGAACCCAGTGGGTTCAAACGGCGTGTATCTGCCAGACACTGAACTGTTTGCCGGTCAACACGTCTTTAAAGCGAATGATGCTGTTGTTGAAACGCTAAAAGAAAAAGGCGCATTACTGCATCATCACGCTTACGAGCATAGCTACCCGCACTGCTGGCGCCACAAAACGCCAATCATCTTCCGTGCAACTCCGCAATGGTTCGTTTCGATGGACCAAGCAGGCCTGCGTGCCAAAGCACTAGAGTCGATCAAAGGCGTTCAGTGGATGCCAGAGTGGGGTCAAAGCCGCATTGAAGGGATGATCGAAGGTCGCCCAGAATGGTGTATCTCACGTCAACGTACTTGGGGTGTGCCCATTGCCCTGTTCGTGCACAAAGAAACCGCAGAGCTGCATCCAAACTCGCTTGAGCTGATTGAAAAAGTGGCTCAAGTAGTTGAACAAAAAGGCATTCAAGCGTGGTGGGATCTTGACGCCGCAGAACTGCTCGGCGAAGAAGCGCCGCAGTATGAAAAAGTACTCGATACCTTAGACGTTTGGTTTGATTCTGGCGTAACACACTACGCAGTCGTTGATAAACGTGAAGAGTTCAACGGAGCGGAAGCGGACATGTACCTTGAAGGTTCGGACCAACACCGCGGTTGGTTCCAGTCTTCGCTCATCTCTTCGATCGCAATGAAAGGCAAAGCGCCTTACAAGCAAGTATTGACGCACGGTTTCGTGGTCGATGGCCAAGGCCGTAAGATGTCAAAATCTATTGGTAACGTGGTCGCGCCAAAAGATGTCACCAACAAGCTAGGTGCAGATATTCTGCGTCTGTGGGTTGCTTCAACCGATTATACGGGCGAAGTGGCGGTTTCTGATGAGATCCTCAAGCGTTCGGCCGATGCTTACCGTCGTATCCGTAACACGGCGCGTTTCTTCTTGGCGAACTTGAACGGTTTCAATCCAGAAACGGATATCGTGCCCGCCGATGAGATGGTTGCACTGGATCGCTGGGCGGTAGGCCGTGCATTGGCGGCGCAGAACGAGATCGTTAAAGCGTATGAAGAGTACAACACGCACGGTGTAACGCAGCGTCTGATGCACTTCTGTTCTATCGAGATGGGTTCATTCTATCTTGACGTGATCAAAGACCGTCAGTACACCGCGAAACGCGGTGGTCATGCACAGCGCAGCTGTCAAACCGCGCTGTACTACATCGTCGAAGCGTTGGTGCGTTGGATGGCGCCAATCATGTCGTTTACCGCTGATGAAATCTGGAACCAGATGCCGGGTGAGCGTGACAAGTTTGTCTTCACTGGTGAATGGTTCGACGGTCTGTTTGGTCTTACAGAAGGTGAAGAGCTCAATAACGCATTCTGGTCTGAAATCCAGAAAGTGCGTGGTGCAGTCAACAAACTGCTTGAAGCAGCACGCAGCGAGAAGACCATTGGTGGCTCACTGCAAGCGGAACTGACGCTGTTTGCCAGCGACGATCTTGCAGCGAAAATCAACAAACTTGACGATGAGTTGCGTTTCGTTCTGCTGACTTCGGCCGCCACCGTTAAACCGCTGGGCGAGAAGTCAGACGCGGCGCAAGCCACCGACATTGAAGGTCTGTTTGTTGAAGTGCGTGCAACGGAAGCTGAGAAGTGTGACCGTTGTTGGCACCACACGCCAGACGTTGGCACCATCGCAGGTCACGAGAAAATCTGTGGTCGCTGTGTCTCTAACGTCGATGGCGAAGGCGAAGTGCGTAAGTTTGCCTAATTGTCGGCGAGCGAAAGACTGAACTTTTTATCGTAATTGCAGCCCCAGTATTCACTGGGGCTATTTTTAGGAATTAAGATGAGCGAAAAAGCACTGACGTTAAAGCAATCTGGGGTGCGCTGGCTGTGGTTAGCCTTTGTGGTGTTTGTGGCCGATATTGGCATCAAATTTGTGGTGATGGAGAAGATGGGTTACGGCTGGGCCAATCGCATTGAAGTCCTGCCATTCTTTAATTTGCTGTATGTGCACAACTATGGCGCCGCTTTCAGTTTTCTCAGTGATCAAGAGGGTTGGCAGCGTTGGTTGTTCACCGGTATTGCTTTTGCGGTTACGGGCCTATTGACCTATTGGATGAGCAAACTCTCCGCGAAAGAAAAATGGAACAACATTGCTTATGCGATGATTATTGGCGGAGCCGTAGGCAACGTCTTTGACCGTTTAGTACATGGTTTTGTGGTCGATTACTTGGACTTTTTCTGGGGTAACTACCACTGGCCAGCCTTTAACTTAGCCGATGCAGCCATCTGCTTTGGCGCCGCGATGATCATCTTAGATGGTTTTCGTCGCAAAGAATCTCAATAAAAACCAATAACCCTAAGCGCTGTCCGTTGATTCGGTCAGCGCTTTTGTCTATAACGAGCAAGCAACTGCCACCGTTTTCTACAAGGAAGCCGTAACGTGACCACTATTACCCAACAATCTGCCGTAACGCTGCACTTTACGATTAAAATGAAAGATGGCTCTGTCGCCGATAGCACGCATAACATGGGCAAACCAGCGAAGTTTGTCATGGGCGATGGCAGCCTGAGTGACAACTTCGAGCAGTGTCTGCTTGGGTTGCAAGCGGGCGAAAACAAGTCAATTGAACTCAAAGCGCAAGATGCCTTTGGGTTGCCCAATCCGGATCATATCCACCACATGGACCGCGCACGTTTTGTTGGCGATGCCGCGGTGGAAGTCGGAACGATCATGGCCTTTGCCGGACCCGATGGGATGGAGATCCCGGGCATCATTACCGAAATCGCCGGAGATTCGGTGACGGTTGATTTTAACCACCCACTCGCCGGGCAAGATGTGACTTTTGAAGTTGAAATTTTGTCAGTAGAATAGCCAGCCAAAAGATAACTACCCATGAGCAATGAAATGAAAATCCTGTTAGCCAACCCGCGTGGATTCTGTGCCGGAGTCGATCGTGCCATCAGCATTGTTGAGCGCGCACTGGAACTGTATCAGCCGCCGATTTATGTTCGCCATGAAGTGGTGCACAACCGTTTTGTGGTCGAAGGGCTGAAGCAACGCGGTGCGGTGTTTGTGGAGGAGCTTCATGAAGTGCCGGATAACAACATCGTCATTTTCTCTGCTCATGGTGTCTCTCAAGCCGTGCGTCAGGAAGCGAAAGAGCGCGATCTCACCGTGTTCGATGCGACCTGTCCTCTGGTTACCAAGGTGCACATGGAGGTGGCGCGCGCCAGTCGCCGCAGTATGGAAGTGGTGCTGATTGGCCACGCCGGTCATCCGGAAGTCGAAGGAACCATGGGTCAATATGCCAGCCAGCAGGGCGGCATGTATCTGGTTGAAAAACCGGAAGATGTTATTGGCCTTAAAGCGGTGGTGAAAGATCCGAGCAATCTGCACTACGTCAGTCAAACCACCTTGTCGGTGGATGAGACCGCCGATGTGATTGATGAACTGCGCCGCGTGTTCCCTGATATCCAAGGCCCACGCAAAGACGATATCTGCTACGCGACACAAAACCGTCAAGACGCGGTGCGTGAGCTAGCCAGTGAGGTTGATGTGATGGTGGTGGTGGGGTCAAAGAACTCCTCGAACTCAACACGTCTCAAAGAGCTTGCAGAAAAACTCGGCACGCCTGCCTATCTGACCGACTGCCCGCAGGATATACAGCCAGTGTGGTTTGACGGGAAAGTCAAAGTCGGTGTCACCGCAGGCGCCTCTGCGCCAGAAGAGTTGGTCAATCAGATCTTGGATCGCATCAAAGAGCTGGGCGCACAATCGGTTGAAGAGGTGCTAGGCCGCGAAGAGAATATGTTCTTTGAAGTGCCGAAAGAGCTGCAAATTAAGCAAGTTGATTAAGAACGGTGAAACGAAGAAGGCGACTAATTGGGTCGCCTTTTGCATTTTTGCCACTTAGTGTGGCTACTGGTAAATGCCAAGCATCTCTTTGAGTAATTTAAGATAGCGGCGACTGACCGGAATGGTAAAACCCGTGCGGGTGATGATTTCGGCTAAGCCATTGTCCAACAATTTGATTTCACTGATTGCTTTGATCGCCACCAAATACTGCCGGTGGCAGCGTACCAGTGGTGTTTTCTCTTCCAGCGTTTTTAACGTCAGTTGGGTGCTGGCGGTTTGATTGATGGAGCGCACATGCACGCCACTAATATCGCTGTAAGCGCATTCGACGTTGTCCGTGGCCATGATCACAATCCGGTTGTGGCCGATACACGGGATTTGGTCCAGCGTTTCAGGGGCGATGCCGGACAAATGCTGGCTGAGCGCCGACTGGCTGGCGGCGCGATTTAGGCGTTTTACGGTCTTTTTCAGCCGCTCGGGGTCGACGGGTTTAAGCAGGTAATCAAAGGCATTGTCTTCAAAAGCTTGAATCGCGTACTGATCGTAAGCGGTGACAAACACCACATACGGCATGGTTTCTGGGTCCATCATGCCGAGCAGCTCTATGCCGGTCACTTGGGGCATCTGAATGTCGAGAAACACCACATCGGGTTTGAGCTCGTTGATTTTTTTCAATCCCATGATGGCATTGGCCGCATCGCCAATCACCTCGATCTCACCCGTTTCCCCAAGCAGCTCGCAAAGCTCGTCACGAGCAAAAGGTTCGTCATCAATTACCAGTGCGGTCAACATCCGTATAGTCCCTGTGTTACAGCCATTCAGCTCATCAACGCTGAGTGCGGAATGATAAAGGTCATTTTAGTAAATTGATGCGGTATCGCTTGAATTTTTAGTGCTGCATCACGGCCAAAGTGATGGCTCAAGCGTTTATCGACAATCTCCATGCCAAGCCCGCAGTGATCCTCACTCGGCGCTTGGTAACAACCTGCGTTGTCTTCAACGGTGATGGCGTAGCCTGTTGGGCTCTTTTCGCTGTAGATGCGCACCAAGCCGCCTTCGAGCAAGTTGGAAATACCATGCTTCACTGCATTTTCGACCAAAGGCTGCAAGGTAAAGCTCGGCAGTTTTACCTCCAGCAGTTCGGCGGCGATGTCGATTTCCACGTCGAGACGATCAGCAAAGCGCGCTTTTTCAATGCTCAGGTAGGCGTTGACGTGCGCCAGCTCTTCTTTGAGCGTGACGGTATTGATGTTTTGCTTAAGGTTGCTGCGAAAGAAATGGGAGAGATTTTGTATCAGCTCGCGCGCTTTGTCAGGGTCGCGGCGGATCACGGCACTGATGGTATTGAGCGCGTTGAAGAGAAAGTGCGGGTTGACTTGTGCGTGCAGCAGTTTGATTTCCGATTGTGTCAGTAAGGTTTGTTGTTGCTGATAATCGCCATAGAGAATTTGGCTGGAAAGCAACTGGGCGATGCCTTCTGCCATCGACATATTGATGGTGGAGAAGAGTTTACGTTTGGGCTCGTACAGCTTGATGGTGCCGACCACCTCTTTGCCTGCGCGCAGCGGAATGATCAACGCCGCGCCCAATTTACAGTCGGCAGCCAGTGAACATTGATAAGGGCGCTCACTGCCATCGAGATAAATGATCGCATTCTGCGCCATCGAATCGAGCGTGCTTTGCGACGAGATTGGCGTGTTGGGTTTGTGGTGGTCATCGCCAATGCCGACAAACGCGAGGATCTTCTCTTGATCGGTGATCGCCACTGCGCCGACATTGGTCTCTTCGTAGACGATGCGGGCAATTTTCTCGGCATTGGTGCTGTTAAAGCCGCTGTGCAAGATACCGACCGAGCGATCGGCAATGGTCAGTGCGCGGCGGGAAAAGGTGGCGGAGTATTTTTCGAAGATGGTTTTTCTGTCTTGCAGAATGCTCATAAACAGCGCTGCGCCGACCGAGTTGGCGATGATCATCGGCGCGGCAATCGCCGACACCAGAGCGTAGGCTTCTGAGTAGGGTTTGGCTACCACCAGCAAGATGATCATCTGCATGATCTCGGCAAAAAAAGTGATGCCAAACACCACTGAAGGGTTAAACAGTTGTGCCCCTTTGTTTTTCTTGAGCAGATAGACATGCAATAGGCCACCAATCAGCCCTTCTGTCGTGGTGGAGATGGCGCAGGCGAGATCGGTAAAACCGCCTAAGGTGTAACGGTGAATACCGCCAGTAAAGCCAACCGCAAAACCAACCACTGGGCCGCCAAACAACCCGCCCATCACCGCACCAATTGCGCGAGTGTTGGCAATGGCATCGTTGATATGCAGGCCAAAATAGGTGCCCAGAATACAAAAGGCAGAGAACAGCAGGTAGCACAGCAAGCGGTGACTCAGGCGTGACGAGATGTTGAGCATCGGCAAGATGAGCGGGGTTTTACTCAGCATATAAGCCAACACCAAGTAAACACACATCTGCTGCAGTAGCGAGATAACCAGTTCCATAACGACTCTTCTGTGACTGAACAGGGTTTATTGTATGGCAAAGAAAAAGAGTCTGCGACTGGGCAGACTCTTGGTTTAGGCACTCATGGCGTGGTGCTTACGCGGTTTCGGAAACCGCTTGTGGTTTTTCTTCATCCGCTAGCTCGCGCTCGCCTTTGCCTTTGGAGATCTTGATCACGTAGCCCGTTACCACCAGCGAGAAGATAAGGCCAGCAATGGTGGAAATCTGCATTGGAAAACCAAAGCCCAGCGCGCTGTTGTTGAGGATAAAGCTGACGCACACTGTGGTCATAAAGAAGGCCGGAACCGTGGTGATCCAGTGCAGCTTGTTGTGGCGTAGCAGGTAAGCCGACGCTGTCCACAGCATCATCACTGCGGTCGTTTGGTTGGCAAAACCAAAGTAGCGCCAGATGATGCCAAAATCCACCTGAGTCAGAATCGCACCAAGGACGAACAGCGGAACGGCCATCAGCAGGCGATTGCGCAGGGTTTTCTGCTCCATGTTGAAGTATTCCGCTAAGATCAAACGGCTGGAACGAAACGCCGTGTCACCCGAGGTGATTGGCAGAATCACCACACCTAGGAAGGCAATCACACCACCAAACACGCCAAGCAGGCCAAATGACGCACTGTAAACCACGTTGCCAGGGCCACCGTTTTTCACCGCTTCAGAAAGGGCGTCCAGTGAACCAAAGAAAGACAGAGCAATAGCACACCAGATAAGTGCAATGATGCCTTCACCAATCATCGCACCGTAGAAGACAAAGCGGCCATTTTTCTCATTTTCCATACAACGCGCCATCAGCGGTGATTGCGTGGCGTGGAAGCCTGAAATCGCACCGCAAGCGATGGTGATAAACAGCGCGGGCCAGAGCGGCATATCGTTCGGGTTGAGGTTGGAGAACATGTCAGTGACTTGGAAATCCCCCATCACTGTGTGTTCAGGCGAAAGGGCAATCGCGCTCATCAGGCCAACCGACATGAAGATCAGCAGCGCGCCGAACAGTGGGTAAAAGCGACCAATGATTTTGTCGACAGGCACGATCGTCGCGATGATGTAGTAAGCAAAAATGATCACCACCATGCTTGTCATGCTCACCGAGAAGCTGGTTTGGTCGTTGATCAGGTTAGTAATCATGCCCGCAGGCGCAGAGACAAACACCACACCGACCAGCAGCAATAAAACAATGGCAAAAATGTTCATGAAATGTTTCGCGCCATTGCCTAAGTAGCGGCCAGTGATGGTTGGCACAGAAGCGCCACCGTTACGTACGGAAAGCATGCCAGAGAAGTAATCGTGCACCGCACCAGCAAAAATACAGCCGACCACAATCCACAACATGGCGGCTGGGCCGTAAAGAGCGCCCATGATCGGGCCAAAAATCGGGCCGACACCGGCGATATTCAGCAGTTGCACCAAATACACTTTGGGCGTTGACATCGGCACGTAGTCGACGCCATCGGTTTTGGTGTGGGCTGGAGTTTGGCGATGTTCGTTGATACCAAATACTTTCTCAACGAAAGCGCCGTAGATGAAGTATCCGCCAATCAGGGCAGCGACACAGGATAGAAACCACATCATAGCAATTTGTCCTTGGATAATAGTTAAGCTCAAGGTGGAGAGTAAGTGACTCTCTGCCCAGTTGCACTGGCTTCTAACTTGAGTGGTCGCATAGCCAGACGAGTGGTCGCTATGGCGACTCAGTGGTTTCTCGTCTGCGTGAGCGGTCTGCTGACGGGGCGAGTGGTTTATTTGGCCCTTGATGCGGCGAGTGGGAGATTTAAGTGGTAAGGTTATTGGATAAAACAATGAGTTAAGGAAAGAAAAATGAAACAGAGCGCATTAGGCGTACTGCTGGTGGCCTTGGTCGGCTGCGCGTCGAGCACCGAGGAGTTGGCCAAAGCGGGCGAGTGGTATCAGGTCGGCTATCAAGATGGGGTGAATGGGCGTACCCAACGCAGCTTTAAAGCGCTCGCTGCACTGGGCGAGG
This sequence comes from Vibrio sp. S234-5, assembly GCF_000960595.1. NCBI lineage: Bacteria > Pseudomonadati > Pseudomonadota > Gammaproteobacteria > Vibrionales > Vibrionaceae > Vibrio > Vibrio sp. S234-5. The sequence goes on from NZ_JZAM01000168.1 coordinate 205,085, forward strand.
TGAATAAAAGTGATTATGACCAAGGTTATCTGCAAGGCGTGGATGAATATTGCAACGCGGATTTTGCCTATCAAATTGGCCTGTCGGGCTCCTATTACGAAGGGGTGTGCGAAGGCACCGAACAGGCGCAGCGCTTTCGCATGGAGTGGCAACGTGGCTGGAATGAGTACCAGCAATAAATCCGCCATTGGGTAGAAAAAATCATCGGGCGAGTGCAAATTTGCCACAATAGTGATCACTTTGCGCCCAAGGTCGGTGAAACGTTGGTTTCCTTGATCAAGGAACAAACGGCTGAAAATAAAGTCAGCGAGAGAAAAGTTACTTAAAAAGTGACTTAGAGAAAAGTCAGCAGAAGAAAAGCTCAGACAAAAAGGTGGCAGCTAAATCGGCCACCTTGCTCTTTTCTGCTGTTACGCTTTTGGATAAAGCACGCCAAGGCAAGCAAGGCGGCTTGCGCCTGTCACCTCAGGCAGATTACTTGGCAGGCGATGCACGTGGCGATACGCCAGCCAAGCAAACGCCATTGCTTCCATGTTATCGCCATCGACGCCTTTCTCGCTCGTCGTCGCGACTTGCCACAGTGGCAAGCGCTGCGCTAAGCGCTGCATCAACAGCGGATTACGCGCCCCGCCGCCACACACCAGCAGTTGCGGGTTCGCTCCGAAGGCATGTTTTTCGACTTCGTTGGCGATGGTCAGCGCCGAGTACTCGCACAAGGTGCGCTGCACATCTTCGACTGAGTAGTCATGAGTGCCAAGCATCTCATCCAGCCATTCGCTATTAAACAGCTCGCGCCCGGTACTTTTGGGGGGCTGCTTGGTCAAATAAGGCTCTTGTAACAGACGCGCCAGCAAGTTGCGATCCACTTCTCCTTGGCAGGCGAGTCGCGCGTCTTGGTCATAGCTTCGCTGCGTGTGCCGTTCACACCACGCATCCATCAGCATGTTGCCGGGGCCAGTATCATACCCGGTGACCCTTTGTTTTGGATGAAGCACGGAGATGTTGGCGATTCCGCCGATGTTCAACACCACGGTGGTTGAGTCCTGCATGGCAAATATGGCTTGGTGAAATGCCGGTACTAACGGCGCACCCTGACCACCTAAAGCGATGTCTTTGCGGCGAAAATCCGCCACGGTGTCAATCTCAGTGCGCACCGAGATAATATTGGCATCGCCCAGTTGAGTGGTAAACGGAGATGGCCCGGTTGGTTGGTGAAAAACAGTTTGTCCATGATTGCCAATCGCGCTCACTTGGCTGGCTTGTATGCCCGTTTTGTTCAGAAGTGCGAGTACGGCGTCGGCAAACAGGTGGCCGAGTTGGTGGTCGAGCTCACCCAGAGTGCGCAAATCGGTACTTTGCCCAGTACAGACAGAAAGCAGTTGCTGCTTTAATGACGTTGGCAGTGGATGATCGTGGTGCGCGAGCAAGCGCACTTGCCCTTGGTTGATTTCAACCAGCGCAGTGTCGACGCCATCCATGCTGGTGCCCGACATCACACCGATATACAGCTCTTTCTCTTGCATCCTGATTTCCCCGCCGTTTTTTCCTCATGCAAAGCATTGTAATGCAAATTCATTCGGAATAACCTCATTTAGTTTTAACCAATATCAGCTGTTTGGAGAGAGAAAATGGGACCGTTATGGGTGGATGTCGCAGGTTACGAACTGGATGCAGAAGATAAAGAAGTTCTTGCTCATCCGACTGTTGGTGGCTTGATTCTGTTTACGCGCAATTATCACGACAGTCAGCAACTGCAAGCCTTAGTGGCGTCGATTCGCCGTACAGTCAAGCGCCCGTTTCTGATTGGCGTCGACCAAGAAGGTGGACGAGTACAGCGTTTTCGCGAAGGTTTCTCACTCATTCCTGCTGCGGCTGAATACGCCAAGCATGCGCAAGGGGAAGCACTCGCGCGCATGGGCGGTTGGCTGATGGCGGCCGAGCTGATTGCGCACGATATCGACCTCAGTTTTGCCCCAGTGCTGGATAAAGGCTTTGCCTGCAAAGCGATTGGTAATCGGGCCTTTGGTGAAGAGACACACACCATCTTGCGCCACAGCAGCGCTTATATGCAAGGGATGCGCAGTATCGGGATGGCGACCACAGGTAAGCACTTCCCCGGTCACGGTGGCGTGATTGCCGATTCGCACTTAGAGACACCGATTGATGAGCGCGATGACCTATGGCAAGAGGACATGGCGATTTTCAAAGCGCAAATTGAGGCAGGAATGTTGGATGCCATGATGCCCGCGCACGTTATCTATCCCCACTATGACTCCCAACCTGCCAGCGGTTCATCATATTGGTTAAAACAGGTACTTCGCCAAGAATTAGGCTTTAAAGGGCTGATTTTCTCTGATGATCTTACTATGGAAGGCGCGGCTGTGATGGGAGGCCCTGCAGAGCGGGCCAAGCAAGCGTTACACGCTGGATGTGACATGCTGCTGATGTGCAATAAACGTGACGCGCAAGTCGCAGCGCTGGATAGTTTGCCTATCACTTCCGTGCCTAGCGCGGTAGCACTGTTGAAGAAGCGGAGCTTTAGCTTAGATGAGTTGACACGCTCTCAAGAGTGGAAAACGGCCCGTGATACCTTGCAGCGTTTGTTGCCATAAAAGTGAGAAAAGAAGCGCTTAAGCGATGAATTCTCATCAATACGCATTTTATCTTTGGTGTAATTTAAAATTTACACTAAATGTTTTTTTATCTTTACGGTTGATTTTCTTTTCCAGCCTGTTATTTTGTCATCAAGGTTGATTGAGCTGCCTTATGGATTTGAATTGTAAAAAATAATATACAGGTTGAGAGTTATGCGTAAAAGTGAGTTGAGTAATATTAATATCAGTGATGAACAGATTCTGATCACGCCCGATCAGTTAAAAGCCAAGTTGCCTCTCAGTGACAAAGCGCGTGGCTTTATTCAGCAATCACGCAATACCATCGCGAACATTATCCATAAGCAAGATCACCGCTTGCTGGTGGTTTGCGGCCCTTGCTCAATTCACGACCTTGCTGCGGCGAAGGATTATGCACGTCGATTAAAAGCACTCTCACAACAACTTGATGATCAACTGTATATTGTTATGCGTGTTTACTTTGAAAAGCCGCGCACCACTGTGGGTTGGAAAGGATTGATTAACGATCCTCATCTGGATGGTAGCTTCGACATTGAACACGGCCTGCATGTCGGCCGTCAGCTTCTAGTGGAATTGGCTGAAATGGAGATCCCGCTCGCGACCGAAGCGCTCGACCCTATTAGCCCGCAGTACCTTGCAGATACTTTCAGTTGGGCCGCGATTGGTGCGCGAACCACGGAATCGCAAACACACCGAGAAATGGCGAGTGGCCTTTCGATGCCAATTGGTTTCAAAAACGGCACCGATGGCAGTTTGTCTACGGCAATTAATGCGATGCAAGCGGCTTCGTCAAGTCACCGTTTCATGGGGATCAACAGCGAAGGTCAGGTGGCACTTCTGACTACGCAAGGCAACCCAAATGGTCACGTGATTTTACGTGGCGGTAAGCAGACCAATTACGATTCAGTGTCCGTGGCTGAGTGTGAGCAAGAGATGGCGAAAATGGGCTTGGATGCGTCATTGATGGTCGATTGTAGTCACGCCAACTCACGTAAAGATTACCGTCGTCAGCCTTTGGTCGCGGAAGATGTGATTCATCAGATCCGCGAAGGCAACAAATCAATTATTGGTTTGATGATTGAAAGCCATATTAACGCAGGCAATCAATCGTCGGAATTGCCACTGAGTGAAATGCAATACGGGGTTTCTATCACCGACGCCTGTATTGATTGGGATACCACAGAGGCACTGCTGCGCAAAGCGCACAAAGAGCTAGTGCCATTTTTACAACAACGTCTGAAGTAACAGTAAACAAGGGATATCATGGCTGTTGAACTCAACGCATTGCGCGATCAAATTGATGCCGTCGACAAACAAATGCTGGAACTGCTCGCACAGCGTCTCGCTTTGGTGGAAAAGGTGGGAGAAGTGAAAAGCCAGCACGGCTTGCCCATCTATGCCCCCGATCGAGAGGCGGCCATGCTGGCATCACGCAGAGCAGAAGCTCAGGCGATGGGCATCCCCCCGCAGTTGATTGAAGATATTTTGCGTCGTGTGATGCGCGAGTCCTACGCCAGTGAAAAAGATTCCGGTTTCAAGTGTCTCAATCCAGAACTGCGCTCGGTGGTGATCATTGGTGGTCATGGCCAATTGGGCGGGTTGTTTGCGCGCATGTTCCGTTTGTCTGGTTACAGCGTAAAAGTGTTGGGTAGCCAAGATTGGCCACATGCCGATGAGATCCTTGATGGTGCGGGCTTAGTGGTTGTCACTGTGCCGATTCATTTAACCCAAGGTGTGATCGATAAGTTAGGGAATCTGCCGCAAGACTGCATTTTGTGCGACCTGACCTCCATCAAAGCCAAGCCGTTGCAGGCGATGCTCAAAGTGCATCGCGGGCCAGTTGTCGGCTTACACCCGATGTTTGGCCCGGATGTACCGAGCTTGGCCAAGCAGGTGATTGTCTGCTGCGATGGTCGAGACAGCGAAGCCTATCAGTGGCTATTGCAACAGTTTGTTATTTGGGGAGCGAGCGTGTGTCAAATCGATGCAGCGGAGCATGATCATGGCATGACGTTGATCCAAGCGCTACGCCACTTTACCTCGTTCGCTTACGGGATGCATTTGAGCAAAGAGAATCCGAGTCTAGACAAGTTGATGAAACTCAGCTCGCCGATTTATCGTTTAGAGCTGGCGATGGTCGGAAGGCTTTTTGCCCAGGATCCGAATCTGTACGGCGACATCATTCTCTCTTCCGAAGAGAATATTGAGATGATCAAACGTTTCCATCAACGCTTTGGTGACGCGCTTGCTCTGCTTGAGCAGCATGATAAAAGCAGTTTTGTTGAGAGCTTCAAACAGGTCAGTCAGTGGTTTGGCAGCTATTCGCAGCAATTTATGGCCGAGAGCCAAAACTTGCTTAAACAAGCGAATGACAACATTCATCGTGGATGAGGCCGTTGCCTACGTGACACAAAACGAAAAGAGCAGCGCGAAGCTGCTCTTTTGCTATCTGCGGCCTGCTTAGTTGGTTTGCAGCGGCTCTACACTGGGCGTTTCTTCGCTGGCAACCGTCTCCATGCTCGCATCGCGATACGGTGAATTGGTCAGATTGACTTGCAGGCGCACCACGCTGCTGATCATCTCCACCAAAGGGGCCCACTTAACCGTTTTCTCTTTTTCAAACAGATGGTTGAAGTTTTCTGGTGTCCAATCCATCAAGTATTGCGGGTTGAGTGCCCGACCAAGAAAACGCACTTCGTAATGCAGATGAGGCCCCGTTGAATTGCCAGAGTTTCCACAGGTGGCAATCACATCGCCTTTACTGACGAACTGGCCACTTTTCACTTTGAAATGCTGCAAATGCGCATACGAACTCATAAAACCAAAAGAGTGACGCATGGTCAGGAAGTTACCAAAACCGTTTTTACTCGGGCGCACCGTTTCTACCACACCATCAGCCGGCGCGACGATCTCTTCGCCGCGTTTACAGGTGAGATCAATCCCCGTGTGTGTGTGGCGTTTTCCGGTGATCGGGTTAGTGCGGCGACCGAAAGAGGAGGAGATCCGCTGGTAAGCCATCGGCGTATCATTCGGCAATAGGCGGAACATGGTCGCGCGCACCGCTGAGTCGACCGCCGCGGCATCGATGCGGTTCTCGAGATTGGCCTCGTCAATCAGCAGTTCTTCGTCGGCAAGGCCGAGCACGGATTCCACATCAAAGACACGTTTGCCAAGTAATTGGATTTGATTGCTTTTCTCGGTCAATGATTGAGAAAGCGAGTGGTTTACATCCAACTGCTCTTGATATTCCATCTCTAACTGCTGCTTTTCAGCAGTGAGATGAGCGATTTGTGACTGCAGAGACTGCGATTCACCGCTTTGCTTTTGGTACAAATACCAACCGCCACCCAGTGAGATCGGTAAGGCGGTCAGGGAAAGCAAAATGGTAAAGACAGTGCCTTTAGCCAAATAAAAAAACTGATCCCCATTTTGAGTGGGGATCTGCATGGTAATTTTCTTGGACATCGTTACTTCGACTTATCGAGCAGACAATTAGTCTTCAAGCTCACCGAGATCAGAGAGAAATTCTATTTCTCTGTGCAGGAGAGCATCATCACCGACATTGAGTTCAACCAAGCGTTTCAAATGGCTGATACTTTCGATATCAATGTGATTAATTTTAAGCCTAATCGTCTGTTGATCAAAGCCTACTACCGCTGCTTCGAGACTAATATCAATATCACTATCTGAAAGTGTGAAGTACACCAACACCAGATCGTCGTGGTTTAACTTGTGAATTGAGTCTGTTCGCAGTAACAACCCGTGCAATGAGAGATCCTGAATGGTGGTGTCTAGCACCAGATCACCTTGCACCAGACGTGCTGGAACTTGATAGATAATTCGGGAAAATCGACGTCGTTCAGCCATGTTTACTCTCTCAATTGACGATTTAGGGTTGCTTGGCAACAGGAAACATAAGACCGTATTTGCAATAAAGGCCGCTATATTAGCGGCCCTTGCACAAATTTCAAGCAGTAATGCGTTATTTGGTAATACGCTTGTATTTGATACGATGAGGCTCTGCTGCCGCTGGACCGAGGGTCTTTTTCAGCCACTCCATGTACTCAGTATAGTTGCCTTCGTAGAAGTTGACCTGACCTTCATCACGGTAATCAATGATGTGCGTGGCGATACGGTCAAGGAACCAACGGTCGTGCGAGATCACCATGGCACAGCCTGGGAACTCAAGCAACGCTTCTTCCAACGCACGCAGTGTTTCAACATCGAGATCGTTGGTCGGTTCGTCGAGTAGCAGAACGTTGCCGCCTGCTTTTAGCAGCTTCGCCAAGTGCACGCGGTTGCGCTCACCTCCTGATAGCTCACCGATGACCTTCTGTTGATCGACGCCTTTGAAGTTGAAGCGAGAGCAGTAGGCGCGCGCTTGGATTTCAAAGTTATTGATCTTGATGATATCAGCGCCTTCGGAGATCTCTTTGAACACGGTGTTTTTGTCGTTCATCGAATCACGGAACTGATCAACCGACGCCAGTTTCACTGTATCACCCATTTCGATGGTGCCGGAATCGGGTTGCTCAACACCGCTGAGCATCTTGAACAGTGTCGATTTACCCGCGCCGTTAGCACCAATGATGCCGACGATGGCGCCTTTAGGAATGCTGAAAGAAAGATTGTCGATCAACACGCGACCGTCAAACGATTTGGTCAGATTCTTCACTTCAATGACTTTGTCACCTAAGCGCTCACCTGGCGGAATGAAGAGCTCGTTGGTCTCATTACGCTTTTGATGATCAGTGCTTTGTAGCTCTTCAAAACGAGCCATACGCGCTTTTGACTTCGCCTGACGGCCTTTTGGATTTTGGCGAACCCATTCCAGCTCTTTCTCAATGGTCTTTTGGCGCGCTTTTTCTTGAGACGCTTCTTGTTGCAGACGCGCATCCTTCTGCTCTAGCCAAGAGGTGTAGTTGCCTTGCCAAGGAATACCTTCACCACGGTCCAGTTCCAGAATCCAGCCAGCGGCGTTATCTAGGAAGTAACGGTCGTGGGTGATGGCCACTACGGTACCGGAGTAATCAACCAAGAAGCGCTCTAGCCAAGCCACTGACTCTGCGTCCAAGTGGTTGGTCGGTTCGTCGAGCAGCAACATGTCTGGTTTTTCTAGCAACAGGCGACAAATCGCAACGCGACGACGTTCACCACCCGACAAGTGGGCAATTTTTTGATCCCATTCTGGCAGGCGCAGTGCATCTGCTGCACGCTCCAGCGCGTTGTCGAGGTTGTGACCGTCTTTGGCTTGGATCAATGCTTCCAATTCGCCTTGCTCTTTGGCCAGTGCATCAAAATCTGCATCCGGATCAGCGTAGGCCGCATAAACCTCATCCAAACGTTTCAGCGCGCCAGCGACATCACCAACCGCTTCTTCGACCACTTCACGTACGGTTTTGCTCTCGTCCAGCACAGGTTCCTGTGGCAGATAGCCAACTTTCAACCCCGGCTGAGGACGTGCTTCACCGTCAATATCGGTGTCGATGCCTGCCATGATGCGTAGCAGGGTAGATTTACCAGAACCGTTTAGACCCAAGACACCGATTTTTGCGCCTGGGAAGAAGCTAAGAGAAATGTCTTTCAGAATTTGACGCTTAGGTGGCACGATTTTGCTCACCCGCGACATGGTATATACGTATTCAGCCATTGCCGATCGTTCCTAAGATTAAAATCCACGTAAGGGCGCCATTTTATATCAACTGACGCCCGTTTGTTACTGTCGAAGGTGATTTTAGTCGCCTTGAATCAAAGCGCAATCTGACTGACGATGGTCTGTCAGGTGTTGGTTAAGTGAGTTTCCCCTCTAACAGTGTTTCATTAAAATGAAATCACTATTATTTACATCTGTCATCTTTACAAAGGTGTAATGAATAAGAGTAAATAGATGCATATCGTTGCTTGCACCTTATAAAAGCAAGAGGGCTTAAGATCGGGAATTTAGAAGTGACGACAAAACGTCAGAGGATATGACTCTAATGAGACTGAATTTTTTAAGACTGCCCAAACCCTGTCGAGCTTGGGTGGGTCTTTTGTGTGGGCTGACTGGAGTAACGGTGAGCGCCGCTGATATCGCGAGCTTGGAAAAGCAGAGAGAAATGTATCAACAAGCGCAACAAAGTCTAGACAACAAAGATCTAGACGAGTTTGCCAAGTTGCGTCCGCAATTGGACAGTTATGCCTTAACCGCTTATCTCGATTACCGTGTCTTTTTGCTGCAACTGAAAGACAAAGCGCCAGCCGAGGTGGAACGTTTTATTGCCCAATCAGAGGATTATCCATTCTCTGGGCGTATTCGTGCACCTTATCTTGATGCGCTTTATCAAGCGCAGGATTGGAAAAATGTCCTGACCTTTCAACGCCAAGAGCCTAGTGGAGAGAGTTATCAGTGCATTTACTACTATGCGCATTACCAGCAAGGGGCGCGAGATAAGGCCTTTGCCGCAGCCAAACGGCTATGGTTGAGCGGTCAAGGGGTAGCGGATGAGTGTGACCACCTGTTTACCGTTTGGGAGCAAGCCGGGCTTCGCAGTGATGAACTCATCTTGCAGCGCATGTTACTGGCCTTTGAAGAGAAAAATGGCAACTTGATGACTTACCTGATGAAGTTGCCACAGAGTGCTAAGGCGCAGAAGCAAGCGCAGCAGATGAAAGCGTTATTTACCCAACCTGAATCGGTTGCTGAATTTGCCAAAAAAAGCAAAGCCAACGATTTTAACCGTATGCAAGCGGTGCACGCGTTTAAAAAACTAGCCCGCAAGGATGTGGTCGAGGCACAAGCTGTCTTGAGCGATGTGGTCAAAGCGCAAAAAATACCCAAGCCACAAGCGCAAGAATTGGCAGAGTATGTGGCATTTCGCTTGATCAATACGGACGATGAGAAACTAGCGGCGTGGCGAGACAAGACGTTAGCCCAGTCATCACGGCAGACATTGATGGAAAGGCGCGTGCGCTTAGCGATACAAGAGGCCGATTGGGCGGGCGTGCGGCAGTGGATTTTACGTTTGGATGACGAACATCGCCAATCGCTTCGTTGGCAATATTGGTTGGGGCGTAGCGACATCGCGCTTGGCAAAGTAACGCAAGGCAAACAGCGTTTAGAGTCACTGCTCGGGCAGCGCAATTTTTACAGCGTGGCGGCAGCCCAAGAGGTCGGGCAGTCGATTGAATACCCCGTCACGACCTTAAAACTGGAGAGCGAACGGATCGCCCCTTTTCGAACATCGCTACAGCGGATCGAAGAGTTGATCGCACTGGATAAAATTGCCGCAGCGAAGAGCGAGTGGCGTTACTTACTCTCGCGTACTGACGATGACACTCAAGCGATGCTTGCCGTGTACGCCGCTTCCAAGCGTTGGTACCATTTAACCGTTACCGCCAGTATTTCTGCCAAAATGTGGGACAATGTGGAAGTGCGTTTTCCCGTAGCGCATCGCTGGTGGTTTAATTTTTACGCCAATAAACACAATATTGATCCGATCACCTTGATGTCGCTGGCAAGGCAAGAGAGCGCGATGGATGTGGAAGCGAGATCGCCAGTCGGTGCGCGCGGCATCATGCAGATCATGCCCTCAACGGCGCGCTACACGGCGAAGAAATATCAACTGAGTTACACCGGAGAGGACGAGCTATATCAGGTGGGGAAAAACATCGAAATTGGTAGCCACTATTTGAATGGGCTCCTTGAGCAGTACGATAATAATCGAATTTTTGCGTTTGCGGCTTATAATGCCGGACCTAACCGAGTAAATAGCTGGCGGGAGCGCACGGGCGGAAAGTTGGATGCGTACGCCTTTATCGAAGCGATTCCGTTTAAAGAGACCCGTGGCTACGTGCAAAATATTCTGATGTTTGAGAACTACTATCGGGATATTTTGGGTGTTGATGGGGCGTTTCTCAATCAGCATGAGCTCGAAACCAAGTATTGAAGTAGGTAGAGAATGTCGCAACAACCCGAGTATTCAGACTGGCAGCAAATCATTGAACTGGTTAAACACAGTGTCGAACAGGGGCAGCATGAGATGTTGCTGACCATGTTGATGACCCCGGATGAAAGAGAAGCGTTGCTTTCTCGGGTGAACATTGTGCGTGAGTTGTTGAGAGGCGAGCTTTCTCAGCGTCAGATCAGTCAACTGCTGGGCGTTGGCGTGGCGACAATTACCCGTGGTTCTAACGAACTTAAAGCGCGCTCTGATGAAGAGAAAGCGATGCTGATGACCTTGCTGGAGGCCAATAAAAAAGGCGGATAATCCGCCTTTTTTAATCCTCGCTTGCCAAATTGGCCGGGAAATGTTGTGGATTGGTAAAAGGGATTAAGGCCAGAATCAAAGCCTGGTGATAAACCGAACTGCGCGTGAGAAGGTTTTGCGTCAGCAAGCTGATTGCACCTCCTTTTTGCTTGATGTTGTCGGTGCCAAACACCTCGTCCATCACATCGCCAAGCTCATTGGTATCGGCAAGCTTTGCCAGCACCGCAGGGGGCAGCATTAAACTGGCCGAGCGCGATTCGCCGCGCTGAGTGTTCGATTCAATTACCATCCAGGCAAAGGTCACATCACCCTCAATGCCCGCTTCCAAGCCCACATAATAGTCGCCATCACTGACCGCTTGTTTGGCATTTTTCACCCGATTGAGCGCGCCCAAATGGGTTTCTTCATCGCTCATCGGTTGATCTGCCACCTCGCTGGGGACGCTTACACCACTGAAGGTAAAACTGCGCTGTGGAAAGGCTTGTTGAAAGGCACTTTCAACCGCACTGAGCTTAGCAGGGTTGAGTGACGCGATAATCACTTTTTGAGTTGCCATGATCTTTTTACTCACCGTGGTTCATTTTCTACTGTCAGGCTAGCTTGACTTGGGTCGGTTTGACATTTTCACTCGGATAGCAGCCAAGTACTTTCAAGTGTTTCGTCAGCTTGGTGAGCTCATTGAGCGCAAGCTGCATACCTTCGGAATCTAGGTGCGCTTCTAAGTCCACATAGAACATCTCTTCCCAAGGGTTGCCCATAATAGGACGCGACTCCAGCTTAGTCATATTGATGCCGTAGCGTTGCAACACCAGCAAGGTTTCGACTAGCGAGCCTGCCTTTTGCGACGTCGACATAATCAGGGTTGTTTTCGCTGGGATTTGTGCTGAGACTTCTACTGGCTTACGCGCAACCACGATAAAACGCGTGTGGTTCTCTGTTTGGTTCGCGATGTTGCCTTGGATAGCTTGCAGGCCATACAGCTTGCCACTGGAAGCATTGCCAATAGCGGCCACATCATCACGATTCAGCTCTTGCACTTTCTTCATCGCATCGGCAGTGCTGGCACAAGATTCGAGTGTGACCCCTTTAAGACGACTGAGAAACTCACTGCATTGCTGATGTGGTTGTGGGTGTGAGTAAAGTACTTTGATCTGTTCAAGTCGCAGCTCTTTGGTAGCCACCAAACAGTGTTCAATTGGTTGGGTTAATTCACCAACAATATAGAGTGTGGTGTGTTGCAGCAGATCATACACCTCGTTGATCGAACCTGAGCTGGTGTTTTCAATCGGCAGAACGCCGAAATCAGCATGACCGGATTCAACCGTTTGTGTCACCTCTTTGAAATGTTCACAGTTGAGCTCAATCAGTTCCGTGTTCTTACGGCTAAAATATTCTCGACTGGCCAAGTGTGAATAAGAGCCTTTTGCACCCAGAAAGGCGACGCGCGCGAGTGGTTTGCGACTTTGCTCTGGATTCAACAGATTCTGTAGATAAGATTGTTGCAGCAGTACCGAGTCTTCAATGATGGTATGAAACAGCTTGGTAATATATTGAGCATCAAGCTGATATTTTTCTCGTCCATTGGTGATCAGCTTAACCAGTAATTGCTGCTCTCGGCTGGCATCTCTCACGGGTTTTGAGGTTTCCACTTTGCTTTTCGCCACCTCAATACTGAGTTTACGGCGCTCCGAGAGGAGGCTAAGCAATTGGTCGTCGAGGTCATTTAAGCGCAGACGGATCTCTTCAAGTGAGATTGGCTGGTCAGTCATCGTGGTATTCCTTATAAAAAAGCCCCCCGAGTTGGGAGGCTTTCTGTTTGTTTTTGACTTTTCTTTCACAAACGGCTTTGCCTCCGGCGGTTAGGGGAGGAAAAAGAAGTCAAAAATAAACAGTAGATTGAATTGCATAAATATCTTTCTTGGTTACGTTTAACCACACAATAAGCAAGCAGGCGTAGAGCGTCAAGCAAAAAAATAGCGCCTCTCGGCGCTACTTCCTTTCACAAAATGAATTCGTTTTATTCGTCTTCTTCTTCAACCAACTCAGGTTTTTCGGCGCGACGCGCTTCGGATTTGTGCTGCAGTTTGTTTAGCTGTCTTTCCAGTTTTTGCTCCACTTCATTAATGGCAGCATACAAATCGTCGTTAACCGCTGAAGCGATAAGTTGACCTTTAGGAACCTTAATCACGGCCTCAAATTTTTTCTGTTTGTTCGGTTCTTCGCTAAAGGTGGCTTGGCAACTGATGATGTCCGCTTGCCATTTTTCTAGCTTCTTAAATTTGCTCTCAATGTGAGTGCGGATAGCAGAGGTGATGTCAATGTTTTTACCAGTGATGTTTACTTTCATAGATGCTTTCCTCTGTGGTATCCCTCATGGGTTGACTCCAGATTACGACTTTGAACTAAAAAAAATGTGACCAAGATCATTATTTATTATGGTGTTTTAAGTGGCTAAACAGAATGTGATCTTAAGCAAGGCTTGTCGATTTTTCTCATGAAAAAGCTTGAGATTCGTTTGGAAAGCAGTAGATTGACTCGAGTAGTTGGCTGAAATTAAACCATTTTTCAGGGGTATTTTACTGCCTAAGTAAAATCTGTAGTCAAAATTTCACCAAGTGAAAAATGTGATCGCCACCCGTAGGAAAGAAAGAATGAAAAAATGCCGCTGAATTTCTCAGCGGCGTTTTTGCGTTTGTAAACGGAATCATTAAAAGAGGCGTATTAGAGTGGATTGAGGCGCATCAGCTCTTTCGTTCTCGCAACCGCATCTTCTAGTCCCAATTGTTGGTAGGCTTTAAGTTGAATTGACAAAGATTTTCTCGCTGCAGTGGTGTCTGGATAGGTTTTCTGCAACTCTTGGCAGCGATTAATCGCTGCAATCCATGCCTCGCGACGCAAATAATAATCCGCCGTCGCAAGGTCATACTCGGCTAAACGATTTTTCAGCGCAAATAGGCGTTTTTGTGCATCTTGGGCGTATGGGCTGTCAGGATAACGTTCAAGCAGCTTCTTAAAATCATCAAATGCTTCTTTGACAGGCTCAGGATCGCGATCGCTGCGCTCAACGTTAAACAGGTCATGCATAAAGTTGCGATCTTGCGCCATGTGGGTTAGGCCGCGCATGTAAAGTACCCAATCCATTTTCTCATGAGTCGGATTAAGCCTCGTAAAGCGGGCAATCGTCGCTAACCCTAGGGCGAGGTCGTCGTTCTTATAATAGGCATAAATCAAATCAAGCTGCACTTGCTCCGAATAAGCACCAAACGGATAACGGGAGTCGAGCGCTTCAAGTTTCTCAATCGCCGTTAGCCAGTTACCACTTTGAAGAGAAATTTGTGCCTCTGAATACAGCTCGGCTGGTGGTACATCAGGGACAATTTGTTCACTGCTTGAACATCCAAACAGCAGTGATACCGCCAAAAGGCCTGATAAAGTATGGTGTCTCATGTCAGGAGTCGATTCCTTGATTCTAAATATTTCTTAAGCTTCCGTTACTTTCTCGTCAGTAACGGATACAATGAACAACAAGTATTTTTCCACAGTAGTGAGCATTAGTCTCACAGTTTTTAAAAAAGTTCGATATGGCTCAGCAGATTGAATTAACAAATACCGTAAAAGATAGCCAATTAGGTCAACGACTTGATCAGGCTATCGCAGAATTGTTCGCCGATTTTTCTCGTTCGCGCCTGAAAGAGTGGTTGTTGGACGGAAAAGTAAAAGTGAACGGTGAGGTGATCACCAAACCCAGAACGAAAGTGATGGGCGGCGAAGCGATCACGGTGCTCGCCGAGCTTGAAGACGAAGAGCGCTGGGAAGCGCAAGATATTCCTCTGGATATTGTCTACGAGGATGACGACATCTTAGTGATTAACAAGCCGCGTGATTTCGTGGTTCATCCGGGAGCTGGAACCCCTGATGGCACCGTGCTCAATGCACTGCTGTTTCATTGTCCGGAGATAGCAGAAGTGCCTCGTGCGGGTATCGTGCATCGTTTGGATAAAGACACAACAGGTTTGATGGTGGTTGCGAAAACCGTCCCGGCGCAAACACGCCTCGTGCGAGCGCTACAAAAACGCGACATTACCCGTGAGTATGAAGCCATCGCTATTGGCCGTATGACCGCAGGCGGTAAAGTGGACCAACCGATTGGTCGCCACTCAACCAAACGTACCCTGATGGCAGTCAGCCCTATGGGAAAACCGGCGGTAACACATTACCGTGTGGCGGAGCATTTCCGTGAACACACACGCTTGCGTTTACGTCTTGAAACCGGACGTACTCACCAGATCCGTGTGCATATGGCCTACGTTCAGCATCCACTGCTTGGCGATATCGCTTACGGTGGGCGCGCGCGTATTCCATCTGGCGCGTCTGATGATGTGGTCGAGATGATACGTGGCTTTGACCGTCAAGCACTGCATGCAGTCATGCTGCGCTTTAATCATCCTATCACTGGTGAAGAGCTTGAGTTCCATGCTCCTGTGCCAAATGATATGGTTGAGTTAACCGAAACACTACGCCGTGATACTCAAGAACATGGCTTACCGGACGTCTACTGATCAACCATGATTCTCCCTAGCTGGCCAGCTCCGAAAAATATCAAAGCCTTTGCGTCAACGCGTGAAGGCGGTTTTTCGCATGCTCCGTATACGAGCCTAAACTTGGGCGCGCATGTCGGGGACGAGCTTCACCTAGTTAGGGAAAATCGCCTTTGGTTAGCCCAAAAGGCGCAAATGCCAAGCGCGCCAGTGTGGTTGAATCAAACCCACTCAACACGAGTGGTAGAGGTATCGACTCCGACAGATCAAGTGTTGGATGCCGACGGGCTATTTACCCAAACCGTCGGAGTGGTGTGCAGTGCGATGACGGCGGATTGTTTGCCGCTGCTAATCACCAACACACAAGGCACCCAAGTTGCAGCAGTGCATGCGGGATGGCGTGGCCTTTCTGCGGGCATCGTGGAAAACGCGCTCGACAAGTTTTGTGGTGAAGTCATGGTTTGGCTTGGCCCAGCGATTGGTCCTTTGGCATTTGAGGTGGGCGATGATGTCCGTCAGGCATTCGCCGACTTTGATCCACAAGCTGCTAAAGCTTTTGTGGCACAAGAGAAAAGTGGAAAGTGGCTTGCTGATATATTTTTGCTCGCGACTCAGCGTTTGAACCGTGCAGGTGTTGGGCAAGTCTTTTCATCGCAGATGTGCACCTACAGTAATTCGGGCCAGTTCTTTTCCTACCGCCGTGATGGCGTTACTGGCCGTCAGGCCAGCTTTATCTGGATGGAAGAATAACAGCATAATTTGTGCGACATCCGCTTTAGTCCCCCCTTGAAAAACGTCGAGCACGTATCCATCTTTCATACTGATTAAACCATTCATTTCAGTTGAGGGAAGGTAGGTATGCGTCTTGATCGATTTACCAGTAAGTTTCAAATCGCTATCTCTGATGCACAATCATTGGCGTTAGGGCGCGATCATCAATACATCGAACCCGTTCATCTTATGGTGGCGCTGCTCGATCAAAATGGCAGCCCAATCAGACCGCTGCTGACCATCTTAAATGTGGATGTCACGCATCTACGTTCCAAGCTCAGTGAAATGTTGGATCGCCTGCCGAAAGTCAGTGGCATTGGTGGTGATGTACAGCTGTCCTCATCGATGGGCACCATGTTCAATCTCTGTGACAAAATTGCGCAGAAGCGCCAAGACAGTTACATCTCGTCGGAAGTTTTCCTGCTGGCCGCTCTTGAAGACAGAGGTCCGTTAGGTCAATTACTTAAAGAGCTGGGGCTCACAGAGCAAAAAGTGAGCCAAGCAATTGAACAAATTCGCGGCGGTCAGAAAGTCAATGATCCGAACGCAGAAGAGCTGCGCCAAGCACTTGAAAAATTTACCATCGATCTTACCGAGCGAGCGGAGCAGGGCAAACTTGATCCGGTCATTGGCCGCGACGATGAAATTCGCCGCACCATTCAAGTATTGCAGCGCCGTACCAAAAATAACCCGGTGATCATTGGTGAGCCCGGTGTCGGTAAAACTGCGATAGTCGAAGGATTAGCGCAGCGTATTATTAATAATGAAGTTCCTGAAGGGCTGCGTGGTCGCCGCGTGCTGTCACTCGATATGGGTGCGTTGGTTGCCGGTGCGAAATATCGTGGTGAGTTTGAAGAGCGCCTCAAATCGGTCTTGAACGAGCTCTCTAAAGAAGAGGGCAATATCATCCTCTTTATTGATGAGTTGCATACCATGGTCGGCGCGGGTAAAGGCGAAGGTTCCATGGATGCGGGCAACATGCTCAAACCCGCATTGGCGCGTGGTGAGTTACATTGTGTGGGTGCGACAACACTCGATGAGTATCGTCAGTATATCGAGAAAGATCCGGCACTTGAGCGCCGCTTCCAAAAAGTGCTGGTTGATGAGCCAAGCGTGGAAGATACCATTGCAATTCTGCGTGGTTTGAAAGAGCGTTACGAACTGCACCACCATGTCGAGATTACCGATCCTGCGATCGTGGCGGCAGCCAGTTTGTCCCATCGCTACGTTTCAGACAGACAGTTGCCGGATAAAGCGATTGATTTGATCGATGAAGCGGCGTCCAGTATTCGTATGCAGATCGACTCCAAACCAGAAGCACTGGATAAACTAGAGCGCAAGATCATTCAGTTGAAAATTGAACAACAGGCGCTTAGCAATGAGCATGATGAAGCGAGTGAAAAGCGCCTACGCTCGCTCAATGAAGAGTTGAACGAAAAAGAGCGTGAGTTTGCAGAACTAGAGGAGATCTGGAATGCAGAAAAAGCCGCCTTGTCGGGCACTCAACATATCAAAACGGCACTCGATCAGGCGCGCATGGATATGGAGTTTGCTCGCCGCGCTGGGGATCTAAGCCGCATGTCAGAACTGCAATACGGCCGTATTCCTGAGCTCGAGAAGCAACTTGATCTAGCCACGCAAGCCGAAATGCAGGAGATGACGTTATTAAGAAATAAGGTTACCGACAACGAAATCGCAGAAGTGCTTTCTAAGCAGACCGGTATTCCTGTGTCAAAAATGCTGGAAGCGGAGAAAGAAAAACTGCTGCATATGGAAGAGGTTCTGCACAATCGCGTCATTGGACAAAAAGAGGCGGTAGAAGTGGTGTCGAATGCCATTCGTCGTAGCCGCGCTGGTTTGTCCGATCCGAACAAACCAATTGGTTCCTTCCTCTTCTTGGGACCAACTGGGGTCGGTAAAACCGAATTGTGCAAAACGCTCGCGAGCTTCATGTTCGACAGCGAAGACGCCATGGTGCGCATTGATATGTCGGAGTTCATGGAGAAGCACTCTGTGGCGAGATTGGTCGGCGCACCTCCAGGCTACGTTGGTTATGAGGAAGGCGGCTATCTGACGGAAGCGGTGCGTCGTAAGCCGTATTCTGTCATCCTTCTTGATGAAGTCGAAAAAGCGCATCCCGACGTTTTCAACATCTTGTTGCAAGTACTGGATGATGGGCGATTAACAGATGGACAGGGTCGTACGGTCGATTTTAGAAACACGGTTGTGATTATGACCTCGAATTTGGGTTCAACCCGAATTCAAGAAAACTTCGCCATGCTCGATTACCAAGGTATTAAAGAGCAGGTGATGGATGTTGTCGGCAAACATTTCCGTCCGGAGTTTTTAAACCGGATAGATGAAAGCGTGGTGTTCCATCCTTTGGGCAAAGAGCACATTAAATCTATCGCCTCCATTCAACTCGGTCGATTGGCTAAACGGATGGAAGAAAAAGGCTACTTATTGGAAGTGTCAGAAAAAGCGCTGGAATTGATCGCACAAGTTGGCTTCGACCCGGTTTATGGTGCGAGACCACTAAAACGTGCGATTCAGCAAAGTGTCGAAAACCCGTTAGCAAAATCCATTCTTTCTGGCCAAGTGTTGCCAGATAAGAAAATTCAATTGGTGGTCAGTAATGAGCAGATCATCGCTCATCAATAGATAAAGCTATACGAGTAAATGACAAAATAAGGGGCCAAGCCCCTTATTTTGTTTGGTAAATGCTCAATTGGGTTAAAGACTGACCGGTTGAACGTTAATTGCGATAAAAAAGCTATTTTTCACTTGCCAAGGAAAAAGCGTTCCCTATAATGCGCATCCACTGACACCGCAGACGCCACAAGGCTTCAGCAGTGCAGTAAGAGGGTAAAGCTTCTAAAAAAGAAATTTGAAAAAGTGTTTGACTCTTCAAATTAACTCGCTAGAATGCACCTCCGCTTCGAGAGAAAAGCTTCTCAAAAAGCAAGCTCTTTAACAATATAAACCTATCAATCTGTGTGGGCACTCGTTGATGATAATCCAAAAGATTTATCAATGAACTGAGTGACCAATTTGATACTTCGGTATCGAGCACAGTCAATTCAAGTTTTCTAGGAACTAGCTTCTAGGGACTAGAAACTTATCAGTATTCATTGAGCCGAAGCGCAAGCTTCAAAAAACTTTTAATTGAAGAGTTTGATCATGGCTCAGATTGAACGCTGGCGGCAGGCCTAACACATGCAAGTCGAGCGGCAGCACAGAGAAACTTG